>NZ_JAHKRK010000332.1 GCF_019396355.1 Pseudonocardia nigra
GTCCTGCTCGTGCAGCAGGACCGGAGCCCCGTCCGCGTCGACGCGGGCGTCCCGGCGGCTGTGCTGCAGCTGAATGAGTGCGAGCAGGCCGTGGGCCTCGGCCGAGTCGGGGGCGAGCCCGGCCAGCAGGCCCGCCAGCCGCACGGCCTCGTCGCACAGCGCGGGCCGGATCCAGTCGCCTCCGCCGGTCGCCGCGTAGCCCTCGTTGAAGACCAGGTAGACGACATCCATCACCGACGACAGCCGCGCCGCCCGCTCCGGCCCCGTGGGGACCTCGAACGGCACCTGGCTCGCCGCGAGCGCGCGCTTGGCGCGCACGATCCGCTGGCCTACGGTCGCCTCGCTGACGAGGAACGCGCGCGCGATCTCGTCGGTCCGCAGCCCGGCGACCACGCGCATCGTCAGCGCCACCCGCGACTCGGCGGGGAGCACGGGATGGCAGGAGACGACCATCAGCCGCAGGACGTCGTCGTCGAGATCGTCCGGATCGGGGACGTCCGGCTCGTCGTCCGGCGCGGTGCGCAGCCCGTGCGCGAGCTCCGCGTGCCCGCGGTCGCGGCGCTGCATGCGGCGCAGCGTGTCGACCGCGCGACGGCGGGCGACGGTGGTGAGCCAGGCACCAGGGTTCGCCGGGACGCCGTGCGCCGGCCACTGCTCCAGCGCCGCGACCAGCGCGTCCTGCGCCAGCTCCTCGGCAAGGCCGACGTCGCCGGCGAGCATCCGCGCGAGGCCGGCGACGATCCGCGCCGACTCCCGCCGCCAGATCTCACCGACCGCGTCGGCCGGACCCGAAACGACGCCTCCGCTCGGTCGCTCGTCGCGCCGTGCCGGCTGTGCTGCATCGGACGGTGACCTCGCGGCCCGGTCAGGCCGTGGCGGGCCCGAATACCTGGTACATCATCGTCCGGCCCTCACCGAAGATCGCCTGGAAGCGCCGCGTCAGCTCGATCGCCTCCTCGCGGGACGCGACCTCGACCACCGCGAAGCTGACGATCGCCTCCTTCGTCTCCGCGAACGGGCCGTCGGTGACGGTGAGCTCGCCACCCGAGGTCGTGATGCGGGTGCCCGCGTCGAGCCCGCCGGTGGCGACGAGCACGCCCGAGCGGGTGAGCTCGTCGAGGTAGTGGCCCAGCTCGGTGTACATGGCGGCGTCGGGCTCGCTGCCGTCCGCCGACCCTGGCCGCTCCGCCGCTGATCCGGTGCGTGACCCGCGTACCCGCCTGCTGCTCTCCGGCGCCGTCGCCGGCACTGCGGTGTTCGGTGTGGTCTCGCTGGCCCAGGCCGTCACCCGCGAGGGCTTCGACCTGACCCGCTACCCGCTCAGCTCACTGTCCAACGGCGACCTCGGCTGGCTCCAGATCACCAACTTCGTCGCCTCCGGGCTGCTGGTGCTGGCCGGCGCGGTCGGGTTGCGCCGCGCCCTGCGCGGCACCCCCGGCGGCACCTGGGCCCCCCGCCTGGTCGGGGTCGTCGGGGTCGGGCTGGCACTGTCCGGCCCGTTCGTGCTCCAGGGCGGCGGCGGGTTCCCCGTCGGTGACCCCGGCGTCCCGGGTGTCACCGTGGGCACGATCGGCCACCTGGCCGTCGGAACGGTCGCCTTCACCGCGCTGATCGCCGCGTGCTTCGTGCTGGGCCGCCACTACGCCCGCACCGGAGCTCCCCGCATGGCGTGGGCCTCCCGCGCCGCGGGCGCGGTCTTCCTGTTCGGGGACGTGTACTCCTCGGCCGGGGCGCCCGCCGGCCCGCTGGTCCTGGCTGTCACCTTCCTGACCGCCATGATCTGGATCGCCGTCGTCGCCCACCTCGAGCGCCACCGCTGACCTGCTCCATCCGACACCCCACCTCAAGGAGAAGATCATGAAGTTCGCCCTGCTCTACGTCTACGACCCCACGACCACCTCGCCCACCGAGGGCGAGATCGCCGACTGGCTGGCCCTCGACGAGAAGCTCAAGTCCGAGGGGACCTCCATCGGCGGCGAAGGCTTCCACTCCCGCGATGAGGCCCAGGTCGTCCGGGTCCGCGACGGCGCGAGCCGGATCGAGACCGAGCCCACCGCTCCCGCCGCGCACACCGTCGCCGGCTTCTACATCGTCGACGCCCCGTCGATCGAGGCCGCGACCGAGATCGCCCACCGCGAAGTACGGCTACGTCGAGGTCCGCCGCATCGTGGACTTCGAGGGCTGGACCGGCTGACCCGAGCCCGGCCGACACTGCCCCAGCCCGCCCCGCCGGCGACACGCCGGCAGGGCGGGCCGTCGGCGTGTCGCCTACGGCACCCTTCCTCGGTGGTCAGCGGCGGGTCCGCCGGGTGGGCGCGGCGGTGATCGGGTCCTCGGGCCAGGCGTGCTTCGGGTACCGGCCCCGCAGCTCGGCGCGCACCTGCGGGTAGCCGCCCGTCCAGAACGAGGCCAGGTCGGCGGTGACGGCCGCGGGTCGGCCCGCGGGGGAGAGCAGGTGCAGCAGCACGGGCAGGCGCCCGCCCGCGACGGTGGGGGTCGCGGTCCACCCGAACACCTCCTGCACCCGCACCGGGAGCACCGGGTGCTCGCCGCTGTAGTCCAGCGCGATCCGCGAGCCGGACGGCACGCTGATGCGCTCCGGTGCGAGCTCGTCCAGCGTCGCGGCCTCCCGCCAGTCGAGCACCGCGCGCAGGACGCCGGCGGCGTCCACGCGGCCGAGGTCCGCCCGCGAGCGGGCCGTGGTGAGCCGTCCGGTCCACCAGCGGTCCGGGTCGGCGAGCAGGGCATCGTCGGACACGTCCGGCCACGGCGGCCCCAGCGTGCGGTGCAGCATGGCGAGCCGGTCCCGCAGGCTGCGGGCGCCGTCGGTCCAGCGCAGCAGCGCCAGTCCTTCGTTCCGAAGGCCGTCGAGCAGCGCAGCGCGGACGGCGGCCGGGTCGGGGTCGGCGAGGCGCCGCTCGGCCAGCACGATCGCGCCCAGCCGCCGCACGTTCCGGGCGACGACGTCGCCGCCCGACCAGCGCACCTCCTCGCCCTCGGCGAGCAGCGCGGGCGCGGCCAGCTCGGCGAGCTCGCGGTCGACGGCCGCGGCCAGCCGCACCCGTCCCTGTTCGGCGCCGGGGGTGCGATCGGCCACGGCCACGGCCAGCCACTCCTGCGCGGCGAGCGGGCTCCCCGCCGGCAGCTCGACGGCGGTGCCGCCCGCCATCAGGTACACCGGCGACCCGGCCGCCCGCCTCCGCGCCAGCCGCTCCGGGTACGCGAGCGCCACGAGCAGCCCGGCGTCGGCCCGGTTCGCATCGGCCCGGGACGCCGGCAGCAGCCGCCGCAGCCGCGACACCTCAGCCCGCCAGCGGCCCGCCCCCGGCGCCGCCCCCGACCGCAGCCGCCCCAGCTCGACGTCCACCTCGGTGCCGCCGGCGAGCGTGTCGTCGTCGAGCAGCGCCACCACCTCCGCGGCGTGCCGCGCGCCGACCCGGGCAGCTCCGTCGAGCAGGGCGCGGGCCAGCCGGGGGTGCAGCCCGAGCTCGGCCATCCGGCGCCCGCGCTCCGTGGCGGCCCCGCCGGCGAGCGCCCCGATCGCGTGCAGGACCTCCTGTCCGGCGCGCAGCGGTCCCGGCGGTGGCGCGTCCCACCACCGCAGACCGCCACCGTCCGGGGTTCCCCAGCACGCCAGGTCCAGCGCGAGCCGGGTGAGGTCGGCGGTGCGGATCTCCGGCTCCGGGTAGCGGGGGAGCAGCTCGCCCTCCGGCCAGCACCGGTACACCCGGCCGGGGGCCTCCCGCCCGGCCCGACCGGCGCGCTGTTCGGCGACGGCCGCCGACACCCGGACGGTGACGAGCCCGGCGAGCCCGCGGCGGTGGTCGACCCGCGGCACTCGGGCGAGGCCGGCATCCACGACGGCGCGCACCCCGGGGACGGTGAGGCTCGACTCGGCCACCGCCGTCGCCAGCACGACCCGGCGCCGCGGGCCGGGCCGCCCTGTTCGATCCTGCAGGGCCCGATCCTGCAGGGCCCGATCCTGCTCGGCGGCCGGCAGGCGCCCGTGCAGCGGCAGCACATCGGCGTCCACACCCGCCAGCGCGGCGGTCGTGCGCCGGATCTCCGCGGCGCCGGGCAGGAACGCGAGCACGTCACCGTCGCCGTCGTCGAGCGCGGTGCGGACCGCGCGGGCGACGCAGGCCTCGACGCGTTCACCGCGCACCGGGGGGAGGTGCCGCGCAGCCACCGGGAAGGTGCGTGCGTCCACGGTCAGGACCGGCGCGTCCCCCAGCAGCTCCGCGAGACGGCCGGTCGCGACGGTGGCCGACGTCGCGAGCAGGCGCAGGTCCGGGCGCAGCCCGTCGCGGGCGTCGAGCAGCAGCGCCAGCAGCAGGTCGGCGTCGAGGTGCCGCTCGTGGCACTCGTCGAGGACGACGGTGGTCACCCCGGGCAGCTCCGGGTCGGCGACGAGCCTGCGCAGCAGCAACCCGGAGGTCACCACCTCGATCCGGGTGCGCGCCGACCTGCGCGCGTCGCCGCGCACGGCGTACCCGACGGTCTCCCCGACCGGTTCGCCCACCAGCGCGGCCATCCGCGCGGCGGCGGCGCGGGCGGCGAGCCGGCGCGGCTCGGCCACGACCACCCGGCCCGCACCGGCCAGGGCGAGTGGCACGAGCGTGGTCTTGCCGGTGCCGGGAGGGGCGACGAGTACCGCGGCGCCGTGGTCGGCGAGCGCGCCCGTGACGGCGCCGAGGGCGCCGCGGATCGGCAGGTCGGGCAGATCGGGCGGCGGGAGCATCCCCGGCAGTCTGCCGAAGGGACCTCAGGAGGGCGGCACCACGTCGTCGTGCTGGTGGAACCGCCGCGCCGCGCTACGGGTGAGCGCCGTCAGCGCGTCGAACCAGCCGGCCGGGCGGGCGACGGTGTGCCCGGGCCGCGGCGGGCGCGGCGTCTCGTCGGAGGGCAGCAGCCGGTTGGCGACGGCCAGCAGCCGCATCGTCGTCGCCGGCGCGATGCCGTGCAGCCGCATCCCCAGCTTGGCGGCGGGTGTGAGCACCACCTCGGGACGTCCGCGCAGCGCGGCCCGCACCAGCTTCCCCGCGGCCCGCTCGGCGTCCATCGACAGCAGCGGGAGGCTGTCGCCCAGCGTGAACCAACGGTGCTCGGCGGCCTGGTCCCCGGTGAAGAGCGCGTTGCGCGGTGAGCCGGTGCGCATCAGCCCGGGCACCGCCACCGTGACGCTGACGCCGTGCCGGGCGGCCTCCACGCGCAGCCCCTCGGCGAACCCGACGGCCGCGTGCTTCGCCGCGACGTAGGGGAGCAGGTGCGGGGCGGGCAGCTTCCCGCCGATCGAGGTGATCGCCAGGATCCGGCCCCCGCGCTCGCGCAGCAGCGGCAGCGCCGCGAGCGTCGGGTGCACCGTGCCCCAGAACATGGCGTTCATGGCGTCGGCGAAGTCCTGTGTGCGCATCGCCGCCGCCGGTCCGACCTGGATCACCCCGGCGTTCGTCACGAGCACGTCGAGGCGCCCGAACCGCTCCTGCGCGGTGGCGACGAGGCGCTGCGCGTCGGCCTCGACCGCGACGTCGCCCGGCACGGTGACGACATCGGTGCCGCGGCCCTGCAGGTCGGCGGCCGCCACGGCCAGCCCGTCCGCGGACCGTGCGTTGACGACCAGGTCGTGGCCGCGGTCGGCGAGCTCACGGGCCAGCAGGAAGCCCAGGCCCCGGCTGGCGCCGGTGACCACCGCGACGGGCCGCGTGCTCGTCCCTGGCGTGCTCACTGGTGCACCATCCTTGTGTCGGTAGCCGCCAGGCTGCTGATGCACCCGAGGTGCCCCTGGGTCACCGCCCTGCTCGCTCGACGCTGCGACGTCCAGCATGAGTTTCGCGGGGCCCGGTG
>NZ_JAHKRK010000333.1 GCF_019396355.1 Pseudonocardia nigra
GCGCCCTCCCGGGCGCTCCTTGACCCCGCCGCCTACCTCGACGCGCCCAAGAACAGTCGGAGAGCCAACGAAGAAAAGATCAACTACAACAACAGGGGGTTGACCGGCCCCGCTCCTTCAGGGATGACCAGTTACCCCAATAGATGGACGAGCAATAGCTGCGCGAGCCCTTTGCCGCTTCGACGACGGCGGCGACCCGGCCGACAACGACTGACCGGACGAACGGCGCCACAGCCCTCCGGCCTCGTGATGGCCCGATACCACCCTGAGGGCAGTCAGCGGTGGTCGGACGACCATGGGCACGATGAGCGGTCGCGGGCGCCGAGGCGCCCGAAGCTTACTCATTGCATCGTGACAGTCGAGCACGCAGTGGTGAGTGCTCACTCGGCTTCGAGCCCGCGACGCAAAGCCGCGAGGGTCCGGCTGAGGAGTCGCGAGACGTGCATCTGCGAGATTCCCATCTGCGACGCGATCTCGGTCTGCGTCAGCTCGCCGAAGAACCGCAGCACGAGCATCTTCCGCTCGCGATCCGGCAGCTCGTCGAGGAGTAGCCGTAAGGCGTGCCGGTACTCCACCTCCTCCAGTGCTGCGTCGGCTCGGCCGAGAGTTCCGTGCAGCGCAGGACCCGCTCCGGCAACGAGCGCATCCAGCGATGCGGCCGTGTAGACGTCCTGCGCGCGTAGTCCTTCGATCACGTCCTCCGTGTCGATCCCCAGCCGGTCGGCGATCTCGCTGGGACGCGGAGCGCGCCGGTGCTCGTGCGACAGTGACGCCACGGCTTCCCGGATCGGGCCCTGCAGGTCCTTGAGGCGTCGCGGCACCCGCATTGACCAGGTGCGGTCACGGAAGTACCGACGGATCTCACCGGTGACGATGGGAATGAGGTAGCCCAGGAAGTTGACGCCCCGCTCCGGCTCGAACCGGTCCAGCGCGTTCAGCAGGCCGATCATGCCCACCTGCTCGAGATCGGCCACCGGTTCACCCCGACCCCGGTAGCGACGCGCGATGTGTTCGACCACCGGCAGGAAACCCGAAACCAACTGATCGCGGAGGACGAGACGCCGCGGATCGTTCTGTTCCAGTCCGGCGAACTCCTCGAGCAGCGGATCAAGGTGATCATAGCCGTCCTGTCCGCGGCCAGAAGTCGCGTCGCCGGGCGCGAGGACGGGTAGCTCATGCGCGACCGTCATGGCGTGGATTACCCGGTGCCTCCAAACGACGAAACGGGCCGCGGGCGCTCCCAACCCGGCCGACGACGTCTCGGGCGTACCACGTCGAGGAGTTCTGCGTCGCCCACCGCCACTCACCTCGACCCGTCCCTGTCCCCCAGATCATGGTTGTCCTGACGACCGCCGGCGTTCAGATCGACGACAGCAGCGCTCACCTCCGGTCCGACCGGCCACTGTCGCAGCGGCCGACGCGGGCGCCCGGTCTTGGCAAGTCGCTCGCACGGCTGCGGCCCCGCCCACCGTGACGAAATCCAGCGCCACCCTGCGGCGCCGGCAGTGGATCAAGAACAACCAGTACGAGAACGCGTTGAACCGTGGACGCCGTGCCCGAAGAGCGAAGTAGCCGCCCGAAGGTGCAATCGGATCGACGGAGCTGGGTACTTGGTGGACCGAGGCGGGCGGGAACATGACTCGGCGGTCATGGAGCGGCGATAGGGGCGACGCAATGCTGGACGTACTGGTGTTCCACAAGACGAGTAAAGACTCGCTTCCATCCACCTTCAGAGATGGGTTGAGGTACGGCAAGCAAGGCAGCCACAGCCAGGACGACCGCGTCCGGAAGATGAACGAGTTCTTGAACGGTGCGTGCCCGGGAGAGCTGAAGAGCAAGGGCGTCGACCGGAAGAGTGCATCTACTGCTACCTGGGCGTCGGCGACGACAGGATCTTCGACGTGGACTCCGGCCGCGTCATCGATCAGGAGCGGTGGGACGTCGGCGCGGACAACGCGAAGCTGCGGCTGGTGATCGACCCCGAGACCACGTTCGTCAGTGACCTGGACGCCTACGACGTGCTGCTGAAGCGCATGGAGGAACAGGCGGGAGAGGACGTTCTGGCGACGCTGGCTTGGGAGTACTGGCAGCGGATGATCCGCCTCTCCGACGTGCGCGCGCACTACCGTCTGGAGGATGAGGCGCTCGTCACGGTCAGCGCGCCGTCCCACGGTTCGCCGCGACGGCTGAAACGGGTCGAGGTCCTCGTCACCGCCGACGTCGCGACAGACGACATTCAGCAGGTATGACGGGATTCGGTTGCGCCTGCGCCGCCGCCCTGCTCGTGCCCCGCCGATGTGCCAGCTCGGCAGACTGGCGCTGCGGGGTGACGCAGTGTGGGGGTGGAGGAGGAGGTCCTCCTCGTCGACCCGGCGACCAGCGTGGTGCGGGAGGCGTCCATCGCCGCGCTCTGGCGGGCCGACGACGACAGCCACCAGATCCTCGAGGCTGAGCTGCAGCGCCAACAGCTCGAGATCCGCACCCACGCGGAGCGAGCGCTACCAGCGGATGGTCGAGTGATTCGGCGTGCTGCCGGACGAGCAGCTCACCCTGCGGCTGCCATTCCACGTGCAGGTCGAAGGCGTGGCCGTGCTCGACCGAATCCGGGTCTGGCTACTCGAACATCGCGCGCAGGTAGCGGCCGTAGTGTCGCCGCTCCGGATAGTCGGCGGGCTGCAGCTCGGGGCGCCTCCGTTGGCGGTCCATTCGCCAGAGGAAGGCGCTGCCGTCGCCGAGCGGCAGACAATGGTGATTGCCGGGGGAACGCGCGGCACCTCGCCCGCGGTGGCGTTCATCGTCGACGAGCCGGCCTGATCTGTCCGCCACCCCTGGCCCGGCGTGCTCCATCGGGTTGATCGCCCAGAGACCACCGGTCGGGACGCAGGCCGGACGCACAGCCTGATGAGCAGCCGTTCGAGCACGGACAGCCCGCGGGGACCCATGCCGACGATCGCTACGGACAGGGCGTCGTCCGCTTCCGGATCGGGCCGCTGCACACCGAACTGTTACCCGGCGGACGGGACGCCAAGGCAGGGGCCCCCTCGCCCGCGGCACCGGTGGCCCGCTCGCGGACCGCGCTCCCGCCCCGTGGCCTTCGTCGCGCTGCGGCGCCTCGTCGTCTCGGCTACGCGTCGCGCGCCGCGCCCTGCGCGGCCGGCATTCTCGGCGCGCGGCCGGGTACTGCGGTTGTGTGCGTATCGGGCTGGTGGTTCCGCCGTGGCAGCCGGTGCCACCGCGGGCCTACGGCGCCATCGATGCGGTCGTGCACGACCGGGCCGTGGGCCCTCAACGCGGGCGGGCACCAGGTGGTGCTGGTGGCCACCGGCGACTCCACCGCATCGGTGACCCGGGTGCGCACCTCCATCGGGCGCTCTCGCCCCGAGGACGCCGGTTCGGCCTCGGTCGAGCTGGTTCACGTGCTCGACGCCTACGAGGCGCTGCACGACGTCGACCTGGTGCACGATCATACGATCATCGGCCCGCCGTCGGCCCCCACGTCTGCTCCGCGCCGATCGTGACCACCGCGCACTGGACTTTCACCGGGCATCTCCGACGGCTCTACGCCCGGCTGAGCTCGCGCGTGCACGTGGTGGCGGTGTCGCACGCCCAGGCCCGGCTTGCGCAAGGTCCCGGTCGCCCGGGTGATCCACCACGGCCTCGACCCCTCCTCCATGCCGGTGGGCAGCGGCGACGGCGCGCACCTGCTCGTGCTCGGCCGGATGGACCCGGACAAGGGCGTGCACGCGGCCATCGAGGCGGCGCGCCGGGCCGGCCCCGGCTGGTGGTCGCCGGACCCGCGCGCACGCCAAGGGAACGGCACTACTTCGCGGAGCAGGTGCGCCCGGCGCTCGGCCCCGACGTCGAGTAGGTGGGCGAGATCGGGGGGACGGCCAAGCAGGAGCTGCCCGGCTCCGCGCGGGCGCTGCTCATGCCGGTGCTGTGGGACGAGCCATTCGGATTGGTGATCATCGAGGCGCTGGCGGCCGGGACGCCGACGTGGCCTTCCGCCGCGGCGCGCTACCGGAGGTCCTCGACCACGGCCGAACCGGATTCCTGTGCCGCGACGTGCAGGAGATGGCCGACGCAATCGGCCGGCTGGACGCCATTGACCGCCGCGCCTGCCGCGCAGCCGCCGCGTCCCGCTTCTCAGCACGACGAATGGCCGACGAGCACCTGACCCTCTACGAGGACGACGTCGCGGATCGCGCTCACATCCCGTAAACCGTGGCGTGGTGGCGGCTGGCCGCCGTCCCTCAGCTGATTCGTGCGGCACCAGCGATGCCGCCGGCACCAGGTTACCGAGCCGGCGTCGATGCCCGTCCCGTCGACGCTCGCGCCGTCGCCGTGGACGCCGTGGAAGGTCGTACTCCGCGCGACCAGATGCGTGCGTTCCGATCGTCCCTGCTCGACCCAGTACACCCTGGCCAGCTTCGCGGCCGTGTCGACGCCTCGCTGCCGCCGCTGCGGACGAACACCTACGCCCCGGGCATCGGAGGGAGCGCGGCCAGCCGGGCGGCCAGCGCGATGGCCGACTCGGTGAGGAGGTCGCCGAAGGCTGGTAGGTCTCGATCCGGCACAGCTGGTCGGAGATCGAGTCCGCGATCTCGCGGCGGCCGTGCCCCACGTTCGCGTGCCACAGGCTCGCCGTCAGGCCATGGAGCCGGGGACGTCCATCATCGCCCCGCTCCGGGTCGGTCGCTCGGCCAGCTGGTTCCCGATCGCGGCCAGCAGCGGACAGCTGCGGTCGGCCCGCGGCAACTCATGTGGAGATCAGATCGGTGAGGCGTGACCTCCAGCTAGCGCGACCGCAACGACGGATACCGCTTCCCGCGCTCGGCTCGGCGATGCCCGCGCGGACCTGCGGCAAGGCGCAGCAAAACGGGCGGAGTCGAAGCCAGGACCGCAGTGGTGGCGCCTCAGCCGGTGGCGGCCACGGCGGCGTCGAGGCTGGAATGGATCGTGAACTGCTCGGCGCATCCGGTGAGCTCAAACACGAGGCCGACGAGGCGATTCCCGGTCACGCCGGCGAGGTGGGTTCCGACCCCGTCGCGGCCAGCCCGGCAGCGGACGGCCAGAAGCGCGCCGAGGCCGGCGCTGCTGAAGAACGACACCGCCGACAGGTCGACGATCAGGTGCGCGGGGTTCTGGTCGAGCTGCTCGAGCAGCGTCTGGCGCAGCTGCGGCGCGGTGATCTGGTCGATTTCGCCCCGGACGGCCACCACCACGACACTGGGTGCTCCCTGGCACACACCGACTCCGAGCAGCGCGTGAGGGCTCTCCCACTGGTCCATGCGGTGCTCGTCACTCATCCGGTGCCTCGCTCGGTCGCCCATATCGTCGCTGCACACCGCGGCACGTTCTGTAGCTGCGCTACGGGCCCCTGGCCCCGGCCTCACCGTAAACGGTGTCGAGCGCTGTGTCACGCAGCGGAGAGATTGAGCTGGGGAAACAACGTGGCCGCAGGGGTTTGCATCGGTTGCGCAACGCAGAGACCGGCCATCCGTCGGATGGGGGCTGAAGGCGGGGCTGTCAGCAGCCGGTCGGGGCAGGGCCGCCTTGGCGACCTCGATATGCGCACCCTGGTGGCCGAGCTGCTCGGCACCCTCGAACTGACCCCGACCTTCCCGGGGAACGCTGCCTCGTGCGCCGCGAGGCGGCCGGTGAAGTCCATGCGGTCGCTCTGATGCACTACGTAGCGGACTCGTCGGTCCCCTGATGTGATGAAGGAGCGGGGCCTCCGCTCCTCGTGACTCCCGGCTCATGCTCGGGGTGCTCACACCATCGATTTGAGGAGGCCCCTGTGAGCGAATCGTACGAGGGTCGGCAGATCGTC
>NZ_JAHKRK010000334.1 GCF_019396355.1 Pseudonocardia nigra
CGGTGTCCGGTCGGGCAGCAACGGCTCCAGCCGTGCCCACTCCGCGTCGGTCAAGTCGTGGCGATCAAGCACAGAAGAGATCTACCGCAGCCGACCCGCATGATCCACGGGACACGCTCTAGGCGCCACCTCACAGCAGAGGCAGCTCAGCCACGCTGCGCCTTGCTCTGCGGGCGTCCGTGGTACAGGTGAGCTGCGCCCTCTGAGGCCGTGATGGGCAGCCGCGCAACGACGGCGCGCCCCGCTGCTGACATCGCGTCAAGATCGGCGTCAGCTCCAACGGTGGGATTCGCACCCCTCACCGCAGCACCCGCTCGCGGTTGCGCTGCGGTCGGAGCAGGCGGGCGGCGCCGTCGGCGAACTCGCGGACGATCTCAGCTGCGGGCCGGACCTCACGGACCGCGCCGACCCCGTGCCCGGCGAAGAGCGGCATGGCGGCGATGTTCCCGCTGGTGGCGCGGATCGGGGCCATGGGGCCGAGGCGGGGCACGGGCATCTCGGTGTCGCCGAGGTTGACGGTGCCGACGGTCTCGCCGCTGGCCGCCCGGGCTGCGGCGATGCTGGAGCGCAGCACCCGGTGTGGAGCGTTCGGCCACATGACGGAGAACGCCTCGGTGAGCTCGGTGTCCTCGGGGTTCGCGGCCAGCACGGCGGCCTGGTAGTCGGGGTGCACGTCGGCCTCCTGAGTGGCGAGGAACCGGGTGCCGATGCGGGCGGCGTCGGCGCCGGCGGCGAGCACGGCGGCCAGGCCGCGCGCGGTGGCGATTCCGCCGGCGGCGACGACGGGGACGGTGACGGCGTCGAGCACCGCGTCGAGCAGCGGCAACAGCGCGGTACTGCCGCGGACGTGCCCGCCGGCCTCGACGCCCTGGGCGATGACGAACTCACAGCCGGCCTGTTCGGCCGCGACCGCCTCGCCGACCGAGCCGACCTGCCAGCCGGCCAGCGCACCGTGCCGGTGCACCCGGGCGACCAGGGCGGGGTCGGGGTCGCCGTAGAAGAACTCGACGTAGCGCAGCCGGGCCGCGGCGACCTCGACGGCGTCGAGGTCCAGGAACGGGATCAGCACGTTGAACCCGATCGGGCCGGCGGCCCGCGCGGTGAGCTCGTCGAGCATTGGCTCGAGCGCCGGCGCGGGCAGCAGGTGCGGCGCGACGGTGCCGGCGCCGCCGGCACCGGCGACCGCGGCCGCGAGCTCGGGGCAGGCGACCCAGCCCATGCCGGCCAGCTGGATCGGCAGCCGGCAGCCAAGCAGCTCGGTGAACCTCGTCTGCATGATCGTCTCCTCAGGGATGGTTCTCGCGGTGGAACAGCTCGAGCTGGAACTCGTCGGGGTCGCGCAGGCACAGCACGGCCCCGTAGTCGCGGTCGGCGACCGGGGAGTGGGGCACGCCGAGCGCGTCGAGTCGCTGGGCCCACTCGTCCAGCTCCGCGCGACTGCCGATCCGGAAGGCGATGTGGTCGGCGCCGGTGCGAGCCGGGTCCGCGGGCTCGCCGGCGTTGGCGTGATGCTGCTGCAGGCACAGCACCATCCCGGCCGGGTGCAGCATGACGATCTCGTCGAAGTGCTCCTCGGCGAGGTGTTGGAAGACCTCGAAGCCGAGCACGTCGGCGTAGAACGCCACGCTCTTCTCGCGGTCCCGCACGGACAGCGACACGTGGGAGAACCCGTGCAGCTCGGGCATGGATATGCTCCTCTCAGGAGTATCAGCGTACGTAAACATACTCCTGTACGGAGTAACGTCAAGGGGTCCTCGACGAACGCGTTCCGCACTCGCGTCGCAAGGTCGAGGGTGCCCGCGTCGGTCCGCGCAGCGCGGGGCGGCGAGGGCGCCGAGCCGATTTCGGCGTGTCGGCGGGCCGGGCGGGCCGATACCTGCCGCTGACGAGGCCGCAGAGGGGAAGGCATCGCACGTGCCGCAGGCCCAGGTATTCCAGCGCGAGGGCGAGTTCTGGACCGTCGCGTACGAGGGCCGCGTCAGCATCGCCGACGCCAGGGGCTTGCAGCACCTTGCGCGCCTGCTGGCGAACCCCGGTCGGGAGGCCCACGCCCTCGAGCTCGCGGCCGACGGGGCGGCCCCCGGGGTCCGGCTCGAACCGCACGGCGCGTACCGGGGCCGCTACGAGGCCCCGCTGCTGCGCCTGCTGGCCCGCCTCGGCGACCGGGACCGCTTCCACGCGCGCTGGGACGCCCTCGCCGACCGCGATCGATCGTCGCTCGGCGGCCGCTTCACGACCCTCGCCGTGGCCGAGGGCCTGGCCGTGCTCGGCGACCGGGACGCGGCCGCCGCCCTCGCCGGCGAGGTCGACGAGGCGCTCGCCGGTGGCCTGGTCCTGACCTTCGTCGACCTGCGGCTGGTGTGCACCGTGGCCGGCCTCGCCGCCGCCGCGGGCGACGGGCCCGCGGCGGACGAGCACTTCCGGGCCGCGGTTGCTCAGGCCGACGCGCTCCCGCACCGCATCGAGGCCGCCAACGCCCGCCGACTGTGGGCCCACGCGCTCCTCGACCGCGGCGAGCGGGCCTCGTCCACCGACGACACCTGCTTCCACACCCGCGCCCTGCCCGCCTGCAGGTAACGGACCCAGTCGGCGGGCGGGGTGTCCATGTGGAAGACCACCACGGACACACCCTCCGCGCGGCAGACCTGGACGTGGTCCGGCACCGTCAGCGGCCCATCGCGGACTCGCCGACCACGAGGTCCACCCCGAACGGCTCCACGGTGCGCTCCCGCACATCGCGGACCAGCGCCCGCACCCGGTCGGGAGGCTCGGTCACCGCCCCGATCATCCCCATGCCCCCCGCCGCGCTGACCGCCGCCGCCAGCGGCGCCAGGCTCACGAACCCCATCCCGGGCTCCCACGAACGGGTACCGGATCCCGTACTCGCGGGTCAGCCGCGTCTCCAGCACGTCCACCGCCGCCTCCTGTCGTCGTCGGGGCGCTGCACCAGCAAGGCGAGACCTACTGGGGACCGTGACCGGCGGCGGCACAGGCGGACCAGGGTGGCCCCTGCCGACGGGATACTCCTAGGAGGAGTACTGTTCGCCTCGTGCCCACGGACCTGACCTCGACGTCCTACGCGGTGCTGTCCCTGCTCGGTGTCCGGGCGTGGAGCGCCTACGAGCTGACCCAGCAGATGGGCCGGAGCCTGCGCTGGTACTGGCCGAAGGCCGAGAGCCTGGTCTACGCCGAGTGCAAGAAGCTCGCCGGGCACGGCTTCGCCACCACCCTCCGGGAGCACCGGGGCAAGCGGGCGCGCACCGTCTACACGATCACCGACGCCGGGCGGGCCGCCCTGCGCGACTGGTTCGACCGGCCGTTGACCCCCCAGCCCCGACTCGAGTTCGAGGCCCTGCTGCAGGTCGCCTTCGCCGACCACGGCACCCGGGAGCAGCTGCTGGAGAACCTCAAGGCGATCCGTGCCGACGCCGAGCACCGCCGCGAGATCGCCCACGCCCAGGCCCGCGACTACGCCGAGACCGGCGGGCCCTTCCCCGAGCGGCTCCCCGTCATCGCGCTCACCGGGAAGTTCTTCGTCGAGTACACCGAGCTGCTCGCCCGCTGGGCCGCGTGGGCCGAACGGGCCGTCACGGGCTGGGACGACGTGCACCCCGACGGCGCCGCCGTGCCCGACGGAGCGTTCGCACCCGGGCACTGGCCGGACCCCGCAACGGGATGAGGTGCCGAGGCCTGCCTCGACCTACGGGCTGCGGCGGCGCCCGGTCAGGCCGCAGGTGCCGTGGTGCGGACACGCTTCAGCCAGGCTGCGGAGCGCTCGTGCGCGCAGAGGGCGTCCCACATAGCGGGCGGGTCGTTGAAGTTCTCGACGAAGGCGTCGGCGACCCGCGGGTCGTGCGCGGCGACGACCAGCAGCTCCACCGCGTGCGGCGGCGGGGGCTGCAGGAATGCGTTGCTCCACTCGGTGACCGGCCGGGCCGCTTCCCACATCCGCGCGTGCACCGCACGGCAGAAGGCCGCGTCGTAGGGCGGACCGGCGAGGATCGCGTCGGCCAGCAGGAACGCGGTGCGCGAGCCCAGGTTCGCGCCCTGACCGACGATCGGGTCGTTGAGCACCCACGCGTCGCCGACGGCGACGGCGAAGCGGCCGTCGTCCAGTTCGGCCCAGCCGTGCCGGACGACCGGGGTGATCGCGCCCTGTAGCAGGTCGATCGGCCGGGTGAGGCCGAACTCGCCGGGGTCGACCCGATCGCGGACGGCGGGCGCGAAGCGGGCGAGCAGGGCGAGCAGGGTGCGCTCGAAGCCCTCGGGATCCGCGTCGCAGGGCAGCCGGGTGATCGCCTCCAGCGGCCCGCCGGGCACCGCCTCGATCATCAGGGCGTGCGCCGGCCCGGCCACCGAACGGAACGGGTTGGCGAAGATCTCACCGACGCCTGGGCAGAGCTGGAAGTGCAGACCCATCGGCTCGGTGGGCGCGATCCCCCGGAAGAACCCGGCGCAGAGCCGGCGCTGGGGCCGGCCGAAGGGCGAGCGGGCCGGGTCGCGGGGGAACAGCCCGGGCACCGACGGCGAGCCGGACGCGACCACGACGAGGTCGTGTCGGCGACCGAGCCGGGGTAGGTCGACCGGGCCGATCACCACCCGGCCGCCGCGCGCGGTGTAGTAGGCGGCCAGGCCCGGCAGGTAGAGCCGGAAGTCCACGCTGCTCGCCGGCCGGTGGGGCCGGCCGACGAAGCGCAGCGGGGGTCGGCCCGCGACCTCCACCCCGATGGCGAACACGCCGTGGTCGGGCTGTTCCCAGTGCGCCACGCCGAGCGCGCGTTCCCGGGCCCGGGTCTGCTCGAAGCGGGCCTCGATGTTGACGGGCCGCCCGGCGGCAGCCGCTTGTACGGCCGACCCTCCTCTGTCACGCCGATGCCGGCATCTCAACCGCTACTCCTCCAGTCGGAAGCCACCAAACGTCGGCGCCCTACCCTGACGCGAGGCCCGGCCCGGCGCCCTGACAGTCGACCCGCCGACCCCATCGGAGGGGGACCCACCGATGATCAAGTCGTTCCACCTCCCGCGCCGGTTCGCGGCGCTTGCGCTGGCAAGCGCCCTGGGCGCCGCCGGCCGGCGTCACCTTGTGCGCCTTGTGCGGTGGCACCCGCACCGCCCCCGGACTCGGCCAGGCTGCGGCGATCGAGCGGTTACTCGGATCCTGGCGCGATCTCTCGTTCGAGGCCAGGTCGTCGAGTGTCGAAATGCTGTACCCGTTCGGTTCGGCCTCGGCGCGGTGGACGTGATCACCTAAAACCCGGCACGGGCGGGGATCCGCCCTTGACATTATGGATGACCGGCCGCAGCCAGTTCGCCGTGGATGACCAGCAGAAGGGCAGCCCGAGCTGAGGAGAACACTGCGGCGATCCGCAGCTATATGTCGCGTCGCCGTCACCGGGGCCCTGCTGCCGCTCTGCGTCTGTGGCTGCTCTGGCGCGATCTGGCGCCAGACATTCGTCCGTCAGTGTCGGAACTACGGATCAGATGATGAAGAGCTCCGATCCCTCGGACATCCACGGCCCGGCCAGCCCGACCGGTCGGCAGCGGAGCTGATTCACCTGCCGCGCGTAGAGATCTCCTCGGCGGCGGGTCCATTCCCGCCGGTCCTGGTGGGAGCGCGGGCCGCGGTGCCCGCCGCGGTGCCCAATGGCCTTGCGTTAGGTCGGTGACCGCTGTCGGAGGCAGTGGGAGTTGGATGCGGCGGGTGACGTGGACGACACGGGGTTGATCTTTGCGGGCGGGGAAGTCGCCGGCCTTCTTCGTGGCCCGC
>NZ_JAHKRK010000335.1 GCF_019396355.1 Pseudonocardia nigra
TGGCCGACCACCCGCCTTCGACGCCGAGGAGTACAAGCGACGCAACGTCGTCGAGCGGGCGATCAACAAGCTCAAGGGCCACCGCGCGGTCGCCACCCGCTACGACAAGCGCGACTACATGTTCCGCCGAACCATCGACGTCGCCTCGATCAGGATCTGGCTCCGCGACCCCGTCCCATGATCCAAGGGACACGCTCTAGTCTCGAGCGCCATGACCACCGCCGCCGAGACCGGTCACCCCGCGCTGTCGCGCCGCCGCGAGCTCGGGGCCACCAGCGCCCGGTCGCTGCTGCTCACGGTGCTCGGCGAGTTCGTGCTCCCCCGCGCCGAGCCCGTGTGGACCCAGGTGCTCATCGACGTCCTCGCGCAGCTCGGCGTGGAACCGAAGTCGGCCCGGCAGGCGATGGCGCGCACCGGGGCCGAAGGCCTGCTGACCTCGGACCGCGCCGGGCGGCGGGTGCGCTGGTCGCTCAGCGAGCAGGGCCGCAGGCTCCTGACCGACGGCGCCGCCCGCATCTACGGCTTCGGGGCCGCCACCCCCCGGTGGGACGGGCGGTGGCTGGTGCTGCTCGTCAGCGTCCCGGAGTCCCGCAGGCAGCTCCGGCACCGGCTGCGCACCCGGCTGGCCTGGGCCGGGCTCGGCTCACCCGCGCCGGGGATGTGGCTCTCCCCCGACCCGCGCAAGCAGGACGAGGTGGCCGACGTGATCGCCGACCTGGAGCTCACCGAGGTGACCAGCTCCTTCGTCGGCCCGTTCGGCGCGATCGGATCGGAACGGCAGGTCGTGGCGCAGGCCTGGGACCTCGCGGAGGTGGAGGCCTCCTACACCGAGTTCCTCGACACGTTCGCCGACGCCGACCCGGCCGACCCCGCCGACGTACTGGCCCACCAGATCCACCTGGTGCACGCCTGGCGCCGCTTCCCGTTCCTCGACCCGCAGCTGCCGGGTGAGCTGCTGCCGGACCAGTGGGCCGGCACGCGGGCGGCCGCGCTGTTCGCGGAGCTGCACGCCCGCTGGAACTGCGACGCGCAGCAGCGCTGGCGCGGACTCATGGGCGCGGCCGACTGATCCGAATGTGTAAACTTCAGCACATGCGAATGCACATCGAGCTCGACGACGACCTGGTTCCCCCAGGTCGACGAGCTCGCCGGACCGCGCGGACGCAGTGCTTTCGTCCGCATGGCCGTGCAGCGCGCCGTCCAGCAGGAGATCCGGTGGAACGACCTCGAGGCGGCGGCCGGCACGATCGACGACGCCGGCCACGAGTGGGACGCCGACCCGGCAGCATGGGTGCGCAGCCAGCGCCACGCGGACGAGCGCCGCGCCGGCTGACGTGCTCCGCGTACTCGATTCGACCGTTCTGATCGACTACTTGCGAGGGCGGCCCGCCGTCGCACGCGTCGCCGCCCTGCGCGAGGCGGGGGACATCGCGGCGACCACGGCGATCAACGTCGATGAGATCGTCCGAGGCCTCCGGCCCCGCGAGGCCGACTCGGCGGTGCGGCTGTTCTCCGGCCTCGTCGTCCTCCCGATCGACAAGCGCGCGGGGTGGCAGGCCGCGGAGTGGCGGCGGAACTTCGCGGCGCGGGGCGTCACCCTCTGGCAAGCGGACTGCTTGATCGCGGCCACGACCGTGGTGCACGGAGGCACGCTCGTGACCGCCAACCCGAAGGACTTCCCGATGGAGGACCTGGTGGTGGCGCACTGGCCCGTCGGGCAGTGAGCACCGATCTCGGCCGTCGGATCAGCGTTGACGTTCGCTCCGCAAGCTCCGCTCAGCCCAGGCAGCCCGGACCGAGCAGCGCCTTGAGGTCGCCCATCAACGCCGAGGAGTGCGTGACCTTCAGCGCGTCGTCGAGCCGCAGCACCGTGGTGCGGCTGCCGTTGACCAGCGACAGGTGCACCTCCGACGAACCGGGGTGGTTGGTGAGCACCTCCTTGAGCTTCGACACGCGCTGCGGCGTGCACAGCTCGGTGCGCAGGCTCACCTTCACCGGCGCGGCGGCGCCGCCCCCGGCCTGGGTGAGGTCGGGCACCGCGAGGTCGTTGACGATCAGCGACACGCGGTCGTCGCGGCGGTTGACCCGGGCCTTGACCAGCACGATCGCGTCCTCGGCCACGTCGACCCCGACCACTTGGTAGCAGCGCGGGAAGAACAGCACCTCGATGCCGCCGGCGAGGTCCTCCAGCTGCGCCGACGCCCACGGCTCGCCATTCTTGTTCACCCGCCGGTTCACGCCGGTGAGGATGCCGCCGATCGTGACCTGGTGGCCGTCGGGCACCGTGCCCTCGAGGATCGTGGCGATCGGCATGTCGGACTTGGACAGCAGTGCCTGCTCCACCCCGTGCAGCGGGTGCCCCGACACGTACAGACCCAGCATCTCCCGCTCGATCGCGAGCTCGTGCTTGGTGTCCCACTCGTCCTCGGGCACCTTCACGTCGAAGACGGAGTCCAACTCCGAGCCGCCGGAGCCGTCCATGGAGCCGAACAGGTCGAACTGCCCCATCGAGGCCGCTCGCTTGGTGCTCATCACCGCGTCGATGGCGTCGGCGTGCACGAGCAGCAGGCCCTTGCGCGGGTGGCCCAATGAGTCGAACGCCCCGGCCTTGATCAGCGACTCGATGACCTTCTTGTTGCAGACGACGGCGTCGACCTTGCGCAGGAAGTCGGAGAAGTCGGTGAAGGCGCCCTTCTCCTTGCGCGCCGCCACGATCGCGTCGACCACGTTGGCGCCGACGTTGCGGATGCCGCCGAGGCCGAAGCGGATGTCGTCGCCGACCGGGGCGAAGTTGCGGACCGAGTCGTTGACGTCGGGCGGCAGCACGGTGATGCCCATGCGGCGGCACTCGGCCAGGTAGACCGCGGCCTTGTCCTTGTCGTCGCGGACGGAGGTGAGCACCGCCGCCATGTACTCGGCCGGGTAGTTGGCCTTGAGGTAGGCGGTCCAGTACGACACCACGCCGTAGGCCGCGGAGTGCGCGCGGTTGAACGCGTAGTCGGAGAACGGGAGGAGGATGTCCCAGAGCGTCTTGACCGCGTCGGCGGAGTAGCCGTGGTCCTTCATACCCTGGGCGAAACCCTCGTACTCCTTGTCGAGGATCTCCTTCTTCTTCTTGCCCATCGCACGGCGCAGCAGGTCGGCCTTGCCCAGCGTGTAGCCGGCCAGCTTCTGCGCGATCGCCATGACCTGTTCCTGGTAGACGATCAGGCCGTAGGTCTCGCCGAGGATGTCCTTGAGCGGCTCCGCCAGCTCCGGGTGGATCGGCCTGACCTCCTGGCGGCCGTTCTTGCGGTCGGCGTAGTCGTTGTGGGCGTTGGCGCCCATCGGACCCGGCCGGTACAGCGCACCGACGGCGGAGATGTCGTCGAACTCGGTGGGCGCCATCCGCCGCAGCAGGTCGCGCATCGGCCCGCCGTCGAGCTGGAACACACCCAGCGTGTCGCCCCGGCCGAGCAGCTCGTAGGTCTTCGGGTCGTCGAGCTCGACGCTCTCGATCTCCAGCGCAGGCTTGCCGTTGAGCTGGATGTTGGCCAGCGCGTCGTCGATGATCGTGAGGTTGCGCAGGCCGAGGAAGTCCATCTTCAGCAGCCCGAGCGTCTCGCAGGCGCCCATGTCGAACTGCGTGATGATGGCGCCGTCGGCCTCGCGGCGCTGGATCGGGATGACGTCGATCAGCGGCTTGCTCGACATGATCACGCCGGCGGCGTGCACGCCCCACTGCCGCTTGAGGCCCTCGAGCCCGCGGGCGGTGTCGATGATCTCCTTGACCTGCGGGTCGGCCTCGTAGAGCGCGCGGACCTCGGTGGCCTCGGAGTAGCGCTTGTGCGACGGGTTGAAGACACCCGCGAGCGGGATGTCCTTGCCCATGACCGCGGGCGGCATCGCCTTGGAGATCCGGTCGGCCACGGCGTAGCCGGGCTGGCCGTAGAGCACGCGCGCCGAGTCCTTGATCGCGGCCTTGGCCTTGATCGTGGAGTAGGTGATGATCTGCGCGATCCGGTCCTCACCGTACTTCTCGGTGGTGTAGCGGATCATCTCGCCGCGCCTGCGCTCGTCGAAGTCCATGTCGATGTCGGGCATCGAGATGCGCTCGGGGTTGAGGAACCGCTCGAAGATCAGCTTGTGCTTGATCGGGTCGAGGTCGGTGATGCCGAGGACGTAGGCGACGAGCGAGCCCGCGGCCGAACCACGCCCGGGACCGCACCGGATGCCGACCGACTTCGCGTACTGGATGAGGTCGGCCGTGACCAGGAAGTAGCCGGGGAACCCCATCTGCATGATGACGCCGACCTCGTAGTCGGCCTGCTTGCGGTACTGCTCGGTGATCCCGTTGGGGAACCGCTTGTGCAGCCCGCGCTCGACCTCCTTGATCAGCCAGCTCTCCTCCGTCTCCCCCTCGGGGACGGGGGCGCGCGGCATGAGGTCCTGGCCCTCGGTGAACCCGACGTCGACCCGCTCCGCGACGAGCAACGTGTTGTCGCAGGCCTCGGGGAACTGGTCGTCCCACTGGGCGCGCATCTCGGCCGGGGACTTGAGGTAGAAGTCCTGCGCGTCGAACTTGAACCGGCCGGGGTCGGCGAGCGTCTTGCCGGTCTGCACGCACAGCAGCACCTCGTGCGGCTTGGCGTCCTCCGCGTAGGTGTAGTGCAGGTCGTTGGTGGCCAGGCCGGGCAGCTCGAGCTGCTTCTTGAGCCGGTGCAGGTCATCGCGGACGCGGCGCTCGATCTCGATGCCGTGGTCCATCAGCTCGCAGAAGAAGTTGTCCTTGCCGAAGATGTCGCGGTAGTCGCTCGCGGCCTGGACGGCGTCGTCGTAGCGGTCCTGCTGCAGCAGCCGCTGCACCTCACCCGACGGACACCCGGTGGTGGCGATGATCCCCTTGCCGTAGGTCTCCAGCAGCTCGCGGTCCATGCGGGGCTTGTAGTAGTAGCCCTCGAGCGACGCGAGCGACGAGAGCCGGAAGAGGTTGTGCATCCCCTCCGTGTTCTCCGCCAGCAGCGTCATGTGGGTGTACATCTCACCCGGGTTGTCGTCGCTGACCTGCTGGCCGCCCAGCGTGGCGCGCTTGCGCTCGTGGCGCGAGCCCGGCGAGAGGTACCCCTCCATGCCGATGATCGGCTTGACCCCGTGCGCCTTCGCCTTGCGCCAGAACTCGTAGGCGCCGTAGACGTTGCCGTGGTCGGTCATGGCCAGCGCCGGCATCTCCATCCGGGCGGCTTCCTTGAACAGGTCGTCCAATCGGGCCGCACCGTCGAGCATCGAGAACTCGGTGTGCGTGTGCAGATGGACGAAGCTGTCGGTACCGCGCGATCCGGAGCTGGCGGACGTGGCCATCGGGGTGGGGCGCTCCCTCCTCGCGCGGCCCGCGGGCAGCGCTCGATCGACGCGGTCCGCGTGCCCGCCGCTCGTCGGGGAGCGCCGGGCCCGGGGCCGCAGGGATGAGTCAGGTTAACCCCGGCCACCGACAGCACCGGCGACCCGGGCAGGCGCGGCGGGGAACGCGCAGCTCACCTCGCCGACCGGCGTGTCGACCCCTCCCGAGGGGAGGGCCCGGCCGGGGTGGGAGCGGATCGCGCACCCCGTCTCGGCGCATGCGCCCCGTCTCCGCCCACGCACCCCGTCTCCGCCCATGCGCCCCGTCGACGGGGAGCATGGGCGGAAATGGGGCGCATGGTGGACGGCGCAG
>NZ_JAHKRK010000336.1 GCF_019396355.1 Pseudonocardia nigra
ACCCGGTGGCGCCGAGCGCCATCGCGGCAGCGGCCGCCACCACGCCGAGCCCCGGCCACGGCGCCGCCGCGACGAGGAACGCGGCGATCGCCGGACCGAGGATGAAGAAGACCTCGAGGCTGATCGCCTCGTAGCTGTAGGCCGCCGACCGGACGGGCCCGGGCGGGACGAGCCCGGACCACAGCGACCGCGACGCACCCTCCAGCGCGGGCCGCACCAGCCCGGAGACGGTGGCGAACGCCACCAGCACCGGCAACGGCTGACGGGTCTCCACGGCGGTCACCAGCGCCGTCACGGCCAGCGCGAACAGCCCGACGACCAGCAGCAGCGGCCGCGTGGGGCCCAACCGGTCCATGATGCGGCCCTGGGTCACCGATCCGGCCGCGACGCCGACCATCGTGCCGGCCGACACCAGCCCCGCCGCGGCGAAGGACCCGCTCACCTGCTGGACGTAGAGCAGCAGCGCCAGCGGCAGCATCGCGATCGGCAGCCTGCCGACGGCCGAGGCGAGCACCGGCACCGGTGCGCCGGGGGTGGTCAGGGCCGCGCGATAGTCGACGAGCGATGCGGAGGACGACACGCGTCCCAGGGTCGCACATTCTGGTACGGCCGTACCACTCGATTGCCGGGCCTCACACACGCGAACGGCGCCCCCGTCCACCGCGTGGACGGGAGCGCCGTTGGGCGAAGGTGCGACCTGCGCGGGTCAGCGGGCGCGGCGGGCGAGGCGCTCCGGCTCGAGGATGAGCACGCTCTTGCCCTCCAGCCGCAGCCACCCGCGGTGGGCGAAGTCGGCGAGCGCCTTGTTGACCGTCTCCCGGCTGGCGCCGACGAGCTGGGCGATCTCCTCCTGCGTGAGGTCGTGGGTGACCCGCAGCAGGCCGGACTCCTGCGACCCGAACTGGCGCGCCAGCTGCAGCAGCGACTTCGCCACGCGGCCCGGCACGTCCGTGAAGATCAGGTCGGCGAGCATGTTGTTGGTGCGGCGCAGCCGCCGAGCCAGCACGCGGAGCAGCTGCTCGGCGATCTCCGGCCGCTTGGCGATCCACTCCCGCAGCGCGGCGCGGTCCATCGTGTAGGTGCGGACCTCGGTGACGGCCGTGGCCGACGACGTGCGCGGGCCCGGGTCGAAGATGGAGAGCTCGCCGAACATGTCGGACGGGCCGGCCACCATCAGCAGGTTCTCGCGCCCGTCGGGCGACTTGCGACCGATCTTCACCTTGCCGGCGCCGACGATGTAGAGCCGGTCGCCCGGCTCGCCTTCCGCGAAGATGACGTGCCCACGCGGGAACTCCGCCGGCTCGAGCGCCTGGGCCAGCGCGTCCGCCGCCTGCGGCTCGACTCCCTGGAAGATCCCTGCGCGGATCAGAACCTCGTCCACTGCACCGCTCCTCGTCCCGGCCGCTGCCCCGCGGCGGATCACCGGCGCGTCAGTCTAGGGGGTGCGCCCACCCTCTGTGACGCCGCAACCGTCGTTGTACCCGCACGACCGGGCGACATAGCGCCGGATAGCCCCCGTTCGGGGGTTTCTTCGACCGATTTCGCCGCGTTAGGCGGCCTTGCTGCGCTTGGTGGATCTCCGCCCGCGCGTGCTGCGGTTCCGCAGCCGGAACAGCTCGAGAGCGCGCCCCGTGCCCTGCCGGAACAGCGCGCGGACCTCGTCGGGCCGCGGTCGTTCGAGGAGCTCCTCGAGCTCCTCGGGGCGCAAGGTGGCCTCTCGCAGTTTCGACTCCACGCGCTCCATTCCGAGCGCGAAGAACATCACCAGCAGCGGCACGAGGACGGACAACCAGGCAGTCATGTCGGGTCCGATCGTCTCGCACCGCGGGCGCCCGCGCGTCGTCGGGGTCGGCGCGGCGCCCTGCTGATGCGGATTCGTGACCCGCCCAACCACCGTGCGTGACGGCCGGGATACGGACGGGCGGCACCGGCGGCGTCGTCGGGTGTCGGTGCCCGCCCGTAGGCTCGTCATCGTGACCATCGCGTCCCGAAGCACCCAGAACCGGAGCACCTCGTCGCGGAGCAGCGCCGCCCGCAACGCCGCCCGGCTCGCCAAGCGGGTGGCCGACGGCGAGCCCGCGCTCGGCCGCGCGCGCCGGGTGGGCCGGATGCTGCGCACCCTCGCCGCCACGCACCCCGACGCGCATTGCGAGCTCGACTTCACCACGCCGCTGGAGCTGGCCGTGGCCACGATCCTCTCGGCGCAGTGCACCGATCAGCGCGTCAACGAGGTCACCCCGGAGCTGTTCGCCCGCTACCGCAGCGCACTCGACTACGCGCAGGCCGACCGCACCGAGCTCGAGGAGATGATCCGGCCCACCGGCTTCTTCCGGAACAAGACCAACTCGCTGATCGGGCTGGGCACCGCCGTCGTGGAGAAGCACGACGGCTCGCTCCCGCACACCCTCGAGGAGCTCGTCGCGCTGCCCGGCATCGGCCGCAAGACCGCCAACGTGATCCTCGGCAACGCCTTCGACATCCCGGGCATCACGGTCGACACGCACTTCGGCAGGCTCGTCCGCCGCTGGGGCTGGACCCAGGAGGAGGACCCGGTCAAGGTCGAGCACGCGGTCGGGGCGCTGGTCCCCAAGCGCGACTGGACGATCGTGTCGCACGAGGTGATCTTCCACGGCCGCCGCGTGTGCCACGCGCGCAAGCCGGCGTGCGGCGCCTGCACGCTGAGCGCCGACTGCCCGGCCTACGGCGCCGGCCCCACCGAGCCCGCGCAGGCCGCCGCGCTCGTCAAGGGGCCGTCCCGGCTCGAGCTGCTGGCCAAGGCGGGAATCCCGGAGGACGCCGCGCCCGCCCAGCGGCCCGGAGAGGACCAGGACGCCCCGTGATCCCCGAGCGGTCCGGCGTCCGGCGATCCGAGGTCGTCACGACCCTCGTCGTCGTGCTGCTGCTCGGGTTGGCGGTGTTCGCCCTCTGGCCGCGCGACGACGAGCCGGCCACCGCCGCGCCGGATGCGGCGCAGCCCACCGCCGTCGCGGTGCCCGACGCCGAGCTCGCCCCGCTGCGCGCCGCGGCGCAGCTGGCCCCGTGCCCCGAACCGTCCGGCGCGCCCGCGGCGGGCCCGCTCGCCGGCATCACCGTCCCGTGCCTCGGCGCGCCGGGCAACGTCGACCTCGGCGCCGCCCTCGCCGGCCGCCCGGCCCTGCTCAACGTCTGGGCCTCGTGGTGCGCGCCCTGCCGCGACGAGCTGCCCGTGCTCGCCGAGTACGCCGCGCGGCCCGACGCCGTGCCGGTGCTGGGCATCGACGTCCGCGACAACCCGCGCGCCGCGCTCGACCTGCTCGATGCGCTCGACGTCACGCTGCCGTCGGTCACCGACCCGGACAACGCGCTGCGCGCCGCGCTGGACATCCCGCCGTCGCTGCCGATGTCGTACGTCGTGCGCGCCGACGGGAGCGTCGTACGGGTCGACCCGCCGGTGCCGTTCCGCACCGCCGACGAGGTGGCCGCCGCCGTGGAGCGGCTCACATGACGTACCTGCGGCCGCCCGAGAGTGCCCCGACCTGGATGCACCCGCTGCTGCACGGGATCCGCGACGTCGACATCACCACGCTGCTGCGCCACCGCGTCCCCGTGCCCGCCGACGGCAGGCGGGCCGCCGTGCTGATGCTGTTCGGCGAGGACACCGAACACGGCCCCGACGTGCTGCTGGTCGAGCGGGCGACCACGCTGCGCCAGCACGCCGGGCAGGTGGCGTTCCCCGGTGGCGGCACCGACCCCGACGACGCCGACGCGGTCGCCACGGCCCTGCGCGAGGCCGAGGAGGAGGCGGGCGTCGAGCCGGCCGGGGTCGTCCCGCTCGCGCTGCTGCCCAACCTGTTCGTCCCGCCGTCGGGGTTCGTCGTCACGCCGGTGATCGCCCATTGGGAGCGCCCGGTCGCGGTGCACGCCGTCGACCCGGCCGAGACGGCGGCGGTCGTCCGGGTGCCGCTGTCCGCGCTGGCCGATCCCGCCAACCGGCTGCGGGTCCGTCACCCGTCCGGGTTGGTCGGGCCGGCCTTCTCGGTGGCGGGGCTGCTCGTGTGGGGATTCACCGGGGGCTTATTGTCCGCTCTGTTGGATCTAGGGGGCTGGGCACGCCCTTGGGACATCACCCGGGTGCGGGACCTGGGTGAGGCGTGGTCCGCGGCACGGGCCGGCCGGCAGGAGGTCGCAGGATCATGAGGGCGGCGCGCCGACACGGCGCACCGGGCGGTTCCGGCGTGCGCGTGGCCGGGACATGAGCTGGGTCGACGCGGTCGTCGTCCTGCTGGCGCTGATCGCGGGCGTCTCGGGCTGGCGGCACGGCATGGCGGTTGCGCTGCTGTCGTTCGTCGGCGTGCTCACCGGGGCCGTCCTCGGCGTCCGGCTCGCGCCGCTGCTGGCCGCGGGCGTGGAGACGCCCACCACCCGGATCATCGTCAGCATCGTCGTGGTCGTGCTGCTGGTCGCGCTGGGCGAGACCACCGGGGTGTTCTTCGGCAGGCGCATCCGCGACCGGATCACCGGCGAGCGCACGCTCCAGGTCGACTCCACCCTCGGGTCCGTGCTGCAGGCGATCACGGTCGTCGTGGCGGCGTGGCTGGTGGCGCTGCCGCTCGCCTCGGCCAGCTTCCCCAGGCTCGCCGCGGGCATCCGCGGCTCCGAGGTGCTGCGGGCCGTCGACTCCGTCATGCCGGAGGGTGCCAAGCAGCTGCCCGCCGAGCTGCGCCAGCTGCTGAACAACTCCGGCTTCCCCGATGTCCTCAGCCCGTTCGCCGAGACTCCGATCACCGAGGTCGGCCCGCCCGACCCGGCGCTCGCGCAGAGCCCCGTCGTGCTGGAGGTCGTCGACAGCGTGCTGAAGATCCGGGGCCGCGCGCCGTCCTGCTCCCGGCAGCTCGAGGGCACCGGTTTCGTGATCGGGCCGCAGCTCGTCCTCACCAACGCGCACGTGGTCGCCGGGACCTCCGAGACCGGCGCCGAGGTGCTGAACTCGCGCGGGCGGATCGTCGAGCTCGACGCCGAGGTCGTGCTCTACGACCCGGCCGTCGACCTCGCGGTGCTCCGGGTGCCCGACCTGCAGGCCGAGCCGCTCGTGTTCGAGCCCGAACCCGCCACCCCGGGCGACGATGCGATCATCCTCGGCTACCCGCTCGACGGCCCGTTCACGGCCACCGCCGCCAAGATCCGTTCGATGATCAGCCTCCGCGGCCCGGACATCTACGACGGCGGCGAGGTGACGCGCGAGGTGTACACGGTGCGGGCCGTGGTCCAGTCCGGCAACTCCGGCGGCCCGATGATCTCGCCCTCCGGGCGGGTGATCGGCGTCGTGTTCGGGGCCGCGCTGGACGACAAGGAGACGGGGTTCGTGCTCACCGTCGACCAGGTCGCCGCCGCGGTGCAGGCCGCGCCCGGCCTGATGGCCGAGGTCGACACCGGCAGCTGCGCCGCGTAGCTGGGCCGTTCGGCCGCTGACGCGCCGGGCGCGGCGCACGACAGTCCCCCCGGAGCCGCGCGTCCGTGCGGCCTCAGGCGGGGGGAAGTGGTCGCGTGGGTGGCAGGGTCCCGAGATCCCGGCGCGGCGGCACGGTGGTGCCGCTGCTCGCAGGTGCCACGGCGGCCGCGGCGGGCGTGGTGCTGCTCGGCTGGCCGGGACGGGCGGCGGTGGCGGGGGGGGGCGGCGCGG
>NZ_JAHKRK010000337.1 GCF_019396355.1 Pseudonocardia nigra
TCGTCGTGCTGCCGGGCCGCGGGCCCGGTGAGCGCGCGGCCCGGTGAGCGCGCGGCCCGGTGAGCGCGCGGCCCGGTGAGCGCGCGGCCCGGTGAGCGCGCGGCCCGGTGAGCGCGCGGCCCGGTGAGCGCGCGGCCCGGTGAGCGCGCGGCCCGGTGAGTAAGGGTCAGGGTGAGTGAGGGTCAGCGGGGACCGCGAGCCGCGCAGATCCGCAGCACGGCCCGTTCCAGGGCGTAGTCGGCATCCGCTGCGGCGCCCTTGACGTCGGCGTTGACCTGCGCCGCTGCCGCGAACGCCTCCGCCAGCGCCTCCGGGTGCCAGTACCGCACCTGCTGCTGGGCCTTGCGGATCTTCCAGGGCGGCATGCCGAGCGGCCCGGCGAGCCGGTTGGGGTCGCCCCGGCCGGCCGACCCGACCTTCGCGAGCGTGCGGAGCGCGTCGGCCAGGGCGTCGGCGACCAGCACGGACGGCACACCGAGCAGCTGTGCCCAGCGCAGCGCCTCCAGCGCCCCCGCGCGATCCCCCGCGACCACCTTGTCGGCCACCGCGAAGCCCGACGCCTCGGCCCGGCCCCGGTGGTAGCGGCGCACGGCGCGCTCGTCGACCGTGCCGCCGGTGTCGGCGACCAGCTGACCCGCAGCGGCGGCCAGCTCCCGCAGGTCGGACCCGACCGCCTCGATGAGCACACCCACCGCCTCGGGGGCGATCTTGCCGCCGGCCCGGCGCACCTCGGCGCGCACGAAGTCGGCGCGCTCCTCGAAGCGGGTGATCCGGTTGCACGTGGTGACCGGGGCACCCAGCTTGCGCAGCGCGTCGACCATCGCCTTGTTGCGGGCGCCGCCCGCGTGCACGACCACCAGCACGATCCCGTCGGCGGGGTCGCCGGCCTGCTCGACGATCGCCGTCGCCAGGTCCTTGCCCACCTCGTGGGCGTTCTGCAGCACGACGACCCGGCCCTCGGCGAACAGCGACGGGCTGAGGCTCTCGGCCAGGTCCACCGGGGTGAGCTCGGCCGCCCGGTAGCGGCGCACCTCCGTGGCGGGGTCGGCCGCCCTTGCCTCCGCCACGACCTCGGCGACCGCGCGCTCCACCAGCAGCTCTTCCTCGCCGACGACCAGCCGCAGAGGCGCGGGGGACGGTGGTGGGGCCATGGCGTCCATGCTGGCGCACGGCACCGACAGCGCGTGACCCGCCTCCCACATCGCGGATCGGGCTTGGGCCCGGAGTGGATCGTGCCGTAGCGTGATGGCCATCCCACGGCGGCCAGGTCCCCGGGGCACAACTTCACATGGCTCATCCAGAGGGGCAGAGGGAACGGCCCGGCGAAGCCCCGGCAACCGGCGATGCGCGTCCGCGCTCGATCACGGTGCCAATTCCGACCCGCACGGTGCGGGGAAGATGAGGAGATCTTCCATGACTCTGACTGTCGACGCGTCCGCGTCCACCTCCTTCGACCTCGGTCCGGCCCGCGCGCTGTCGTGCCGTGAGTGTGGTCACCAGATCCCGCTGGCTGCGGAGTTCGCCTGCCCGCAATGCTTCGGCCCGCTCGAGGTCGCCTACGACTTCGGCGCGGTCACTTGCGAGTCGATCGAGGCGGGCCCGAAGTCGATCTGGCGCTACCGGCAGCTGCTCCCGGTGCCCTCGACCGTGCAGGAGCACCCGAACACCGAGCCCGGCCTCACCCGGCTGATCAAGGCCGACCGCCTCGGCGCGGCGCTCGGCCTGCGCAACCTGTGGGTGAAGGACGACACGGGCAACCCCACGCACTCGTTCAAGGACCGCGTGGTGGCCGTGGCCCTCGCCGCCGCCCGCGAGCTCGGTTTCTCGGTACTCGCCTGCCCGTCCACCGGCAACCTGGCCAACGCCGTGGCCGCCGCCGCCGCCCGCGCCGGCTGGGACTCGGTCGTGCTGATCCCCTCCTCGCTCGAGCAGGCCAAGGTCCTCACCACCGCCGTCTACGACGGCACGCTGCTCGCGGTGGACGGCAACTACGACGACGTCAACCGGCTCGCCACCGAGCTCGCCGCGGAGCACGAGGACTGGGCGTTCGTCAACGTCAACGTCCGGCCGTACTACGCCGAGGGCTCGAAGACGCTCGGCTACGAGGTGGCCGAGCAGCTCGGCTGGCGCCTCCCCGAGCAGATCGTGGTGCCGGTGGCGTCCGGGTCGCAGCTCACCAAGGTGGACAAGGGCTTCACCGAGCTCGGGAAGCTCGGCCTGGTCGAGCCCACCCCGTACAAGGTGTTCGGCGCGCAGGCCACGGGCTGCTCGCCGGTGGCGAAGGCCTACGAGGACGGCCACGACGTGGTGCAGCCGGTGCGCCCGGACACGATCGCCCGCTCGCTGGCCATCGGCAACCCGGCCGACGGGCCCTACGTCCTCGACGCCGTGCGCCGCACCGGTGGTGCGCTCGCACACGTGACCGACGCCGAGGTGGTGGAGGGCATCCGGCTGCTAGCCCGCACCGAGGGCGTGTTCGCCGAGACCGCGGGCGGGGTCACGGTGGCCACCGCGAAGAAGCTCGTGGAGAGCGGCAAGCTCGACCCCGACGCCGAGACCGTGCTGCTCATCACCGGCGACGGCCTCAAGACCCTCGACGCGGTGTCCGGGCAGATCGGCCCGACGGCGACCGTGCCGTCCAGCAGCAAGGCCGTGCGCGAGGCGCTGGAGGCGCGCGGGCTCTGAGCGGAGCTTGCGGAGCGAACGAACGGCGCTGAGCGAGGCGCCGCCGGGGCGGTAGCGGGTGCCCGCGCGTGACCACGTGCATGTCGGGCCGCCCGTCCCGGTCGGCGTCGGCCCGAGCCGGGTCGGCCACCACCGCCGTGTCGCCGCCCTGGTCGGTGCGGCGCACGGTGACCCCTGCCCGCTCGAGCCCGCTCATCAGGCCCGGGTCGGGGTGCCGGTAGCGGTTTCCCGCGCCCACGCTCACCAGCACGGCGCGCGGGGAAACCGCGTTCAGGAAGTCCACCGATGTGTAGCGGGAGCCGTGGTGTGGCGGATTCTCCCAAGCTGTACGCGCAAGTCGACGAGCCCCATACCGGCGACCTCACTGCCGGCGAGGGGCCTTGATCAGCGCTGGGAGCTGGCCACCGTGCAGGATTCCACCCATCCGCGCGCATATCGGCGCCCGCGTCGCCCGCTCGAGAACCCCCCGGCCGTCGAGCCCGTCCCGTTTAGGGAACTCCTGGCGTGGCCGAGGAATCCGGCCCTCCCGTGACCGTCGATCCGCTCCTCCAGTCGCCCCCTTGCCCTGCTCCGTCTCGAGAGCTCACCGCCGAGCACACCGGTGACGAGAGGCGGCTCCGGCCGACGGCGCGGAAGGGGTGGGCGCGCGTCTGGCCCAGCCTACTCGCCGCAGTCACCCTGCCCGCCGTCGGCGGTCCCGCCGCAGTCGCAAGCTACCGCCACGCCCGCGACGTCATCGCCGAACACGGGGACCCGGTGATGGCACCCTGGCTCGCGCTCACCACCGACGGGATGCTCCTCGCTGCGCTCGTCGTCATCTGGATTCGACGCCACCGCCGCGAACCCGTGGGGGCCGGGCCGTGGGCGGCGTTCTGGGCCGGCATGGCAACGACCTTCGCCGCGAACCTCGCAGCAGCGCAGCCGACCCCGGTGGGGATCGTTGTCGCGCTGTGGCCACCGGTCTGCCTGGCGATCACGCTCGAACTGATCGCGCTCGTCGCGTCCCCGCCCAAGCATCATCCGATGACGGACACGGTGCCTCCCGAGTGGTCCGCTCACGTGCCCGACCATGCTCAACCGGCGCCCGGGCATGGCCACGCTGTGACCAGTCACGACGAACGGGCACGGGGAACAGGCGAGGTAAGAGAGGCAGGCGAACCCGGGCGACACCAGAGCCAACCGCGGTCACGGGGTGGGCGAGTGGCCTGCAGCCGACTTCGGGCGCGCGCCCGCTGCTGTGCCCGCGGGCACAGCAGCGGGAACGAACGGGCATGTGCCCGTGCGGGTGCCCGCCTCGTCCGTTCCTGATCGGCGCGATGGCGTAGAGCCGGCCGGGCGGGTGCCCGAGCTCGCGTGCGGGCACGGATCAGGCGCAGATTCCGGGCACCAGGGCGCGGTCAGTACCGGGCGCGTGCCTGACGGCGACGTCCTTGCCTGGCTGCGCGAGCGGGCAGACACAACCGGACAGGTGCCCGGGCGGAGGAAAGTGATCGACACGTGGGCCCTCGGGTCGCCCCGCGCCGACCGCCTACGCCGGATCGTCCTCGACGAAACCGCACACAACGCCACCGCTTCCGCGGGTTGAGCGCGGACCAGGTGATGTGCGTGGAGGGCATGCTGTCGCCCCGGAGCCGCCCTCTACAGCGGCGGCACCCTCGCCTACCTGATTACTCGTGACCAGCCCGGCCGCGCCGATGATGCGCTGGAGCTCGGTATCGCCGCCCACGGCCCCGACCACCACGAACTTGCCGAACACCTGTACGAACTCCTGCGGACCTGGGGACGCCGACGGCCCGGCCAGCCGACCGTCACCGCCGTCCGCCTCCCTCTACCTGCGGCCCGGTCGCGGCGGGCTCGGGCGCGCGAGGGGTGCGGCGCAAGATGGCCGAGGCCGTCGCGCTGGCCAAGCTGCACCCACCCGGCGAGGTCGACCGCGCACTCGGGACGGCGGCGGTCGCAGGACGGTTCGCCGAGAACGACGTGCTGCGCATCCTCGCCCACCAAGCCGGACGCGACGTCGGCAAGCCGATCATCAGGGCGAGCGAGACCCACAGCCTGCAGCCCGGCACCTCGGCCTGGTCCGGGTTGGGCGTCACCCCCGCCGCTGCCACTCCCGCCGCCCCGCCCGAGTCGCCCGAGCCTGAGCCTGAGCCGACAGGTGAGTCCGCATGAGCGCACCCACCAACACGCCCGCCGCCAGCAGACCGGTCAGGACCGCTGTCGCAGTCTCGGGCGGGGATCCGCTGGCCGAGGCCGTCGAACTCACCCGCCGCCTCAAGCTACCGCACATCCGCCGCCACCTGCTCGAGCTCGTCCCGACCGCGCGGGCGCAGCGCTGGGACCACGCCGAACTCGTCCGGGTCCTGCTCGCCGAGGAGGCCGCCGGCCGCGACGCCACCAACCTGCGCACCCGCCGCCAACGGGCCGGGTTCCCCGCCGGGAAGACCCTGCACGACTGGGACGCGGCCGCGTCCTGCATCCCCCGCCCCACCCAGGACGCTCTCACCAGCCTGGAGTGGGTGGGCCGTCGGGAGAACGTGTGCATCTGCGGGCCGTCCGGCACCGGGAAGTCGCACTTCTGCGAAGCGCTCGGCCAGGCCGCGATCGAGGCCGGGATGACCGTGGCCTGGTTCACCATCGAAGACCTCGGCGCGCTGGTCCGCCGGCACCGCGCCGACGACTCGATCACCCGAGCGCTGGCCCGGCTGATCCGCACCGACCTGATCATCGTCGACGACATCGGGCTGCTGCCGGTCTCCCCGGACGCCGCGGAGGGGTTCTACCGGCTCGTCGACGCCGCCTACGAACGCCGCTCCCTCGCCGTCTCCAGCAACCTTCATCCGTCGAAAGCGCACTTGTTCGCGCGAACTTGTGCCAGGCGACGGCGAAACCTCACGGGTTCGGCAGGCGCTGCTGGTCGATGTGGTCGGCGAGGTAGGGCAGGACTCCTTCGGGGTTCATGCCGAACGCGGC
>NZ_JAHKRK010000338.1 GCF_019396355.1 Pseudonocardia nigra
GGGCCACCGCGCGGTCGCCACCCGCTACGACAAGCGCGACTACATGTTCCGCGGAACCATCGACGTCGCCTCGATCAGGATCTGGCTCCGCGACCCCGTCCCATGATCCAAGGGACACGCTCTAGACCTACCGCACAGCAGACGACGCGGAACACCGCGGAAGGGAGGTGAGCAGTGGAGACCCGTACCGAGTGGGAGACGCCCGACTTCGAAGAGATCGAGTGCGCACCCGAGGTGACGATGTACATCGCACGCTCGGAGGCCTGAGCCCGACGACGTGAACGTGAGAGGGGCGCCGGAACGTGGTTCCGGCGCCCCTCGCGTCATCCGGCCCCGCCGTCTCCGACAAGGGCGGGGGCCGGCACGAGGAACGGAGAGCGACACATGTGGCTGCGGGTGCTGGGATCGGCGGCCGGAGGTGGCTACCCGCAGTGGAACTGCAGCTGCCCGACGTGCCGGGCGGTCCGCGAGGGCACCCGGCCGGCTCGGGCGCGCACGCAGTCGTCGATCGCGGTGAGCCCGGACCGTGAGCGGTGGTTCCTGTTCAACGCCTCCCCCGACATCCGGGCCCAGTTCGAGGCGTTCCCCGGGCTGCACCCCGGCGACGACCGGGCCACGCCGGTGGCGGCGGTGCTGCTCACCGACGCCGAGCTCGACCACACCCTGGGGCTGCTCCTGCTCCGGGAGGGACGCGGGATCCGCCTGCACGCCACCGAGGCGACGTACGCGACGCTGACCTCGGGGACCGGGGTGCTGACCACGCTGGAGCGCTACTGCCCCGTCGAATGGACACGCGTCGTCCCGGGGCAGGACGTGCCGCTGGACGGGATCTCCTACCGGGCCTTCGACGTCCCCACCGCCAAGCACGACCGGTTCGGCACCGGCACCGACGAGGGGCGCGTCGTGGGTTACCGGCTCACCGACGATGCCACCGGGCGCGCCGCGGTGTACCTGCCGGGCGTGCAGGCGCTCACCCCGGCCGTGCTCACCGAGCTCGAGGATTGCGCCTGCCTGCTCATTGACGGCACGTGCTGGCACGACGACGAGCTGATTCGTCTCGGCTTGGCCCAGAAGACGGCTCACGACATGGGTCACCTCTGCATCGGCGGTCCTGGCGGCAGCCTGGAGCAGCTGTCCCGGCTGGCGATCGAACGCAGGATCTACATCCACATCAACAACACCAACCCGATCCTGCTCGAGGACTCGCCGGAACGGCGCCAGGTCGAGCAGAGTGGGATGGAAGTGGCCAGCGACGGTCTCGAAGTGGAGGTCCCAGCACGATGAAGAGGGGCACGATGATCACGACGGTGACACCTGCGGTGGAGGCGGGGCCGGCGGCAGACATCAATCCGGCGACGAGGTCGGCGGAGGTCGAGGGCCTCGTCGAGCAACTGCGCGCGCACTCGCAGAGCTACCACAGCGCGCACCCGTTCCACCTGCGGATGAACGAGGGCGTGCTGAGCCCGGACCAGATCCGCGGCTGGGTGGCGAATCGCTACTACTACCAGGAGATGATCCCGCGCAAGGACGCCGCGATCCTGGCCAACTGCCCCGATCCCGCGGTGCGCCGGCGCTGGATCCGCCGCATCACCGACCACGACGGCGCCGCGGACGGCGAGGGCGGCATCGAGGCGTGGTTCCGCCTGGGCGAGGCCTGCGGCCTGACCCGCGAGGAGATCGCCGACCACCGTCACCTCGTCCCGGGCGTGCGGTTCGCGGTGGACGCCTATGTGACCTTCGCCCGCACCCGGCCGTGGGTGGAGGCGGTCGCGTCGTCGCTGACCGAGCTGTTCGCGCCGGACCTGATGGCCGAGCGCCTGGCCGCGTTCGAGAAGTACTACACCTGGATCGAGCCGGACGGCCTGGCCTACTTCCGGGCCCGCCTGTACCAGGCGCCGCGCGACTCCGAGCACGCCCTCGCGGTGGTCACCGAGCACTGCCGGACCCCGCAGGACCGGGACGCCGCCGTCGCGGCGCTGTCGTTCAAGTGCGACGTGCTCTGGTCGATGATGGATGCGATCGACCAGGGCTATGTGGACCAACCCCATGCCGAATGACGGCGTGGCCGGTGACGCCCCCACGGCCCCCCGGCCGGCGTCACCGACCGTCCCGCCGTCGGGCCACCCGGCGTTGTCCCGTCACGTCCGGATGCGGTTCGACCGGACACGGGAGCGGTACGTCCTGCTGGGGCCGGAGTCGGTGATCGTGCTCAACCCGACCGGCGCGGACATCCTCGGCCTCTGCGACGGGAACCGGACAGTGTCCGACGTCGCCGCGGAGCTGCAGGCGCGGTACGACCGTGTAGTCGACGACGAGGTGGCGGCCTTCCTGGCCCGGCTCGTCGCCAAACGGTATGTGGAGATCGACGATGGACCGTGATATCAGGATGGACAGGCCCTTCGGACTGCTGGCCGAGCTCACCTACCGGTGCCCGCTGGCGTGTGCCTACTGCTCCAACCCGCTCGAGCTCGCCGCCTACGACGACGAGCTGAGCACCGCCGAGTGGCAGCGCGTGTTCACCGAGGCCGCGGAGATGGGTGTGCTGCAGTGCCACCTCTCCGGCGGCGAGCCGCTGCTGCGCCGGGACCTGGTCGACCTGGTGCGCACGGCCGCCGAGCTGGGCATGTACACGAACCTGGTGACGAGTGCGATCGGGCTCTCGCGCAGCCGCGCAGAGGGGCTGAAGGAGGCCGGGCTCGACCACGTGCAGGTCAGCGTGCAGGCCGACGAGCCCGCCACCGCCGACCGGATCGCCGGCATCCCGTCGTTCGAGCGCAAGCTCAAGGCGGCCGCCGTGGTGAAGGACCTGGGCTGGCCGCTGACGGTCAACGTGGTGTTGCACCGGCAGAACATCGACCGGGTCGCCGAGATCATCACCCTGGTCGAGGAGCTCGACGCCGACCGGGTCGAGCTGGCCAACACCCAGTACTACGGCTGGGCGTGGCGCAACCGCGCGGCGCTGCTGCCGAGCCGGGAACAGCTCGCGGGGGCCGAGGAGATTGTCCGCGCCGCGCGCAAGCGCTTGGCGGGCCGGATGGAGGTCGTGCACGTCCTGCCCGACTACTACAGCGAGTACCCCAAGCCCTGCATGGGCGGGTGGGCCGCACGCCAGCTCACCGTGGCCCCCAACGGCGACGCGCTGCCCTGCCCGGCCGCGCAGACCCTGCCGCTGCCCCGAGCGAGCGTGCGGGAAAACTCCCTGGAACGGATCTGGGACGACTCTCCGACGTTCACCGCGTTCCGCGGCACCGGCTGGATGAAGGACCCCTGCCGGACCTGCGACCGCCGCGAGATCGACTTCGGCGGATGCCGCTGCCAGGCGTTCCAGCTCACCGGCGACGCCGCCCGTACCGATCCGGTATGCCATCTCTCGCCCGACCACGGGATCGTGGCCGAGGCCGTGGAGGCGGCCAACGCGGGGACGAGGCGGGACGAGGAGGCGCTCGTCCCGCGTCCGCACCGCTGAGTCAGTCCATCTCGATCGGGGCTCCCCCGAACACGACGAAGCTCAGGACCCAGTAGGCGACGTACAGCGCGAGCAACACATAGCCGTGCCACCGCTGCAATCGGCCCGTGTAGAGGAAGTACGCCGCGAGGCCGGTCACCACGATGAGCGCGGTCAGATGCCACGTGAGCACGTCCGGGCCGACCACGATCGCGCCGCCTGCGAGGATGATGATGCCGAGCTTCCCGGTGACCGAGAAGACGACGCTCCCGATGACGTTTCCGATCCCGACCCCCGGCGCACCCTTCCGGATGGGTTCCACGGTCAGGAAGATGTCCTCGATGGTCAGTACGGCGGTGACGATCGTGGCACCGAACAGTGTGCCCTCGATCCCGTAGGCCTCCAGGATCCCCTCGACTCCGATGCCCGTGGTCGCGGCACCGATGATGAGGCCGGTGAGTGCGAGCAGCGCCAACGCCAGTCCGGCCCAGCCGGGAAGCCTGCGCGCCTCGGCGAACGGCATCTCGTCGGCGAAGGACTTCCCCGGCGCCTCGTCCGTGAGTTCCTCTCGTCCGCGGTCCGCCTCGACCATCCCCGCGTAGACCTCGGCGTTGCGAAAGACCGGTATCTTCCGCTGGGACTCCCGGACGGCGATGTAGGCGATGAACAGTACGAACAGAGCGACGAGCACGACGCCGTCGACGAAGGTGAGCGGGGCCGTGAGCGTGATCACGATCATCACCAGCGGTGCGGCGGCCAGGAGGGCGATGTAGTCGCGCGGGATGTGCACCCTCACCGGCGTGAGGATCGCGGCGACCGCGAGTACGACTCCGGTCAATGAGATCGCGGTGCCGAAGACGGTGCCCAGCGCGACGCCGCTGAGGTCCTCGAGGTTCAACGCGACTCCGAGGAAGATGTCGTCGAACTCGATGCCCGTGAAGATGATGGCGAGCAGGAACAGGGAGACTTTGAGGCCGCTCGCGGCCCCGACGAGATAGCCGATCAACTTCTCAGCGCTGTAGATCAGGAGCGTCGCGCCGGAGATGAAGATGAATACAGAGGTCACAGCGAATCCCCCCTCGTTCCAGCCGGACGCTCAAGGCTGCGGAAATTCGCCTGGTCTTCGTGCCCACGATGTGGTATCCGGGGCCCTAGGTGACGAACCCGATGGGTTCCTGCGTCCTCATGCTCGATGATGGCAAATGGTGCCGCCATTCGCTAGTAGGAGTCGCACCCCGCATTTCGCGCGGGCTGTCGTCGCGTCACTCCGCCAACGAGAGGATCACCGTGGCTGCTCCCACGCTCCAGCGCCCCGACGTCGAGCCGCACGACGGCCCGGCCCTCGCCGACCTGGTCGTCACCGACCTCAGCACCGGCGACGGCTGGTCAGCCGAGGGGGCGTGGAAGTACCAGGGACGATCGAGTTCTCGTCACTGCGGTGTCCCCCGTCGGCCCCCTCACAGGCCGGGTTGTTCACCGGCGACTCCCTGTTCCCCGGCGGGCCGGGCAAGACCGCCGGGCCCGCCGAGTTCGGCTCCCTGATGAACGACCTGGAGTCGCGGGTGTTCGAGCCGCTCCCGGACGAGACGTGGGTCTACCCCGGGCACGGCGACGACACCACCCTCGGAAAGGAGCGCCCGTCGCTGCCCGAGTGGAGGGCACGCGGCTGGTGAGCTGAACGACTGCCCGACCGGGGCCGCACGCGCTCGCCGCGCTGGGCGTTGTCGAAGATCTCCGCCGGGTCGGGTCGAGCGCGTCGAGATCGTCGAGGATGCGCGGGATGATGTCCACACAGTCCGCGCAGATCATGGCGCGGCCAACCGTGGACCGGCTCGCCACCCCGGCAGCCGTGCCGCATATCCCGCACAGCTCCAACTTCGCCGCGCGGCCACCGAGGCCGCCGAGCGGTCCGCGTTCAGTACCGGCTTGCCCCTGCCCTTGCGCGCCAGAACGACAGTGAGGCCCGCGGCCTTGATCTCGGCCACCGCCTTGTCCGGGTCGTTCATGCTGCTACCAGTCGCCGACCACAGCCACAGCTCGGCGGCACGCAGCATCTGGGTCTTCGCGTCAAGGTTGCCGTCCAGTGAGGTGATCTCAGCAAGAAGTGCGTAGCTGGAGTTGTTCGATGTGGGTGAGGACGAGCGCTGCTTTGACGTAGGCGCCGATTCTGCGGGGGCTGGCGGTGATGCGGCGCAGTGCTCGCCAGCG
>NZ_JAHKRK010000339.1 GCF_019396355.1 Pseudonocardia nigra
TCTCCTTCATCGAGGGCTTCTACAACCCCTTGCGCCGGCACTCCCGACTGGGCAACCTCAGCCCCGCCGCCTACGAACAGCAGATCACGACACAGAACGAGGTGTCCGGCTGACGGGGGTCACTTCAACCTGCCCCCCGCTGTGATCGGCCGCCACGCCGGTGACGCCTTCCAAACGACCCAGCACCGTCTGCAACCGCCGTTCGCATGCCTCGCAGTCCATGCCATCGACTTGCCAAGAAATCATTCGCGCCATCGCAGACGCTCCTTCTCTTCGCTCTCCAAGACCGACTTCAGGTGGTCCTCTCGCAACCACCGATGGCACCGTATGAGGTTGCCCCTAGGGCAAGGTCAAGCCGAGTGGCCCGTGCCATCCGACAACCCCCACACCCGGGCACCTGGATGCTGGGCAAGCCGGCACGGGCGGCTGGGGCTGCCGGCCACGGCGGTGCGCCTCTACGAGCCCAAGGGGCTACTGCCGGAAGCGCCGCGCGAGGCCGGCTATCGACTTGACAGCGACGAGGACGTCGCGCGACCGCCCGTTCTTCCCAAGCCGCTTACGCTACGCGGATGGTGACGGGGTCAGCGATTGTCGTTTGACGATGTCGCGCAGTGTCGAGAACATCATGGACCACTTGCCGCGCATCGAGTTGGCGAATACTCCCGTCACGCTGACGAACATCACGATCATGGCCCAGATGGGAGAGACCAGCCCGGTCGCCGCGAGTGGCACGCCGATACCGTTGAACAGGAACGCGAGGACGACGTTCTGCTGGGTCCGCCGGTAGCTGCGCCGACCGATCTCGCGCGCGGTGAGCACGGCGTCGAGCCGGTTACCGACGATGATGACGTCACCGGATTCTATCGCGATGTCGGTGCCGCCGCCCATCGCGATGCCGACGTCGGCCTGCGCGAGCGCGGGTGCGTCGTTGATGCCGTCGCCGACCATGGCCACTCGGGTGCCGTCGGCTTGGAGCTCCCGCACGATCTCCGTCTTGTCCTGGGGCAGTACTTCCGCGCGGACCTCGTCGATCCCGAGCTCACGGGCGACGCGCTGTGCGGCGCGGCGATTGTCGCCGGTCACCATCACGGGGGTGAGGCCCTGGCGCCGCATCGCGTCCAACGCGGTGCGGGCCTCGGTGCGGATGTCGTCGCCCAACGCGATCAATCCCTGCAGCTCACCGTCGCGGCTGACGGCGACGACCGTCCGGCCGGCCTGCTCGAGCTCGGCGGCCCGGTCAGCCAGCGGCCCGAGCTCGCCGACCTGCTCTGCGACGAACGACGGTCGGCCCACCAGCACGACCGCCCCGTCGACGCGGGCACGGACACCCCGGCCGCTGAGCGCCTCGAACTCCTCGACCGTGGAAGGCTCCGATCCTCGCTCGCGGGCAGCGGCGACGATGGCCTCCCCGAGGGGGTGCTCCGAGGGCGCCTCGGCGGCCGCGGCCAGGGCCAGCACCTGGTCGCGATCGCCTGTGGCTTCCACTTCGCGCACGGTGAACACGCCCTCGGTCAGCGTGCCGGTCTTGTCGAGCACGACACGGCGGACCTGGCCGAAGGTCTGGAATGCCTCCCCGGTGCGCAAGATGATGCCTTGCTCGGCTGCATCACTCGAGCCGCGCACAAGCCCCAGCGGTGCAGCCATCCCCATCGCGCACGGATATGCCAGGATCAACACGCCCAGCGTCGCGAACAAGGCGCGGTTGAGATCGGGCCCGTCCCCCAGTACGGCCGGGGCCACGGCCCAGAACACTCCTGCCAGCGCGGCCAGCGCCAGCACAGCGGGGATGTAGATCTTCAGAACACGGCCGACCAGATCCACGACACCCGGTTTGAGCGCCCGCGCCTCCTCGATATTGCGCACGATCTGCTGCAGAAATGTGTCCTCGCCGATGTGGGTGACCTCGATCAGCAGCGTTCCGGAGCCGTTGATCGCCCCGCCGATGACCTCCGCGCCTTCGGTCTTTTTCACCGGCATCGCTTCGCCGGTCACCAGCGACTCGTCCACCGCGGAGTGTCCGGAGGTCACGCGCCCGTCGATGGGCACCCGCTCGCCTGGGCGGACACGGATGAGATCGCCTATGCGCACCGCCTTCAGTGGCACGTCGCCTTCCAGTCCGTCCCGCACCAGCCGGGCCGTGTCGGGCTGCAGCTCCATCAACTTTCGCACTGAGTGTGAGCTGTGCGTGCGTACCAGCAGCGACAGCCACATCGAGAAGATGTGGTAGGTCGCCACCAGCACCGTGACGGCGAAGAAGCCGCCAGTGGGGAAGTCCGCTGGCCGAAGCGCCAAACCGACCAGCCCGCCGGCCAACCCGCCGAAGATGGATGCTCGCACCACCGGTCGATTGGTGAGCAGCCCGCGGCGCCGCGACTGCACCGTGTCCACGAACAACTCGGGTGTCACCACCAGTGAGGCCACCGCGAGAGCGCCGAGCACCCAGCCGACCCAGCCACCGACCTTGTCCACCATCTCGAGCAGCATCAATGGAACTGTGACCACGCTCAGCGCGCCGAGGATCAGCAGCCGGCGTCCCTCGCTGACGACCCTGGAGGCGTCCTCATCCGAACTCTGTGCCCGGCTCGGCGGGGCCGAGTCGCCGACTTTGAAGCCAAGATCGTCCAGCGCCGTCGCCAACTGGTCGGGACCAACGCGTTCCGGGTCGTAGTCGACCAGCACCTGCTGCTCGGGCAGGCTGATCGACACTTCCGCCACGCCCGGCTGCTCCCGCAGCCCGCGCTCGATGATCCCAGCACACAACGCGCATTGCATGCCACCGGCCTGCATGCGAAGTCGCGCACGGCCCTCGGCAATCGTCTCGGAGACCGGGATGGTCATCGCCGCTCCTCACCATGCGTCTACCGTTCTCTTGGCCTCTCTGGATGCACGCTAGGACCTTGCCCTAGGGGCAATGTCAAGCTTGCGGCGCAAGCTGACGTATGGGAGGAGATCGGCTACGGGTATGGCGGAGACTCCGTGGCCAGCGAGCTGGTCGACCACATCGGGGCCCAGGCCCGAGCCGGAGCCCGACGAGGGCTGACCGGGCCAGCTCGTCGAACTCCCCGCGCCCGCACACCGTGTGTTCCCGTCGTGGGATACGGCTCCAGCTCGTCACGCGTCTCAGGGAACCGACGGGGGAGACCCTTCGACCGTTCCGGCCCGGTAAAAAGCAGTTGTCAGCATCTCGCGGCACGCCGCCTCGCATCGCCGGCACTCGTCGGCACAGACCTGGCAGTGCTGCACTCCCTGCCTGCCGTGGTGTACGCAGACTTCCCCGCAGGACTTGCACGCCTGCGCGCATGCCTCGAGGACGGTCCGGGTGAGGTTGGCGTCGTAGCCGGTGTGGCGCGACAGCACCCGGCCGGTCGTGTCACAGATGTCCGCGCAGTCCAAGTTCATGCGATGCATGTGGTCAGCTCGGCGACCTGTGCCTCGCTCAGGCACGCGTCGGCGCAGGCCGTGCAGGTCTGCGCGCAGTCGAAGCAGGCCTGGATGCAGGCGGCGAGCTTCTGCCGGTCGATGCCACCCAGGTCGGTTGGGTGCCGAGCATCGAGGCAGCGCGGGTCATCGTCATTCCTCCTCTGGACGCGCAGGACCCGCGTGGGATACGCGGGGTGGCCGGGGCGAACTGACTGCTCTCGCGACGGGTGCTGCCCGGTCCCGTCCGCGACGGGCGGCCACGACCGTCGCAAGCGATCGCCGCGTCGGCGGCGGACCGGCCGTGGTGATGTACGGCGGCGGCGATCAGAGTCGCGCCACCCGATGCTCGCAGATCGGTGTGCGCACCGGATCGACGGTGAGCGTCAGAGCTGGGCGTCCTCGACGATCTGGCAGACCACGGCGTCCTGCCCGCCACGCCGGGCGCGGCTGGCGGCGCGGCGCGCGGCCAGCAGTGAGCGGCGCAGTTGGCGCAGGTCGCCGAGCTTGCGGTCGATGTCGGCGATGTGCGTGTCGAGCAGGGCGGTGACGCGAGCGCAGGGCTGTTCGCCGCCGCGTTGCAGGTCGAGGATGTTCTTGATCTCGTCGAGGTGCAGGTCGAGGGTCTTGGCCTGGCGGACGAAGTGCAGGACCGCGAGATCCTGTTCGCCGAACAACCGATAGCCGGCCTCGGTGCGCTCGGCCTCGGGGAGGAGGCCCTTGCGTTCGTAGAGCCGGATGGCCTTGCGGCTCAACCCGGTGAGGGCGGCGGCACGGCCGACCGTCACAGGCTCCATCGAAGCCTCCCTGCTCAAGTCCTGCTTCGTCTTGACCTTACCCTCGCGGCAAGGTCTTACGGCTCGTGTGCCAGGGGGCAACGACATGTCTGTCCCGATCCGCCTGGGCACCACGGAAGAGTGGTAGCCCAAAACACGGCACGGCCCCGCCCGACGAGGGTCGGGCGGGGCCGAAACGAGCGAGCCGCCGTCAGCTCGCCATCTGGCGACACACTTGGGCGGTCTGGCGGCACGCCGCGGCGCACGCGCGCATCTTCGCATCGTCGTACCGCTCACATTCGGCGGCGCACCGCTCACACAGATCCGCACACAGCCGGCACAGCTCCTTGTAGGAGGCGCTCTCCCGGGCCAGCAGCGGGATACAGCCCAGGCAGAGGGTGGCGCAGTCAAGGCACAGCTGGATGCACTCGGCCATGGCCTTGTCACCCGCCTGCGCGCACACCTTCGCGCACGCCTCACATGCCGCCGCGCACTCCCCGCAGGAGCGGATGCACTCCAGCCGCTGCTGGTCCAGCAGGCCGCTCGCGGCCGTCTCGGTGGTGGTCATGCACTTCACCCCACTGATCGAAGGACGTCGAAGCCGGCCGTCACGGTGACGGCCAGGCCCCTGCGGTGTGAGGAGCCGTACCTGGCCCACATCGCCCCAGGTGGGGCGACGGTAAGGGATTCCCGTTGCTGGAAGGTCAAGCCGAAGGCGAGGCTCCGTGGAATGCCAGCGATCCCGGCGGGGTGGGCCCGCCTGCCCTACCCTCCGATCCTAGGCAGCAGGAAGGGCGGAGGAGGATGCGCATCGGGGAGCTCGCGGAGCGGGTCGGCGTGAACACCAAGACGATCCGCTACTACGAGTCCATCAACCTGCTGCCCCAGGCGGCCCGCACCGCCGCCGGGTACCGGATCTACGGCCCCGACGACGAGGCCCGTCTGGCCTTCATCAAGACCGCGCAGCAGCTCGGGCTGACCCTGGACGAGGTCAGGGACGTCCTGGCACTGCGCGACGCCGGGACCACGCCGTGCGAGCACGTGCGCGCAGTGCTGCGTACGCGTGTCCGCGAGATCAGCCGGCGCATCACCGAGCTGCGGCGTAAGCAGAAGCAGCTGCGGGCGCTGGAGACGAGGATCGACGACATCCCCGAAGACGGTGCGACCATCTGCCGAATCATCGAGCACGCGGCGGGGCACCGCCCCTGTTCTCGACCAAGTCGGCGAACACGCCCTTGACCTTCCAGCCAAGGGGAAGGATTAGCGTTGGGTAGGAGCGGACTCACGGACCGGGGGTAACTGCGCAATGGCCTTGCGTTAGGTTGATCTTGGCGCCGACACGCCGGTCGAGGTGCGTCGTCTGGTGGTCGCCTCTGGGGATGATCGCCGGGTGGCGCACGACGGGTCGGAGGGGGTGTCTCCGGAGGGCTG
>NZ_JAHKRK010000034.1 GCF_019396355.1 Pseudonocardia nigra
GCGCCCGCCGTGATGAGCTCCGCGGCCCGGCGCAGGTGCCCGGCCGCCTCCTCGGCGAGCGGCCGGGTCGCCGGGTCGTCGCGCAACAGGGTGAACAGCGGCGGTTCGTGCACGAGCAGGCCGCCGGTCAGCTCGGGGTGCGCGGCGCCGAGCAGCATCGTGGTGCTCGACCCGTAGGAGTGCCCGACCACGAGCGGCGCCTCCAGGTCCATGGCACGCAGCAGCCCGGCGAGGTCCTCGACGTCCTCGGAGATGCGGCCCTGCCCCGGCGGGCAGGTGCTGCCGCCGTGGCCGCGCCGGTCGTAGGTGACCACTGTGTGCTCGGCGGTCAGCCGGGGCACGACCCGCTCCCATGCGCCGTGGTCGTCGAGCGAGCCGTGCACGAACACGACCGGCGGGCCGGACCCGGCCACCTGCACGCCGAGCTCGACGCCGTTCACCGCGATCCGGCGGTCGGAGATCTCCTGAATCCCGGTCATGCGGCCTCCCCTGTGGACGTGGACGTCCCGCCAGTCTCGACCGGCGCCGCACCGGCGCACCATGGCGATTCTGCACAGATGTGATCACCCGGCCGGGACACAGCGCCCAGGAATGTGTCGAACAGGTCAACCCACAGCGGACATCGTGCACAAACACGGAAACATTCCTGGTGCATGATCCCTCTGGATCGGACGGTTCCCGGGGTGCGAATCTGACGTGCACTTCGGCGCCGCGGGAGAACTGCGCACATCCGCCGCACACCGCCGAGCCCGCTCCTCATGTCGTCCACCGACCCGCCGGAGGTGCACGTATGGCTCCCAGCGCTGCCCACGGAATCTACCTCGCCGGAATCGTCCTGCTCATCGTGCTCGTCGTGCTCAGGAAGAACGTCGTCGCGCCCGCGATCGGGCTCACGTTCCTCACCGCGACCGCGCTCACCGGGAGCGTCACCACCGGCGTCAGCGCGGTCTTCAGGGCCGCGATCGCGTCCACGAGCGAGCTGCTGACGATCTTCCTGATCATCGCGGTCATGACGTCGCTCATCCAGGCGCTGCGCGCGACCGGGGCGGACGAGCCCATGGTGCGCCCGTTCCAGCGGCTGATGTGGAACGCCCCGGTCGCCTACGTCGTGCTGGCGGCGATCACGTTCGTGCTCTCGCTGGTGTTCTGGCCGACTCCGGTGCCCCCCCTGCTCGCCGCGATCCTCATCCCGGCCGCCCTGCGGGTCGGGCTCTCCCCGATGGGGGCCGCGATCGCCATCGCGATCGCCGGGCAGGGCATGGCGCTGTCGTCGGACTACATCCTCGGGGTGGCGCCGGAGCTGTCCGCCCAGGGTGCCGGGGTGCCCGCGAGCGCGATCGCCGACCGTGCGCTCGTGATTTCCCTGATCACCGGCGTGTTCGCGCTCGCGGTCGCCTACGTCATGACGGTACGCCGCACCCTCACCACGACCGGGCAGGCGCAGGCCCCGATGCTCTCGGCGGTCGGCGGCACCACCGGCACCACGCCGCCCGCTCCGGCCACCGGCAGCGCGGGGACGTCCGGATTCGACCAGGAGATCGACCTCGACGACGGCCACCGCGTGGAGATCACCGAGCGGCGGCGCCGGGCGCTCGCGCTGGCCGTGCCGATCTGCTTCGGGGCGCTCCTGGTGTTCATCCTGCTCGACCGGTTCACCTCGCTCGTTCCGGCGCTGGACGACGGCGCGGGCGCACCGCTGGTCGGCGGCACCGCCGCGCTGCTGCTCATCGCCGTCACGGCCGTGTCCACCGGGCGCGGCTGGTTCGAACGGTCCGCAGAGCACTTCGTGCACGGCGTCGCGTTCGCCTTCCGGATCATGGGCATGGTCATCCCGGTCGCGGGCTTCGTCTACGTCGGGCTCGGCGACTTCTCCGGGCGGATCCTCGGCCTGCCGGAGGACGCCGCGGCGCCCAGCCTGCTGCTCGACGCCGTGGCGATCGTGCAGGGCTACATCCCGGACAACCCGTTCGTCGCGCTGCTCACGCTGCTGGTCGTCGGCATGGTGCTCGGCCTGGACGGCAACGGCTGGCCGGGGCTGCCCTTCACCGGCACGCTCGCCGCCGCGATCGGCGGCGAGACCGGCGTCGACCCGGCCACGCTGGCCGCGGTCGCCCAGAACGGCTCCACATGGGTGGGCGGGGGGACGCTAGTGATCTGGTCCACGCTGATCGCGGTCGCCGGGATCACCGGCGTCCCGGTGATCGATCTGGCGCGCCGGCTCTTCCTCCCCGTCGTCGGCGGCCTACTGGTCGCCACCTGCGCGGCGGGGCTGATCTGGTAGGCCCACCCGGTCTCAGAGCACGCCCGGCATCCGCCGCTTCACCCACGGGCTGATCAGCGCGATCAGCCCGCCGAGCACGATCGCGGCGCCGCCCACCGTGCTGAAGTAGGCGACCTCGTTCTCCGGGGTGTAGTACCCGGCCAGCACACCCGCCAGCGACGAGCCCGCCGCGACCGACAGGAAGAACAGCGCCACCATCTGGGTGCGGAAGGCGGCCGGGGCGAGCTTCGTCGACAGCGACAGCCCGATCGGGGAGAGCAGCAGCTCGGCGATGGTGAAGAACAGCAGGATCACCACGAGGCCCAGCGGGCTCGTCGCGCCCGTGGTGCCCGCCATCGTCAGGAAGATCAGGAACGCGACGCCCATGCCCACCACGCCGAGCGCGAACTTGATCGGGGTGGACGGTTGGCGCGGGCCGAGCTTCGTCCACAGCGCGGCGAAGACCGGGGCGAGCAGGATGATGAAGATCGGGTTGATCGAGGTGACCCAGGCCGGCGGCATCGTGAAATCGAAGAACGTGCGGTCGATCCGCGACTCGGCGTAGATCGCCACCACGGTGAACTGCTGCTGGAACAGCGACCAGAACGCGAAGCTCGCGATGAACATCGGGATGAACGCGACCACGCGGCTGCGCTCCGCCGCGGTGATCTTGCGGCTGCCCAGGATCAGCGCGAAGTAGCCGACCGCGGCCACGACGATCGCCGCGGTGACGACGGCGGCGAGCGTGCCGAGCGTGACGAGGCCGGTCAGCACCGCGACGACGATCAGCACGACCAGGGCTGCGGCGCCGACGAGCACCTTCGGCACCTCGCGACCGGCAAGCGGGTTGGGCACCTCGCCACCGCTCGCCGCGAGGTTGCGGCGGCCCATGCTGTACTGCACCAGCCCGATGGCCATGCCGATCGCGGCGAGCCCGAACCCGACGTGAAAGCCGTACCAGCTGCGGGCGAGCCCGGTGAGCAGCGGGCCGACGAGCGCGCCGATGTTGATGCCCATGTAGAAGATCGAGAAACCGGCGTCGCGGCGGTCGTCGCCCTCCGGGTAGAGGGCCCCGACGAGCGAGGTGGCGTTGGCCTTGAGGCCGCCGCTGCCCAGCCCGACGAGGCACAGGCCCACGGCCACGCCGAGCAACCCGGGCAGCAGCGCCAGGCTGATGTGCCCGAGCATGATCAGCACGGCGCTCCGGAACAGGGTGCGCTCCGAGCCGAGCAGCCGGTCGGCGATCCACGCCCCGAGCACCGTCGAGAGGTACACCAGCCCGCCGTAGGCGCCGATGATGCTGGTCGCGGTCGCCTCCGGAAGGAGGTGCCCGTTCGGTCACCCGGCGGAAACCCGGGATCGCTCAGGCGAAGGCGGGCGGGACGACGACGAAGGCGCGGATGCGCGCCGCGACCGCCGCCGGATGGGTCAACGGCACCATGTGCGCGCCGGCGGGCAGGGTCTCGGCTCGCGCGTGCGGCGCCACCGCGGCGAGGGCCGACAGCCAGTCCGACGGGGCGATCCGGTCGTGCCTGCCGCGCAGCAGGAGCACCGGGCAGGCGACGGCAGCGAGCGCCTGGTCGATCCGGTGCCGGCGCGCGTCGTCCATGGCGCGGGCGATGGTCGCGAACCCGGTGTGGTGGTAGTCACGGACGAGCTGGGGCACCTGCCACGGCCGCTCCCACACCGCGGTGCGCAGCCAGCGGCCCGTGAGCCCCGCCCAGCCTCCTGCGCGGGGGTCGGTGGTCGGCCCGACGAGCACGAGCGCGGCCACGCGCTGCGGCGCCTGCGCCGCGGCCTGCGCGACGAGCTGGCAGCTGGCGGAGTGGCCGAACAGCACCGCCCGGTCGAGCCCGAGCCGGGTCAGCCGGGCGAGCAGCAGGTCGGCGAGGTCGCCCACGGCGAGCGGGGTGGCGCACCCGGCGGGCTGCCCGAAGCCGGGCAGCTCGACGACAGCCGTGCCCAGCGTGGGGAGCCGGTCCAGGGTGTACCGCGGCGCGGCGCGGGACAGCCCGAGCCCGGGCACGGCGACGACCGGGAGCGGCGCGGGCGGCGGGTTCATGCGAGGAGGCGCCGCCGCGCGGCGGCGTCGCGCGCGACCCGGGCCGGGTCGTCGGCCGGGACGAACTCCAGCAGCATGTCGGTGGGCACACCGCGGGTCGTGAGCTCGGCGACGACCCGCGTCCACAGCTCCTGGCGCGCGGTGAGCGGGTGCCGCTCCGCCCGGGGCCACCAGCTGAACGCGTGGACCGCGACGACGTGCGGGGCGACCCGGCGCAGACCCTCGACCGCCTCGTCGTCGGGCATCCCCTGCGGCGGCTGCCAGTACGTGCCCACGGCGGGGTGGTCCACCTCCTCCAGCAGGCGCAGCGTGGAGGCGACGGTGTCGGTCAGGGTGCCGCCGTGGAACTCGAACCCCACGGTCAGCCCGGCGTCCGCGGCCCGCGCGGCGAGCGCCCGCGCACCACGGACGACCATGTGCCGCTCCTGCGCGCTCGCCGCGGCCGACCCGCGCTCCCCCGCCCACACCCGGATGCGCGGAGCGCCGAGCGCGACGGCCGCGGTGACGACGCCGGCGTGCCGCTCCTCGTCGCCGCACAGCCGCAGGTACGAGCCGTAGGAGGCCACCGCGAGCCCGGCCTTCGCAGTGCACCGGACCGCCGTGGCGACCGCGACCGCGTCGTCCGGCGGGGCGTGCACATCGGCGCCCCACTCGATCGCCTCCAGCCCCGTCCGCGCCGCGACCGCGACGACCTGCTCGACGGGCAGCGCCCGGAGGGTGACCGAGCACAGCCCGGGGCGCAGCAGTGGCACGCGGTCTCCTCGCTCACGGGTCCGGTCGACGGCAATCCTGCACGCCACCGCCGACCGAACCACCCCCGACGTGAGCAGGGCGACTCGCCCGCGGATTCCGGGCGACTCGCCCGCGGATTCCGGGCGACTCGCCCGCGGATTCCGGGCGACTCGCGCAGTCAGCCCTCCGTCGGCGGCACGACCTCGCCGTCGACGGTGAACCCGGTGCCCTGGCCGTCCTGGAACACGTCCGGGCCGACCGGGGCGCTGTTGCGGCGGATCTCGGTGCGCGGCACGGTCATCGTGCCGGGCGCGGAGTTCCACAGCCCGCCGCCCTCGGCCGCGGCCGTGTTGCGGGTGACGGTGCCGCGGTCGATGGTCACCGTGCCGGCCCCGGTGAGGTGCAGGCCGCCGCCGTTGCCCGGGTTCGCACCGGTGGTGTTGCGCGTCAGGACCGTGCGGTCGAGCGTCGTGGTGCCCACGTTGGCCTCGATGCCGCCGCCCGCGCGGGAGGCGCTGTTGTGCTCGATCACCGAGCGCTCGACGACGAGCGTGCCGGCGTCGTTGAGGATGCCGCCGCCGGAGCCGGAGGTGCCGTCGGCGGAGTTGCCGCGGATCTCGGACCGGTCGACGACGAGCTCGCCGCCGATCGTGAAGAGGCCGCCGCCGCCGTTGGTGGCCTCGGGCCCGCTCGCGGTGTTGTCGCTGATCACGCTGCGCGACACGTGCATCGTCGAGCCGGTGTCGTTCCAGAGCCCGCCGCCCTCCGCGGCCGCGGTGTTGCCGGTGACCGTGCTGCGATCGACGGTGACCGTGCCGGACGCGGTGATGTGCAGCCCGCCGCCGTTGCCCGGGCCCGGACCCGTCGAGTTCTTCGACAACGTGGAGCGCGAGATCGTCGTGGTCGAGTCCGCGCTCGCCTCGATCCCCCCGCCCGCGCGGACCGCCGTGTTGCAGGTGATGGTGCTGTCGTGCACCTCGAGCTCACCGGCGTTGCGCACACCGCCGCCGGAGGCCGGGAGCCCGGTGCCCTCGGCGGCGCCCCCGGTGATCGTCACCTCGTCCAGCCGCAGGTGGGCGCCCGCGGCGACGTCGAGCACGCGGTCGATACCGCGGGCGTCGACCGTGGCGTCGTCGCCGTGGATCGCGATCCGCGTGGTCACGTCGAGGTCGCCGGTCGCGGAGGCGTCCTCGTCGCGCCCGTCGATCGTGAGCTCGTACGTGCCGCGGTCGAGCCGGATCTCCCCGCCGCCGGCAGCGTTCGCCTCCTGCACCGCGGCGCGCAGCGAGCAGTCCCCGTGCGCGTCGGCGCACTCCCCGTCGCCGGGGTGGGCGTCCGCCCTGTCCGCATGGGTGTCGACCCGCAAGATCGAGCCCTTGCCGGGCGAATCATCGGCCCACGCCGACGTCGTGCTCAGCACGCTGCAGGTCAGGGCTGCGACAGCCACTCCGGCCATTGATCGTTTCCGCACGTCCACTCCCTCGTCCGAGGACACCGTCGGCGGTGGATACGGGCGGGACCGCCCCGGCGTTCACCCGATCGTGAGATCCTCGCCGGATCCGGATGAACGGGACGCAGCCCTGGTGCGTACTACGTTCGATGGAAACGGCGGCGGCGGACAGCGGTGAGGAGATCGGTCTGCGTGACGAGCGGTCCCTGCGTGCGGCCCACCGGGCGTACGCCGGTGAGCTGTTCCGCTTCGCGCTGCGCAGGCTGGGCGACCACGGCGCCGCCGAGGACGTCGTCCAGGAGGTGTTCGTGCGGGCCTGGCGCGCCGCCGACACCTTCGACGCCCGGCGCACGTCACTGCGCGGCTGGCTGTTCGCCATCGCGCGCAACCTCGTGGTCGACCACGCCCGACACCGCGCCGTTCGCCCGGCCACGCCGGTGGCCGATCCCGACCTCGTCGCGCTGGCCGGTGGGGACGGCGGGTTCGCCGAGGCCACGATGACGGCCTGGACGCTCGAGGAGGCGCTGCGGCGGCTCAGCCCCGAGCACCGCGTGGTGCTGGTCGAGACCTACCTGCGCGGCAGGCCGTACGCGGAGGTCGCCGCCGAGCTCGGGATCCCGGTCGGAACCGTGCGCAGCCGCGTGTTCTACGGGCTGAAGGCGCTGCGCGTGGCGCTCGACGAGATGGGAGTGCAGCTGTGACGGTCGAGTCGCACCGGGTGCTGCGGGAGCAGCTCGGTGCCTACGCGCTGGGCCAGCTGTCCGGGCAGCGGTGGCGGGCGATGCACGAGCACCTGCCGGTCTGCGCGACATGCCGGGCCGAGCTGGAGGAGATCGCGCCGGTCGCCGGGCTGCTGGGCGCCTCGCGGCACCGGCTGCGCCTCGACGAGCTCGACGACGACACGGGTGCCACGGAACCACCGCCGCTGCCCCCCGAGCTGCTGGCCGAGGTGCGGGCGGCGCACGAGCCAGCAGGCAGCGGAGGCGTGTTGCGCCGCTGGTGGCCCGCGATCGCGGCCGCTGCCGTGGTCGTCGCGGCCGTGGCCGGCTACACGGCGGGCACCACGGGCCGTGGCCCGACGGTCCCGCTCGAGCCGGTGGCCGTCCGGGCGCTGAACCCGGCGGTGGACGCGGAGGCGGCCCTCGTCCCGCACACCTGGGGCGTCGAGGTGAAGCTCACCGCCACCGGGTTCACCCGCGGCGCCACCTACGCGGTGACCGTCACCGACGACGCAGGCCGCACGGTCAGCGCGGGCCAGTTCATCGGCACCGGGGAGGACGAGATGCGCTGCAACCTCAACTCCTCGGTCCTGCGCGCCGACGCCGCGAGCGTCCAGGTGATCGGCCCGGACGGGCAGGTCGTCCTCGACGCCACGGTCTGAGCGCTGTTCCGGGGGGCGAGTCAGGCCCCGCGGAGCAGGTCCTCGAACGACGGCGCGGCGGCGAACGGGTCGGCGGGCCGCGCCGCCGCGCGGGCGGCCACGAGGTCGGCGAGCTCCCCGGCCGCACGGTCGATGCGGTCGGCGAGGCTCGGGCCGCTGTGGTCCCCACCGGCCCGGCACGAACAGAGTGCCTGTAAGTCCTCGGGCGCCGCGAACACCGCCGTCGGCACGGACACGGCCCGCAGGTGGGTCAGCAGCGGCCGGACCGCGTGCTCGAGCGCCAGCGAGTGCCGGGCCGTGCCGCCGGTGGCGCCGAGCAGCGTCGGCCTGCCCGTCAGCACGTCGGGCTCCAGCACGTCGAACAGCATCTTGAACAGCCCGTTGTAGGAGGCGGAGAAGGTCGGCGTGACCGCGATCAGGCCGTCCGCGGCGGCGACGGTGTCGAGCGCGGCGCGCAGCCCGGGCGCCGGGAAGCCGGTCAGCACCGCGTCGACCAGCTCCCGGCCGTGGTCACGCAGCTCGACGACGTCGACCTGCGGGTCGACCCGCGCTCCCGCAGTGCCCCGGCGGTCGCTGCCGCGAGGCGGTCGGCCAGCAGCCGCGTGGACGAGGGCACGGACACCCCCGCGCTCACGACGGCGAGCGTGCGGGTCGTCATGCGCCCACCTCCGCGGTGTTCCGCTGCGCGAGCAGGCTCGCGTGCGTCGGGGCGTCCGGGACGTGCGCCGGCTTGAGCGCGGCGAACTCCGTGCGCAACACCGGCACCACCTCCTCGCCCAGCAGGTCCAGCTGCTCCAGCACCGTCTTCAGTGGCAGGCCCGCGTGGTCGGTGAGGAACAGCTGCCGCTGGTAGTCGCCGACGTACTCGCGGAATCCCAGGGTGCGGTCGATGACCTCCTGCGGGCTGCCGACGGTCAGCGGCGTCTCGCGGCTGAAGTCCTCCAGCGACGGCCCGTGGCCGTAGACCGGCGCGTTGTCGAAGTAGGGCCGGAACTCCCGGACGGCGTCCTGGCTGTTCCTGCGCATGAACACCTGCCCGCCCAGACCGACGATCGCCCGGTCGGCCGGCCCGTGCCCGTGGTGCTCGAACCGGCGGCGGTAGAACTCCACCATCCGGCGGGTGTGCTCGCTGGGCCAGAAGATGTGGTTGTGGAAGAAGCCGTCGCCGTAGTAGGCGGCCTGCTCGGCGATCTCCGGGCTGCGGATCGAGCCGTGCCATACGAACGGCGGCACCCCGTCGAGCGGGCGCGGGGTCGAGGTGAAGCTCTGCAGCGGGGTACGGAACCGGCCTTCCCAGTCCACGACGTCCTCGTGCCACAGCCGCCGCAGCAGCGCGTAGTTCTCGACGGCGAGCGGGATGCCGTCGCGGATGTCCTGGCCGAACCAGGGGTAGACCGGCCCGGTGTTGCCGCGGCCGAGCATGAGGTCCACGCGGCCGTCGGCGAGGTGCTGCAGCATCGCGTAGTCCTCGGCGATCTTCACCGGGTCGTTGGTGGTGATCAGCGTGGTCGCCGTGGACAGCTGCAGCCGCTGCGTGCGCGCGGCGATGTAGCCGAGCATCGTGGTCGGCGAGGACGGCACGAACGGCGGGTTGTGGTGCTCCCCGGTGGCGAACACGTCCAGGCCCACCTCCTCGGCCTTGAGCGCGATCGTCACCATCGCCTTGATCCGTTCCGCCTCGGTCGGGGCGCGACCCGTGGTGGGGTCGGGGGTGACGTCCCCGACCGAGAAGATTCCGAACTGCATCGCGGCCTCCCGATTGCTTGACCTCGCAACTAACTACCCGCTCAACACGAGGCCCCACCCGGTTATGCCCGCAGGCGACCGTCCATGCGCCTCGTGTCCGCCGCTGCCCCCCGTCGACGGGGGGCATGAGCCGAGACGGGGCGCACGGGGCGACCGGCCGCTGCCCGGATCACGGAATGGGCACCGCCGCCCGCAGCGCCTCGTCGGTGCGCGCGATCTCCCGGCCGTCCACGAGCACGGTCGGCGTCGCGGTGATCCCGGCCCGGGAGGCCTCGTCGGTCTCGTGCGCGGTCCACGCCGCGTAGCGCTCCTCCGCCACGCAGGTGCCGAAGTCCGGCCCGGCGCCCGCCTGCTCGCCGAGGGCGACGAGCCGCTCGTCGGGCAACCCCGCCGTGTTCTCCGGCGGCTGGTGGGCGAACAGCAGCGCCTGGAACCGCGGATAGACGCCCGCCTCGGCCGCACATCCCGCCGCCGCCGACGACCGGCTCGCGTACCGGGTGGAGGAGAAGCGGTCGAGGTAGGCGACCGGGTGGTAGACCACCCGCGCCGCGCCCGCCGCCACCAGCTCGTCCAGCGTCGCACCCGACTGCGCCTCGTAGGCGCGGCAGGCCGGGCACTGGAAGTCGAGGTAGACGTCGACGGTCACGGGGGCGTCCGGCGAGCCCACGGCGACGCCCGTGGCCGTCGCCCCCGCCGGGACGACGAGCGCGTCCGCCTGCTGCGCCCGGTACACGCCCACCCCGACGGCACCGGCGAACAGCACGAGCGTCACCACCGCCGCCACCGCCCAGCCCGACGGGCCGCGGCGCCGTCCCACCGCAGCGGGGCGCCGTCGGTGCGCCGTCCGGTTCGCCGCCATCACGAGTCCTGCCGATCGTTGCTCACACGGCAGTGGTCGGCGGCCGCGGCGTCCCGGTTCCCGCGATCACGCGGCTCGGTGGCGCGCCGAGGGGGCGAGGCCGTCGTCGCGGGGGGCGGGCGGGATCGCCGGCGACGACTCCGCCGCCGGCCGATGCCCGTCGGGGCGCTGCGCGCGCGGGGTGCCGTCGCCGCCGGGCGTCACCCGCCGCAGCGCGACCACGAGGACCAGCCCGGCGACGACCAGCCCGTGCGTCAGCAGACGGCCCGGCTCCACCCGGCCGACCAGCAGGTCGACGCCGCTGAGCAGGGTGAGCGCAGCGACGAACGCGCCGAGCATCGACACGAGCGCGGAGCCCCGCGACCGGCTGGACGCGACCCACAGGAACGCGACCGCGATGGCGAGGTTCCAGGCCGCGCTCTCGTGGGAGAAGTGCGCGGTGCTCGCCCCCGCCAGCCCGCCGCCGTGGTGCGCCGCCCCGGCCGCCGCCACCACCCCGCTCACCGCGAGCCCGAGCTGCCCCACGCCCACGGCCGCCAGCGCCGCGCGCAGCAGGCCCGGGGCGCGCCGGGGGGCGGGAGCGGCGGCGACCACGGCGGCGACCAGGTCGGGACCGTCCTCGGCGGGCCGGGTGCGGGTGAGCCGCGTGACCCGGGCGGCCCGCTCGGCGAACTCCCGGCAGGCGGGGCACGCGTCGAGGTGCGCGTCGACCGCGGCGGCCTCCCCGGGCAGCTCCTCGCCGTCCAGCCGCGCCGAGATCGCCTCCCGGCAGTCCGCACACGTCATCTCGGGGCCCGTCACACCGGGAATGGTCGTCCGACCGCGCCCGCCGGTTCCCGGCGCCCCCCGCTACTGTGCGCGCATGGCCGATCGCTGCGACGACGCCGAGCTCACCGCGCTGGCGTTCGCCGCGGGTCGCGGGGACCGGGCCGCGCTCGCCCGGTTCGTCCGGGCCACCCAGCGCGACGTGCAGCGGTTCGTCGCGCACCTGACGAGCCCGCGCGAGGCCGACGACCTCGCGCAGGAGACCTACCTGCGGGCGCTGGGTGCGCTGCCGCGGTTCGCCGGCCGGGCGACGGCGCGGACGTGGCTGCTGTCGATCGCGCGGCGGGTGGCCGCCGACCACGTGCGCACCGCCGTGCGCAGGCCGCGGACCAACCCGGTGGACGACTGGGACGCCGTCGGCCCCGCCCGCTCGGCCGTCGACGAGGGCGTGCTGCTGCGCAGGCTCGTCGACGAGCTGGACCCGGACCGGCGCGAGGCCTTCGTCCTCACCCAGCTGCTCGACCTGAGCTACACCGAGGCCGCGCAGGTGTGCGACTGCCCGGTCGGCACCATCCGCTCCCGCGTGGCGCGGGCGCGGGAGGACCTGGTGGCGGCCATGGACGGCGACGGCCGGCGGGAGCGCCGCGCCGGCGGGCTGTAGAGCGGCTCAGCGGGCGAGCCGGGTGTCGAGGGCGAGCGGCCCGCGCGGCCACCGGACCAGGGCCAGCGCGACGAGCAGCAGCGCGCCGTCGCGGGCGAGCTCCCACCCGTAGGCCGGGTCCTCCCCCGCCGCGAGCTCGCCGCCGGAGCCGAAGCAGCCGCAGTCGATGCGCAGCCCGCGCGCCCACGCCGAGGCGATCCCCACGACGAAGGCGGCCATCAGCAGCGCCGACAGGACCGCGCCTACCCGCACGCCCAGGCCCACCACGAGCAGCACCCCGAGCGCGATCTCGACCATCGGCAGGGCCGCGCCCACCACCTGCACGGCAGGTTCGGGCAACAGCCGGTAGGCGCGCACCGCGCGGACCGACGCGTCGAGGTCGCCCACCTTCGCCGCCCCCGCGACGATCCAGACCCCGCCGAGCACGAGGCGGGCGAGCGTGGTGAGCCAGGGCAGCAGTGCCCGCGCGGGGGCGGGCCGGGTGGTGGTCGTGGTCATCACCGCAGTGGTCGTCGGCGGCGCCGCCGTGGTTCCCGGCGGCGATCAGGTGATCACCGCGACGGCGCCGACCAGCACCGGCACGCTGACGAGCGTCGTCGCGAGCGCCGCGTCCCGGCCCAGGGCGACGCCGGCGTCGAACCGGACCGCGTAGGTGAACACGTTCTGCGCCGTGGGCAGCGCCGCGCAGATGACGACCGCGAGCAGCTCCGGCCCCTGCAGGCCCAGCAGCAGGCCCAGCCCCAGCGCGAGGGCGGGCTGCACGAGGTTCTTGAGGATCAGCACGGCGACGAGCTGCGGCCCGGTGCCCGCCGTCCCCGGCCGGGCCGCCCCGCGCAGCGAGATCCCGAACGCGAGCAGCATCCCGGGCACGGCGAGGTCGGCGATGAGCTCGATCGGCGCCAGCACCGGCCGGGGCGGGACGGCGCCGGTGACGGAGACGGAGAGGCCGATCGTGGTGGCGATCGCGATCGGGTTGCGCAGGGGCGCCGTGACGGTGGCGAGCAGCGCGGGCCGCTCCCCGCCCGGCCGGGCCGTCGCGAGGTCGAACGCCGTCGCGAACACCGGGGTGAGCACCGCCATCTGGAACAGCAGCACCGGGGCGACCTCGGTGGCGTCGCCCAGCGCGTAGGTGACGATCGGCAGGCCGAGGTTGCCGGCGTTGACGTAGCCGCTCGCCATCGCCCCGACCGTCGTCTCCCCTGCCGGGCGCCGCAACAGCAGCCCCACCGGGACGTAGAGCAGGCAGGCGAGCGAGCTGGTCACGCCCGTGACCACGAGGCTCTCGGAGAACACCGCGCCGACGTCGGCGCGGGTGAGCGTGACGAACAGCAGCGCGGGCGTGGCCACGTAGAACGCGGCCCGCGACAGCACCTGCGTGGCGCTGGGACCGAGCACGCCCGCCCGCCCGACCAGGTACCCCACGGCGATGACGGCGCCGACGACGACGAACCCGTCGAGCACTCCGTTCACGCTGCGGTCACGTCACGTCACAGTAGAGCTGTGAGCCCGGTCAACCCGCGGCGGAGGTAGCGTCGGTGGGCGTGGACGCGCCGACGGCAGACTTCGCTGCGCCGAGCTCGCAGGAGCTCGCGGCTGCGGCGCTCGACGACGTCCCGGTCCTGACCGAGCGGCTGCTCGCCGCGATCTTCACCGACAACCCGGAGTGGACCGACTACGCACCGGTCCCGCGCGCCGACCTGCGCGAGGCGTGCGGGCGCTACCTGTCGCGGGTGCTGGAGGTGCTCGGCGGCCAGGTCCCGGGTCCGGACGGCGACGACGTCGCCGCGGAGATCGGCAGGCACCGGGCCGAGCAGGGCGTGCCGCTCGAGGTGATGCTGCGGACGTTCCGGCTCGGCGGGCGGATCGTCTGGGAGGCGCTGGTCGAACGGGCGAGCGCGCGCGGGGTCGGGCCGGACGCCGTCATCGAGGCCGCCACCGCGATGTGGACGGTGGTCGACGGGCTGTCCTCGACCCTGTCCACGTCCTACCGCAGCACCGAGCTGGAGCAGCTGCGCCGCGACGACCAGCGCCGGCACGCGCTCGTCGAGGATCTGCTGGGCGGGCGGGCCCAGGACGACGCGTTCCGCAGGCGGGCCGCCGAGCAGCTCGACCTCCCCCTCGCGGGCAGCTACCTGGTGGTCGTGGCGGCCCACGGCGCCGACGGCCGGGCCGCGCTGCGCGGGCCGCAGACGGCGTTGGGCGCCGGCGGCATCCGGTCGGTCTGGCAGGCCCGGGCCGACACGCTCGTCGGCGTGATCGCGCTCGAGCAGCGGGCGCCCGCAACCGTGCTCGAGCGGCTCCGTCCGCTCACCCGCGGCCGGGCCGGGGCGTCCCCCGCGGTCGCCGGGCTCGCGCAGGTGGGGCTCGCCCACCAGCTCGCCCTCACCGCCTTGGGCACCGTGCCCGACACCGCCGTCGAGCTGGTGTCGCTGCCCGACCGGCTGCCCGAGGCGCTGCTCGTGGCCTCGCCCGAGCTGCGGCGCCGGCTCGTGCAGGACACGCTGGGCCCGGTGCTCGCGCGGCCGCCGAAGGAGCGCGACATGCTGCTGGCGACGCTGACAGCCTGGCTGGCCGCCGAGTGCTCGGCGGGCGACGCCGCCCACCGGCTGTACTGCCACCGCAACACCGTGCTCAACCGGCTGCAGCGCATCTCGGCGCTCGTGGGTCGGCCGTTGACGGGGCGGCGCGCCTACGTCGAGCTCTCGCTCGCGCTCTCCGCGCTCGACCCCCCGGAGCCGGTCACGCCCTGACACCAGGATTGGGCAATCTGCCCAGTTCCGCGGTGCCGGATCTGGGCACCGGCGCATGGTGATGGGCGCGCCCGCTCACGACACTGCGGGATGTGACGACCCAGACCGCGCCGCCGCAGGCTGCGACCCCCCGCGCCAGGACCCGCCGCGCCAGGACGTCGCAGACGCGGGACCGCCTCGCCCGCGAGGACCCGGGGACGCTGCGCGACTGGTTCCGCCGGATGACGCTGGTCCGGCGGTTCGAGGAACGCGCCGCCCAGGGCTACACGCAGGCGAAGATCGGCGGCTACTGCCACCTCAACCTGGGCGAGGAGGCCACGGTCGTCGGCCTGCTGGCCGGCATGCGCCCCACCGACTACCTGTTCACGAACTACCGCGAGCACGGGTACGCGATCGCCAAGGGCATCGACCCGAGCCGGGTGATGGCCGAGCTGTACGGCCGCACCACCGGCACGTCCAAGGGGTGGGGCGGGTCGATGCACCTGTTCGACGCCGAGGCCCGGCTGCTCGGCGGGTACGGGATCGTCGGCGGCCAGGTCCCGCTCGCGACCGGCGCGGCCCTGGCCGTCGACTACCGCGACGGCGACGACGTCGTGGTGTGCCAGATGGGTGACGGCACCACCAACATCGGCGCGTTCCACGAGTCGCTGAACATCGCCGCGCTGTGGAACCTGCCGATCGTGTTCGTGGTGGTGAACAACTTCCTCGGCATGGGCACCACGGTGGAGCGCTCGTCGGCGGAGCCGGAGCTGTACAAGCGCGCCGCCGCCTACCGGATGCACGGCGAGCGCGTGGACGGCACCGACGTGGTCGCGGTGCACGAGGCCGCGCACCGGCTCGTCGAGCGCGCCCGCGAGAAGGGCGGGCCGGCGCTGCTGGAGGCCGTGAGCAGCCGCCTCAAGGGGCACTCGCTGGTGGACCCGGCGCGCTACCGCAGTGCCGACGACACCGCCGCGGCCCGGGAGAACGACCCGATCGCCCGGTTCCGCGCCGACCTGATCGCCGCGGGCGTGCTGGACGAGGACGGCGCGGCCGAGCTCGAGGCCGCCGCCCAGGCCGACGCGGACGCCGCCGTCGCCTTCGCCGACGCGAGCCCGCACCCGGACGTCGCCACGCTGTTCGACCACACCTACGCCACCCCGGTGTCCGGCGAGGGCCGCAGGCTGCCCGCCGACCCGGTCTTCTGAGAGAAGAACCGTGTCTGTCCTCACCTACCGCGAGGCCCTGCGCACCACCCTGCGCGACGAGATGCTGAAGAACGACGACGTCTTCCTGATCGGGGAGGAGATCGGCGTCTTCGAGGGCTCCTACAAGATCACCGCGGGCCTGCTGGCCGAGTTCGGCGAGAAGCGGGTGCGCGACACCCCGATCGCCGAGGAGGGGTTCGTCGGGGCCGCGATCGGCGCCGCCATGCTGGGGCTGCGCCCGGTCGTCGAGCTCATGACGATCAACTTCTCGTTGATCGCGCTCGACCAGATCGTCAACCACGCCGCGAAGATCTACGGGATGTTCGGCGGGCAGACCAGCGTGCCGATGGTCATCCGGACCCCCGGCGGCGGGGGCCAGCAGCTGGGCGCCACGCACTCGCAGAACATCGAGCTGTACTACGCGTTCGTCCCGGGCCTGAAGGTCGTGGCGCCGAGCACCCCCGCCGACGCACGGGCGCTGCTGCTCGCCGCGATCCGCGACGACGACCCGGTGCTGTTCCTGGAGAACCTCGCGCTCTACAACACCCGCGGCGAGGTGCCCGACGACCTCGAGCCCGCCGAGATCGGCAAGGCCGCGGTGACCCGGGAGGGCGGCGACATCACGATCGTCGGCTACTCCCGGATGGCCGCGGTGGCCAGGGAGGTGGCCGAGCGGCTGCACGCCGAGTCCGGGATCTCCGCGGAGGTGATCGACCTGCGCAGCCTCCGGCCGCTGGACCGCGACACGATCGTCGCGTCGGTGCGCAAGACCGGGTGCGCCGTGGTGGCCGAGGACGACTGGCTCACCTACGGGATCGGCGCCGAGATCGCCGCGACCATCTCCGACGGCGCCTTCGACCACCTCGACGCCCCGGTGCGCCGCGTGGCCGCCGCTGAAGTGCCGCTCCCCTACGCCAAGCCGCTGGAGCAGGCCGCGCTGCCGTCGGCCGAGTCGCTGGTGACCGCGGTGCACGAGACCCTCGCCGCCGTCGGCCGCCGCCGCTGACCAGCCCTCCCATCGATCGAGGACGATCCATGCCCGACATCACCATGCCCCGCCTGTCCGACACCATGGCGGACGGCGTGATCACCACCTGGCGCAAGCAGCAGGGCGACCCGGTCCGCAGCGGCGACGTGCTCGCCGAGATCGAGACCGACAAGGCGATCATGGAGCTGGAGGCCTACGACGACGGCGTGCTCGAGCGCGTGCTCGTCGCCGAGGGCGAGCGGGTGCCGATCGGCACGCCGATCGCGGTGGTCGGGGATGGCAGCGGCAGCGCGTTCGAGCCGGCGCCGCAGGCCGCGCAGCCGGAGCCCGCTCCCCCGGCGCCCGCCGCCGAGCCCACGCCCGCGCCCACCCCGGCGCCCGCCGCGCCCGCTCCAGCGCCTTCGCGCCGGCCGCCGGCGTCCCCGCTGGCCCGCAAGATCGCCAAGGAGCTGGGCGTGGACCTGGCGGGCGTGAGCGGCACCGGGCCGAACGGGCGGATCATCCGCGCCGACATCGAGGCCGCCGCGGCGGCTCCGGCGCCCGAGCCCGCCACCCCGGCTCCCGCCCCGGCCCCGGTCGTCGCGGCCGACGCCGAGGAGGTGCCGCTCACCACCCTGCAGCGCGTGGCGGCGAAGCGGCTCACCGAGAGCAAGCAGCAGGCGCCGCACTTCTACCTGACCGCGGCCGCCGACGTCACCGAGCTGGTCGCCTTCCGCGCCGGCCTCAACGAGACCCTGCAGGCCGCCGGCGGGCCGAAGGTCAGCCTGAACGACCTCGTGGTCAAGGCCGTGGCCGCGGTACTGCGCGCGCACCCGGCCGTGAACGTGTCGTTCGGCGGGGACCTGCTCCTGCGCCACCGCGGCATCCACCTCGGGGTGGCCGTCGCCGTCCCGGGCGGGTTGCTGGTCCCGGTCATCCGCGACGCCGACCGCAAGAGCGTCTCCGAGATCGCCGCGGAGGGCCGCGACAAGGCGGTGCGGGGCCGCGACGGCACGCTGCGGGCCGACGAGATGTCCGGCGGCACGTTCACGATCTCCAACCTCGGAATGTTCGGCGTGGAGCAGTTCGCCGCCGTGATCAACCCGCCGGAGGCCGCGATCCTCGCGGTCGGCGCCGCCACCGAGGAGGTCCGCGTGGTGGACGGGGAGTTCGCCGCGCGCCGCATCCTGCGCGTGACGCTGTCGGCCGACCACCGCGCGATCGACGGCGCGACGGGCGCCGCGTTCCTCCGCGACCTCACCGCGCTGCTGGAGCAGCCGCTGCGGATCCTCGCCTAGGCGGCCAGGGCCACCGGACCCAGGTCGAACAGCCGGTTCTCCAGGCACCGGCGCAGGTAGGGCACACCCTCGGTGTGGCCCGAGCCGTGCGCGGAGCCGAGCATCGCGGCCGCCAGCGAGTGGTGGGTCGTCTTCCACCGCTGGTGGGCGGCCTCCAACTGCTCGACGGCGCGGGTGAGCTCGGCGGCCGCGGGTCCGCGCGCGCCCAGGTCCTGCCAGGCGCGCGAGAAGTTGTCCAGGCCCGGCGCCTCGGCCCGCACCGCCGGCACGTTGTCGAACGCCTCGGAGACCAACCGCTGCGCGGTCGGCGTCCCGCACGCCAGCTCGAAGCGCTTGTACGCCTCGGACTGGATCGCGCTCGCCCCCTCGGTGTACTGCCGGAACGCGTGGAACGCGGCCGGGCGCATCGTCGCGACCAGCCGGAACAGCATCGCGGCCCGGTCGAACACGTCGACCGCCCGCCGCACCCGCGCCGTCGCGGCCGCGAGGTCGCCCAGGCGCAGCGCCCGCGTCGCCGCCCGCATCTCGTCGGTCAGCGTCGTGAAGACCATCTCGTGGGCCTGCAGCGCACGGATGAAGAAGTACTCGTCGTGCTCGAGCGACACCGGCAGCGCCGTCAGCCCGAACCATCCGCCCGGCAGCCGGTCGACGTCGAGCGCCGGGTCGGTCGCCGCGACGAAGCGCGTGGCGTGCCGGATCCGGATGTCGCGCGTGCGGGCGTCGAGCCCGGTCGCGCGGCGCTCGTGCCGCACGACGTCGGCCATGAGCAGCGCGGCCATCCGCTCGGGGTCGACGCCGAGATCGGCCCGGACCAGCTCGACGAGCGGGAGCGCGAGGTAGGTCTGGTTGCGGAAGCGGTCACGGCGTCGGGCGAGCACGGCGTCGAGGAACGCGTCGAGGAAACCGTCGCGGCCGCGGTGCCGACGGTGGAGCGTGTCGAGAGCGGCCAGCACACCGTCGGCGAGGTGGTGTCGCCCCGTCCGGCGCACCTCGCCGGTGACGAGCCGGGCCAGCCGGAGTGCCGCGATCTCGTCGAGGAACCGGACGGTGGTGATGGTGCTCATGGGGGCTCCCGGGCATCGGGGGAGTGCCTTGCGGACGACAGCAAGGCTCCGGCGCCCCCGGTTCCGGGACGATGGGGTGGACACGTGTCCCGGCGGGGCGATCCCCCGGGTCGAGGTGGTGCCTTCCCCCCGCGGCGACCGCGCAGCTGATGCGCGGTCGCCGCGCTCCGCGGTTACCCGGATCTAGCCGAGGGTGATCCGATCGGTGGCGGGCGGGGCCGTCGGCCGGTTCGCCGTCAGGTAGGCCGTGAAGGCGTCCAGGTCCGGGCCGCCGACGACCTCGTTCGTCCCCTGGGTCAGCACCGAGAACCCGTCACCGCCGTCGGCGAGGAAGCTGTTCACCGTGATCCGGTAGGTGGCGGCCGGGTCCACCGGCGCGCCGCCGATCGTGATCGCGTCCACCTTGGTGCCCGTGCACGGGTCCGCCGCCGTGCCGGGCGCGCCCGCCTGGTTCACGGTGTAGCGCACCGACGCCGACGGCTGCAGGATCCGCTCGGTCACGAACTGCTGCTCGAGCAGGCAGTCCAGCTGGGCGCCGGTGAGGTCCAGCGTCGTGAGGTAGTTGTTGAACGGCTGCACGGTGAACGCCTCCTCGTACGTCACCGGCCCGGCGTCCAGGTCGGCGCGCACGCCGCCGGGGTTCATGAACGCGGCGACGGCGCCCTGCTCGTCGTCGGTGGCGGCGAGCTGCGCGTCGGCGATGAGGTTGCCCAGCGCGGACTCCCCCGACGGCGCCGCCTCGCGGGTGATCGCCGCGGTCGTCTCACCGACCTCCTCGGACGCGATCGGCCCGAGCAGCGTGCGGTAGCGGCCGATCAGCTCGGTCTGGTCGGCGTCGGCGGGCACGTCGCGGCCGACGATGACGTTGGCCGCCTTCGCGGTGATCACGTCGCCGGTCGCGCGGTCGATCTGCAGGTCGATGTCGGTGACCAGGCGCCCGAACGAGCTCGCGCTGGTGACGATCTTGTCGTCGATGACGCAGTTGTAGGCCTGGTGGGTGTGCCCGCTCACGACCACGTCGATGGCGTCGGAGAAGCCGGTGGCGATGTCGACGACCGGACCGGTGAGGCCCGTGCAGTCGTTGATCCCGCCGCCGCCCGCCTGGGTGCCGCCCTCGTGCAGGAGCACGACGATCGCCTCGACGCCCTGTTCCTGCAGCTCGGCCGCGTACCGGTTGCCCGTCTCGACCTCGTCGCGGAACTCCAGCCCCGCGATGCCGGACTGCGTGACGATGTCCGGGGTGCCCTCCAGCGTCATGCCGATGAACCCGATCCGCATGCCCTGCACCTTCTCGATGGCGTACGGGGGCAGCAGCGGCTCCCCGGTCTCGGTGACGAAGGCGTTCGCCGACAGGTACTGGAACCCCGCACCCTCGTACGGCCGGGCCGGGTCGGCGCAGCCGTCCTCGGGGTGGCAGCCGCCGTTCTGGATGCGCAGCAACTCGTCCGAGCCCTCGTCGAACTCGTGGTTGCCGACGCTCGCGAGGTCCAGCCCGGCCAGCCCGAGCGCCTCGATCGTGGGCTCGTCGTGGAACGCCGCCGACAGCAGCGGGGACGCCCCGATCAGGTCGCCGGCCGCCACGGTGATCGTGTTGGGCTTCTGCACCTCGTCGGCCAGCATCGCGAGCTGGGTGGCGAGGAACTCGACCCCGCCCGCCGGCACGTCCTCGATCTCCCCGCTCGACCCGGACGGCGGCTCGAGGTTGCCGTGGAAGTCGTTCAGCGCGAGCAGCTGCACGTCCACCAGCGGCGGTGCCTCGCCCGCGGCCGGGACCGCGCCCGCCACCGCGCCGGCACCGGCGAGGACGAACCCGGCGGCCACCGTGGCCACCCGGCGGGACAGTGCCGCCCGGGTCTGGGACGAACGGGGCATGCGAGATCCTTCCGCCGGCGGCCGACCTTCCACGATCGGGTGAACCATACGGATCTGCGCCCGCGGACGCGATCCCCGCGGCCGATCACGGGCCGATGGCGGCCGGCAGCGGCCGCACCTCGACCGTTCGCCCGTGATCGCGGGGACGACGCGGCGGGTGCCGGCGGGCGTGAGCGTCGCGAGAGCGCAGTTCTCGTCGTGCGGACCGCGCGGAGCGACCACTCGCGACGATCACCGCGGCAAGATCGCCGCGAAAGAGCGCTCACCGTCGACTGCACCGCGACAGTGCGCAACTCACGGCGATCACCCGCCCCCACCAGGCCGGCGAGCCGACCGGCCGGCGTGATCACCGCGAGAGTGCGGTTGTCGTCGTCCGGACCGCACTCGGCCACCAGTCGTGGCGATCACCCCCGCAAGATCGTCGCGAGAGCGCAGTTCTCGTCGTGGGGACCGCGCGGAGCGACCACTCGCGACGATCACCCTTGCAAGATCGCCGCGAGAGTGCGGTTGTCGTCGTCCGGACCGCACTCGGCCACCACTCGCGACGATCAGTCCCGGCGTGATCACCGCGAGAGTGCGGTTGTCGTCGTCCGGACCGCACTCGGCCACCACTCGCGACGATCAGTCCCGGCGTGATCACCGCGAGAGTGCGGTTGTCGTCGTCCGGACCGCACTCGGCCACCATTCGGGACGATCATGCCCGTCCGGGCGCCGGACTCACCTCCCGCAGCACCACCGCGAACGCGGTCGGGGCCGCCGTCAGCACGTACTGCGGCAGCACCCCCGGCCCGCATGACGCCGTGCCGATCCCGTGCTGCGCCACGTCGAGGTGCACGTACAGGCAGCCCTCGTCGCGCAGCTCGGAGGTGTGGCGGGCGGCGTCGAGCTGCTCGGTGCTCCACCGGCGCACCGTCAGGTCGACGGTCGGCGCGCCCTCGATGCGCAGTCCCGCGCCGTCCGCGCCGGTGAGGGTGGCCCAGCGGACGGCGGCGCGGCAGCCGTTCTCCTGCGGGAACACGTAGGGGGTCTGGAGCGCGTCGACGTTCGCGGCGAACCGGCCGAGCCAAGTGCCGTAGCCGGTGTCGGCGTAGGCCTCCCCCGGGCCGCGGCCGAACCACTCCACGCGGTCGAGCCCGCGGGGCAGCCGCATCCGCAGCCCCAGGCGCGGCAGCGGGCAGGGCAGCTCGCCCTCGGGCTCGACCGACACGTCCAGCCGCACTCCGTCGGCCACACCGGTCCAGCGGTAGGTCACGGCGAACCCGAGGTCGGTCGCGGCCGGCGCCACCCGTTCCCGCACCGTCAGCGCGTCGTCCGACGCGTCCACCGCGACGAGCCGGTGCCGGAGCCGGTCGAACCCGAGCGCCCGCCACGTCGGCACCAAGTCGCGCGAGCCCGTCCCGGCGTCGTTGTCGGTGGGCGCGCGCCAGAGGTCCAGGCGCGGCGGGGCGAGCACATCCACGGCGCCGAGGCGCAGCAGCCGGCCGCCGGCGACGTCGAACGTGCCGGCGCCGACGGCGAGATCCGGGCCGGTCCGGAGGAGCGCGACGCCGGTGGGTGCGGGCGGCGCTGCCGGCGGCGCGTCCAGCGGCACCTGACCGCGGGACAGCACGTGCCCGGCGGGCGCCCACGGCTCGTCGTGGGCAAGCTCCGCGGTGACCGTCACCCAGCGCTCACCCGGCCCGGCCGCCCCGGTCGCCTCCGCCGGGAGCGGCACGACCGCGGACTCCCCCGGCCCCAGCTCCGGGACCGCCAGCTCGCCGTCCGCGGCTGCGTCGCCGCCGGCCTCCAGGGTCCAGCGGAACCGGATGCCGGCGAGACGGCGCACGTCGAACCGGTTCGCGACCCGTACACCGCCGTCCGCGGCCGTGATCCGCACCTGCGCGATCACCGCGGCGTAGTCGCGCAGCCCCGGCGACGGGGTGCGGTCGGGGAACAGCAGCCCGTCGGCCACGAAGTTGCCGTCGTGCAGGGGCTCGCCGAAGTCGCCGCCGTAGGCGAACCGCTCCCGGCCGGTCACCGGGTCGCGCTGCCGCAGGCCGTGGTCGATCCACTCCCACACGAACCCGCCCGTGCACCGCGGCGAGGACTCGAACAGCTCCTGGTACTCGGCCAGCCCGCCCGGCCCGTTGCCCATCGCGTGCGCGTACTCGCACTGCACGAACGGCATCGCGCGCCGCCGCTCGTCCAGCGCCGCGTCCGTCAGCGGGTCCTCGGTGCTGGTCGCGATCGCGGCGACCTCGGCGTGCGAGGCGTACATCCGGCTGTAGACGTCGACGTCCGGGCTGGTCCAGTCGTGCTCGTAGTGGATCGGGCGCGAGGCGTCCCGCTCGCGCACCCACGCCGCCATCGCCGCGAGGTTCTTCCCGGTGCCGCTCTCGTTGCCCAGCGACCACAGGACAACGCTCGGGTGGTTCTTGTCGCGCTCGACCGTGCGCCGCATCCGGTCGACCATCGCCTCGGCCCAGCGCGGGTCGTCCGACGGGTTGTTCCGCCAGTCGACGACGACGAACCCGTGCGTCTCCAGGTCGCACTCGTCGACCACCCACAGCCCGTACTCGTCGCACAGATCGAGGAACGCCGGGTGCGGCGGGTAGTGGCTGGTGCGAACGGCGTTGATGTTGTGCCGCTTCATCAGCAGCACGTCGGCGAGCATCTCCTCGCGTGTGACGGCGCGGCCGCGGTCGGGCGAGAACTCGTGCCGGTTGACCCCGCGCAGTTTCAGCGGCCTGCCGTTGACGGTGAAGACGCCGTCGACGATCGCGACCGTCCGGAAGCCGATGCGCAGCCGCACGCGCTCGGCGTCGGCGACGACCTCGGCGTCGTAGAGCCGCGGCACCTCGGCCGACCACGGCTCGACCTCCGGCACGCCGACCTCCGTGCCGGTCGGGGCGTCGATCCCCAGCTCCGGCACGAGCACCCGGGCGGGCACCGGCGTGTCCACCCGCAGTGTCCCCGCGCCGTCGGCGAAGCCCGCGCGCACGAACACGTCGTCGATCCCCCCGGCGGGCCGCGCGAGCAGCCGCACCTCCCGGAAGATCCCCGACAGCCACCACATGTCCTGGTCCTCGAGGTAGCTGCCCGACGACCACTGGTGCACCCGCACGGCGACGACGTTCTCCCCGTCGCGCAGCAGGTCGGTGACGTCGAACTCGACCGGCAGCCGGCTGCCCACCGAGGTGCCGGCCTCGCCGCCGTTGACCCACAGCCGGAACGCCGAGTCGACGCCCTCGAACCGCAGCACGGCCCGCGTTCCGCGGAACGCCCGAGCATCCCGGAACACAGCGGGCAGCCGGAACGTCCGCCGGTAGTCCCCGGTCGGGTTCTCGTCCGGGACGAACGGCGGGTCGACCGGGAACGGGTATCGCACGTTCGTGTACGCCGGGGCGCCGTACCCGTGCAGCTGCCAGTGCCCCGGCACCGGGATCGCGTCCCACCGCGAGTCGTCGAGGTCGGGAGCGGCGAAGTCCTCCGGCAGGTCGGCCCGCTCCGCGTACCGGAACCGCCAGACGCCGGAGAGGTCCAGCTCCGGGGCGTCGGAGTGCAGCCGGGCACGCGCGGGGCGGACGCCGCGCACCGGGAAGTACTCCTCGAACCAGCTCACAGCGCGGTGCTCCTCATTCGGGGACGGGGCCGTGGTCGACCGTAGGAGAAACGATCAGCCGCGCGCCAGCACCGCCGCGGGCACGCTCGGTGCCGCCGGCAGCAGACAGACCAGGAGCGCCTGGTAGGCGTGGTAGACGTCGGGCTTCCCGGCCCAGACGGTGGCCGCCGGGCGGTTGTGCGGGTCGAGCTCGTGGTGCCACCCACCCGCGGCCCGGTCGACGAGGTGGCGCCGCGCGTAGTCCCACCACCGGTCGCGCAGCGACGCCGTCCACGGGTCGCCGGTCACGTGTGTCACCGTCGCGGACGCGGCGAGCGCCTCGCACACCACCCAGTGCATCCGGGTGCGCACCACGGGCCGGCCGTCGAAGTCGACCGTGTAGACGAACCCCTCGGCGCCGTCGGCGGTCCAGCCCTCGGCGACGGCGGTGTCGTGCAGACCCCGGGCGTCGGCGAGCAGCCAATCCGGTGGCGCGTCGGACGTCTCGGCGCACGCCAGGTGCAGGTGTAGCAGCAGCCGCGACCACTCCAGCCAGTGCCCCACCGTCGCCCCGAACGGGCGGAACGGGTCGTCGGGCCGGTCGCGGTTGTAGTCCGGCAGCACCTGCCACGCGGCGTCGTAGTGCTCGGGCATCCGCCACCCGAACGCGCGGGCGTGGCCGTGCACGAGCTTCTCGGCGATCCCGAGCGCGCGCTCCACGTACCGCCGGTCGCCGGTCGCGGTGGCGGCGGTGAGGTAGGCCTCGACGAGGTGCATGTTCGCATTCGCGCCCCGGTAGGGCTCGCAGCGCGTGAAGCCCCGGTCCCACACGTCGACGGCGAGGCCGTCCTCGGGCACCCAGAAGTGCCGGTCGACCACCTCCAGTGCCTGGGTCAGCAGCTCCGCGGCGCCCGGCCGCCCGGCCACAGTGGCCGCCGCGGCGGCGAGCACGACGAACGCGTGGTCGTAGGCCCGCTTCTCGTCGACCTGCGCGCCGCGCGGGTCGACCGGGTGCCAGCCCCCGTACTCGGCGTCGGGCAGCGGCCCGGAGAGCGCCGCGAGGCCATGGTCGACGAGGTCGGCGGCGCCGTCCCGGCCCTGCAGCGCCGCGAGGGCGAACACGTAGGTCATGCGCGCGGTGATGAACGTCTCGACCGGCCGGTCGACGACCCGGCCCTCGTCGTCCAGCCAGCCGAAGCCGCCCGTCGCCAGTCGGGACCGCGCCGCGAACTCCAGCAGCCGCTCCGCCTCCTCGGCCCACCCCGCCGGGTCGGGGGCCGGGGTGGCCGGGGCACCGGTGTCGCCTGTGTCGTGGGGAAGCACGGTGAGCAGCCTTCAACCGCCGCCGGACCCCGCCGGGCCGAGGCCGCGGTGGTCACCCGGCCGGTGCGGGCTCGGACCACGTCCTCGAGCGGGGACGCGGCGCCGGCGGCGAACGCGGCGGCGAACGCCTCCTCCCCCAGGGCCGCCCGCGCCGCGGTCGCGATCCGGTCGACGTCGCCGCGTTCGGCGGCCGGCAGCGGGGCGCCGACCGCCTCCCTGGCGGCGCTCGCCGCGCCGAGCAGCCGGGCGGCCCGCTCGTGCTCGCCCGCCATTGCGGCGGCGCCCGCCAGGCCCTCGGCCGCGAGGGCGATCGCGCGGGGCTCGCCGACCGCACGGGCTGCGGCCACGCCCTCCCGGTGCAGCGCGTCGGCGCAGGCGGCGTCGCCGCGCAGCTCGGCGATGAAGCCGAGCTCGGCGAGCAGGAGCGTGATGCCGTAGTACGGCACGCCGTAGTCCGCCTGCAGCCTGCGGTTCCACGCGAGCGCCGCGCCGAGGTGCGCCTCGGCCGCGTCGAGATCCCCCTGTCTGCGTGCCCCGAGCCCGAGGCCGACCTGGGCGTACTCCGCGGCGAACGCGTCGCCCTGGTCGGCGGCGAGCCGGCGCGCCCGCTCGTGCAGCTCCTCGGTGGCGGCGAAGTCCCCGGACAGAAGTGCGAGCCGCCCGAGGCCGGAGAGTCGGTAGGACACGTCGGTCCACAACTGCAGGTCCTCGGCGATCCGCAGGTCCTCCCGGTGCAGCCGGGCCGCGGTGGCGTGGTCGCCGGTGACCTCGGCGTGGTAGGCGAGCACGTCGTCGGCCAGCAGCCGGCCCCAACGGTCGCCCAGCGCCACGAACCGGCGCAGGCTCTCGACCGCGGCGCGCTCGGCCGCGGCGAGCTCACCCCGGAACATCGCGACCTTGGCCCGAGTGCTCAGCGCCGCGGCGATCCCCCAGCCGTCGTCGAGCCGGCGGAACGTCGCCAGCGCGGACGCACTCAGCGCGTCGCCCGCGGGGGCGTCCCCGAAGTGCAGGTGCGCGTGCGCGAGGAACCACTCCGCCCGGGCGCGCTGCCCGGGCTCGTCGACGTCGTCGTAGGCGGCCTGCGCGGCCCGGCTGCGGGCCAGCAGATCCGTGCCGTCCCCCACGAGCATCGCGAACCCCGCCCGCCAGGCCGTGGCCCGCGCGATGGCCCGCACGTCACCATCGAGCGTCAGGGCCGCGTCCAGCGCCCGGTGCGCCTCCCGGTGCCGCCCGCGCAGGTACCAGTACCAGGACAGGGCCGTGACCAGCCGCAGCGCGAGATCACCGGCCCCGCGGGCGACCGCGCCGTCGAGGGCCGCGCGCAGGTTGCCGCTCTCCGCGTCGAGGTGCTCCAGCCGGCGGCGCTGGTCGGGGCCGTACAGGTGCGGCGCGGCCCGCTCGGCGAGCCCGGTGTGGTGTTCCTGGTGGCGCACCTGCACGCGCTCGAGCTCGCCGGCGGCGGACAGCTGCTCCCGCCCGTAGGCCGCGACCGACTCGAGCAGGCGGTACCGCGGGCCGTCGACGCCGTCGGTCACGACCACGAGCGACCGGTCGACCAGCCGGGCCAGCAGGTCCACGACGTCCCCCGCGGCGACGTCGTCGCCGGCGCACACCGCCTCGGCGGACCCGGGCGTGCACCCGCCGGCGAACACGGCCATCCGGCGCAGCACGGCGCGCTCGGGCCCGGGCAGCAGCTCCCAGCTCCAGTCGATCACCGCGCGCAGCGTGCGCTGCCGCTCCGGCGCGTCCCGCCGCGGTGAGCAGGCGGAACCGGTCGTCGAGCCGCCGGGCCACGCCGTGCACGCCGAGCCCGCGGACGCGAGCGGCGGCCAGCTCCAGCGCCAGCGGCAGCCCGTCGAGCCGGGCGCAGATCGCGGCGACCGCGGCGGCGTTGGCGGCGTCGAGGGCGAACCCCGGCGCGGCGGCCGCAGCGCGGTCGGTGAACATCCGGACGGCGCCCGACGCGGCCACGGCGGCGATGTCCTCGGGATCGGCGGGCAGGTCCAGCGGCGGAACCTCGTGGAGCACCTCCCCGGCCACGGCGAGCGGCTCCCGGCTCGTCGCGAGCACCCGCAGCCCGGGCGCGGCCGGCAGGAGCAGCGCCACGAGCTCGGCGGCCTGCGCGACGACGTGCTCGCAGTTGTCGAGCACGAGCAGCAGCCGCCGGGAACGCAGGGCGTCGCACAGCTGGTGGGTGAGGTCGGCGGGCCGGACACCGACGCGCCCGCCGGTCTCCTCGCGGACCCCCAGCACCGTCGCCACCAGCTCGGCCACCCCGACCGGCGACGGTTCGGCGGCCCTGCCCGCCCGGATCCCCGTGAGATCGACGAACCACGCGCCGTCGGCGAGCACGTCCGTCTCCTGCGCCGAGACCTGGACGGCGACCTCCAAGGCGAGCCGCGTCTTGCCGACCCCGCCCGGCCCGGTGAGCGTCACCAGCCGGCCCGCCGCGAGCCGCTCGCGCACCACCGCGACGGCCGCGGCCCGGCCGACCAGCGCCGCCACCGGCGCCGGGAGGTTGCTGCGGGGGCGAGCCGCGGACGTCGCCGGGGCGGGGACGGCCGTCAGCGCGGGGTCGTACCCGAGGATCGCCGCGTGGAGCGCCACCAGCTCCGGCCCGGGGTCCAGGCCCAGGTCGTCGACCAGGCGGGTGCGGAACGCGGTGAAGCCGTCCAGGGCCTCGCTCTGCCGGCCTGTCCGGTATAGGGCGAGCATGTGGGCGGCGCGCAGCCGTTCCCGCAGCGGGTGCTGCGCGACCAGGTCGCCGAGCTCGTCGGCCAGGAGCGCGTGCTCGCCGAGGGTGAGGCGGGCCTCGGCGAGGTCCTCGACGACGGTGAGCCGCTGCTCGTCCAGCCGGGCGATCGCAGCGCGGGCGAACGACCGCGTCTGGAACCACGGCTTCGCCTATGGGCGCAGCGCGCCGCGGCTGGCCGGGAAGCGGATGCGCTGGCTCGGGCTCACCGGCTACGGCCGCGAGCACTTCGCCGCCGGCGGCTGGGACGCGCTGCTCGACCGGCAGCTGCGGGTGGGGATCTCCCGGTTCTGCGGGATCGACGACGCGCGCGTGCGCCTGGTGCACGGGACCGTCCCGGCGGGCGACGACTCCGGCCACGTGCGCGGCGTCCTCGCCGCCGCCGACGCGGCCCTGGACGACCTCCTGGGCGATCACGCCGCCGAGCCGGTGCCCGTAGGCTGACCCCGTGATCCGTCGCGCCGCCGTGCCCGTAGTGACCGCCCTGACCGCTCTCGCCCTGCTCACCGGCTGCGGTGGCCAGGGCGGCTCCCAGACCGAGTGCGGGATCGACGGCTGCACGATCACGTTCCCCCGCAGCGGCGAGGCCGCCGTCTCCGTGCTCGGTGTCGAGGCCAGGGTCGTCGGGGTGCAGGACGGGATCGCGCAGCTCGAGGTCGCCGGGCAGCAGATCAGCGTGCCCGTGGGCGGCGAGACGCAGGTGGAGGGCTTCACCGTGGGCGTCGAGTCGGTCACTGACACCGAGGTCGTGGTGCACGTCCGCGCCTGACCCGCGGCCGCGCGTCCGAGCGAACGGCACTTCCGTCCCATAGGTTTGGACGAGAGTGCCGTTCGTTCGACCTGCTGAGGAGGCCTCGTGCGCCTGGTGACGCGACCCCGGTTCCGGCCCGTCGGGGCACTGCTCGCCGTCGCGCTCCTGGCGGCCGCGGGGTGTTCGGCGGGGTCGACGACGGCCCCGCCGGCGGGCGGCGGCGGGGAGGCCGCGATGACGATCGGCCTGACCGCGGAGCCCGCCAACCTGGACTTCACCCGCACCGACGGCGCCGCCATCCCCGAGGCGTTGCTGGTCAACGTCTACGAGGGGCTGGTGGAGCTGGACCAGGAGACCGGCGAGATCGAGCCCCTGCTCGCCGAGTCCTGGACCGCGAGCGAGGACGGGCGCACCTACGACTTCACCCTCCGCGAGGGCGTGACGTTCGCCAATGGCGAGCCGTTCACGGCCGACGACGTGAAGTTCAGCATCGAGCGCGTGCAGTCCGACGCCTGGACGATCTCGCTCGCCGAGGGGATGGACGTCGTCGAGTCCGTGGAGGTCGTCTCCCCCACGCAGGCGCGCGTCGTGCTGTCGGAGCCGAGCAACAGCTGGCTGTTCCGGATGACCACCCGCATCGGCGCGATGTTCGACCCGTCCGGGGTCGCGGACCTCGCCAACACCCCCGTCGGAACCGGCCCCTACGAGGTCACCGAGTTCCGCCGCGGCGACGCGCTCGTGCTGTCGGCGCGTGAGGGCTACTGGGACGAACCGCCGGCGATCGGCCAGGTGACGCTGCAGTACTTCGACGACGCGACCGCCGCGCTCAACGCCCTCGCCACCGGCGGCATCGACATGATCGGCACGGTGCAGGCCCCGGAGTCGCTGGGCCGGTTCGAGGGCGACGACCGTTTCCAGATCATCGAGGGCACCACCAACGGCGAGGTCACCCTCGCCATGAACAACGCGACCGGGCCGACGAGCGACGTGCGGGTGCGCCGGGCCATCGCCATGGCCATCGACCACGAGGCGGTGCTGAACACCGCGTGGGCGGGGCGCGGCACGCTGATCGACACAATGGTGCCCCCGACCGACCCGTGGTACCAGGAGCTGCCCGACGTCACCCCGTACGACCCGGAGGCCGCGCGCGCCCTGCTCGCCGAGGCCGGCCAGGAGAACCTGACGCTGCGGTTCCGCATCGCCAACCTCCCCTACGCCGTCGCGTCGGCGCAGGTCGTGCAGTCCCAGCTCGCCGAGGTCGGGATCGACGCGCAGATCGAGCCGATGGAGTTCCCCGCCCGGTGGCTGGAGGAGGTCTTCACGAACGCCGACTACGACCTGTCGATCGTCGCCCACGTCGAGCCGCGGGACATCCGGACGTTCGGCAACCCCGAGTACTACTGGCGCTACGACAACCCGCAGGTGCAGCAGCTGCTCGCGGCGTCGGAGACCGGCACGGAGGACGAGCAGGTGGCGGCGCTGCAGCAGGTGGGGCGGATCATCGCCGAGGACGCCGCGGCCGACTGGCTGTTCCTGCTGCCGAACCTCATCGTGGCCGAGGCCGACGTCGACGGGCTGCCGGAGAACCGCATCGGGGAGGCGTTCGACCTCACGGCCCTGTCGCGCTCGTAGGGCGGCCTCATGATCCTGCAGCTGGTCCGGCGGACGGCGGTGTTCGTCGTCAGCCTCGTCGTCGCCTCCGTCGTGGTGTTCGCGTTCATGACGGTGCTGCCCGGCGACCCGGCCCGGGTCGCCCTCGGGCTGAACGCGACGGAGGAGGCCGTGGCGGCCACGCGCGCCGAATTCGGCACCGACCGGCCGCTGGTGGTGCAGTACCTCGAATGGGCGGGCGGGCTGCCCACCGGGGACTTCGGCCGCTCCTACGTCACCGAGGCCGACATCGGCCCGCAGGTGGTGGACCGGCTGCTCGTCACCGCGTGGCTGGTGCTGTCGGGCATGGCGGTCGCCATCGCGGTGGCCGTGCCGCTCGGGATCGCCGCCGCGGTGCGCCACCGCCACCCCAGCGGCACGGTGATCTCGGGGATCAGCCAGGTCGGGGTGGCGGTGCCGAGCTTCCTCGCCGGGATCCTGCTCGTCACGGTGTTCGCGGTGCAGCTGGGCTGGCTGCCGTCGGGCGGGTGGACGCCGCCGGCCCGGGACCCCGCCGCGTTCCTGAGCCAGCTGGTGCTCCCGGCGCTGTCGCTCGGGCTCGTGCAGGGCGCGGTCCTCACCCGCTACGTGCGTTCGGCGGTGCTGGACGTGCTGCGCGAGGACTACCTGCGCACCGCGCGCGCCAAGGGCCTGCGCCCCACCCGGGCGCTGCTGCGCCACGGCCTGCGCAACGCCGCCATCCCCGTGGTGACCGTGCTGGGCCTGCAGTTGGCCACGCTGCTGGTCGGGGCGGTGGTGATCGAGCGGGTGTTCGTGATCCCGGGGCTGGGCAGCCTGCTGCTCGACGGGGTCGCCAACCGCGACCTGCTGCTCGTGCAGGGGGTGGTGATGGTGCTCGTCGTCGCGGTACTGGTGGTCAACTTCCTGGTCGACGTCGCCTACACGGTGCTGGACCCGAGGCTGCGGAGGGCGACATGAGCGAGCTTGCGAGCGAACCATCGGCGCAGACCGCCGTCGACGCGGCACCGCCGCGCACCCGGCGCCGCCGGGCGGGAGCGGGGCTCGGCGTCGGCGCCGCGCTCGTCGGGCTCGTGGTCGCCGCCGCGCTGCTGTCGTTCGTCTGGACGCCGTATGACCCGGTGCAGGTCGACCCCACCACCCGCATCGCCCCGCCCAGCGCCGAGCACTGGCTGGGTACCGACCGGTTCGGCCGCGACGTCGTGAGCCAGCTGCTGGTCGGCGCCCGGACCACGCTGTTCGTCGGCGTGGTGGCCGTGGGGGTGGCCGCGGTGCTCGGCACCCCGCTCGGCGTCCTCGCCGGCATGGCGCCGCGCGGCGTCGGGGAGTTCCTGATGCGGGTGAACGACCTGCTGCTCGCGTTCCCGGCGCTGCTGCTCGCGATCATGTTCGGGGCGGTCTTCGGGCCGAGCACGCTCACCGCGATGATCGCCATCGGCATCGCGACGATCCCGTCGTTCGCCCGGCTCGCGCGCAGCGGCACCCTCCAGGTCCTGAGCACGGAGTACGTCCTCGCGGCGCGCGCGGCGGGCCGGCCCCGGCGCGCCATCGCCGTCCGGCACGTGCTGCCCAACATCGCCGGGCTGCTGCTCGTGCAGGCGTCGGTGTCGTTCGCCATCGCGGTGCTCGCCGAGGCGGCGCTGTCGTTCCTCGGCTTCGGCACCCGCCCGCCGACGCCATCGTGGGGGCGGATGCTGCAGGAGTCCCAGCAGCTGCTCTACTCGACGCCGGAGCTGGCGCTGTGGCCCGGGTTGGCGATCGCGCTGGCCGTGCTCGGGTTCAACCTGCTCGGCGACGGGCTGCGCGACCGGTTCGACCCGCGGCTGGAGGACAGCCGGTGATGATGAAGGCCCTCGACACCCGCGCCGCGGACGGCGCCACTCCCCCGGCCGCCACCGACGAGGTGCTGCGGGTGGAAGGCCTCGGCGTCGGGACCCGCGATCTGCGCCTGGTGTCGGACGTGTCGTTCACCCTGTCCGCGGGCGAGCGGGTGGGGCTCATCGGCGAGTCCGGGTCGGGCAAGTCGCTCACGGCGCTCGCCCTGCTCGGGCTGCTGCCCGAGGGCGTGCACGCCACGGGCGCCGTCCGGCTGGCCGGCGTCGGCCACGACCTCGTCGGGGCGTCGGAGCGGGAGATGTCGGCCGTGCGGGGCGCGGCGATGACGATGGTCTTCCAGGAGCCGATGACCGCGCTCAACCCGGTGATGCGGGTCGGCGACCAGGTCGCCGAGGTGATACTGCTGCACGGCAGGCGCCCGGACCGGCGCGCGGCGCGGGCCGCCGCGGTCGAGCTGCTCGACCGGGTGCACCTGCCCGATCCCGCCCGGGCCGCCCACGCCTACCCGCACCAGCTCTCCGGCGGGCAGCGGCAGCGCGTGATGATCGCGATGGCGCTGGCCAACGGCCCGTCGGTGCTGCTCGCCGACGAGCCCACCACCGCGCTCGACGTCACCGTGCAGGCGCAGGTCCTCGAGCTGATACTCGCCGGGGTCGCCGAGCGCGGCTCGGCGCTGCTGTTCATCACCCACGACCTCGCGGTGGTCGCCACCGTGTGCGAGCGCGTCATGGTGATGTACGGCGGGCGGGTGGTGGAGGCGGGCCCGGTGCAGGAGGTCTTCACCCGGCCCCGGCACCCCTACACGCGCGGGCTGCTCGACGCCTCGGACCTCACCGACCTCACCGACGGCGGCCGGCTGCGGACCATCGCCGGCACGGTCCCGCCCGCGGGCCGGTTCCCCGACGGCTGCGTCTTCCGCGCCCGGTGCCCGAACGCCTCCCCGACGTGCACGCGGATGCCGGGGTGGAGCGCGCGGCCGGACGGCGGCGGGTACGCGTGCTGGCACCCGGTGGCGGACGATGACTGAGCCGCTGACCGAGCCGCTGATCCGGGTGCGCGACCTGGACCGCTCCTACCGGCGGCAGCGCACCTCGCTGCTGCGCCCGCCGCCGCGGGTGCACGCCGTGCGCGGCGTGTCGGTCGACATCGCGGCCGGGCAGCGGTTCGGGCTGGTCGGGGAGTCGGGATCGGGCAAGTCCACGCTGGTCCGGCTGCTGGCCGGGCTCGACACGTCGACGTCCGGATCCATCACCTTCGACGGCCGGGAGATCGCCGGGCGGCCCGAACGGAAGCTCGGGTTCCTGCGCGAGCAGGTGCAGGTGGTGTTCCAGGACCCGATGGGCTCGCTCGACCCACGGATGCGGGTGCGCGACATCATCGCCGAACCGCTCGCGGGCCGGGCGGGCGTCGACGTGCCCGGCCGCGTGCGGGAGCTGCTCGACGCCGTCGGGCTCCCCACCGACGCGGGTGACCGCTACCCCCACCAGTTCTCCGGCGGCCAGCGCCAGCGCATCTCCATCGCCAGGGCGCTCTCGCCCCGCCCGTCGGTCCTCGTCGCCGACGAGCCGGTGAGCGCGCTGGACGTCTCGGTGCGCGCCCAGGTCCTCAACCTGCTCGCCGACCTGGTCGAGGAGTACGGGCTGACGCTCGTGTTCGTCTCCCACGACCTCACCGTGGTGCGCCACGTCTGCGACACGATCGCCGTGATGCACCGGGGCGAAGTCGTGGAGCTCGGCCCGGCCGAACGGGTGGCCGACGCCCCCGAGCACCCCTACACCCGGCGGCTCGTCGCCGCGGTCCCCACGATCCGCGGCGCGCTCGCGGGCGTGCGGGCCGCCGACCTGGCCCGCGGCGCAGGCACCGACCCCGAGGAGGCCCCGTGAGATCGACCAGCAGCGCCCGGCCGCGGACGTTCCCCGTCGACGACACCGGCGTCGTCGAGCTCACCCGCGCGCTGGTGCGGCTGCGCACCGTGCACGAGCTGCAGCACGGCGGAACGGAGGCGGCGGCCGCCGCGCTGGTGGCCGAGACGATGCGCGGGTTCGGCTGGGAGCCGGAGATCACCGAGGTGGCGCCGGGGCGCCCGAACGTCGTCGCGGTCGTCGAGGGTGGCGGCGGCCCGGGCCCCACGCTCGCCTTCGAGGGGCACACCGACGTCGTCACCGAGGGCGACCCCGACCGCTGGACCGTCGACCCGTACGGGGCCGAGGTCCGCGACGGCCGCCTCTACGGCCGCGGCGCCGCGGACATGAAGTCCGGGGTCGCGGCGATGCTGCACGCCACGCGGGCGCTGCAGCTCGCCGGGCCGTTCCCGGGCCGGGTCGCGGTGTGCGCGCTCGTCGACGAGGAGGGGATGATGCTCGGCGCGAAGCACTTCGCCGCCACCCCCCTCGCGGCCACGATCGACGGCGCGATCGTCTGCGAGCCGGAGGAGGGCGAGATCTGCACCTCCGCCAAGGGCGCGATCCGGATCCGGGTGGACCTCCACGGCGCGATGGCGCACGGCGCGATGCCCCAGCACGGCCGCAACCCGGTGGCCCCGCTCGGGCGGCTGCTCGTCGCGCTCGCCGACCTGCAGGCGCGGCTGCAGGCCGAGCACCCCGCCCACGAGCACCTCGGGGCCGTCTACCTCACCCCGACCGTGGTGGAGGCGGGCTCGGTCGACCAGATCAACGTGATCCCGGGACGCGCCACGGTGTGCGTCGACGTCCGCACGATCCCGGGGATCGACCACGCCGCGCTCGTCGCCACGGTCGGCGGCCTCGCCGCCGAGGCGGGCACACCGGACGGCGTCACCGCGGCGGTCACCGTCGTCGACGACCGGCCGTGCGTGGAGATCGCCGCCGAGGACCCGCTGGTCGTCGCGCTGGCAGCGGCACACGAGGCCGTGCTCGGGGAACCGGCCCGCTACGGCGGCGTCCCCGGCGCCACCGACGGCACCATCCTCACCCGCGACGCCGCGATCCCCACCGTCGTCTACGGGCCGGGCGGCAAGTGGATCGCCCACCAGGTCGACGAGTTCGTGGAGGTCGAGGACATCGTGGCCTGCACCCACGTCTACGCGGAGGCGGCACACCGCTTCCTGACCCGATGACCGCCGTGGACCCGATCACGCTGCCCTTCCCCGCCGGCCTGCCCGTCGGCAGCGACTGGCGACCCACCGCGGCCACCGCCGACGTCCGCTTCCCCTATGACGGCTCGGTGGTCGCCCCGGCGCCGGTCGGCTCCGTCGCCGACGCCGAGGCGGCGCTGGAGGCCGCCCTCGCCGTCCGGGCCACCGTGGCGGCGCTGCCCTCGCACACCCGCCGCGACGTGCTGCTGCGCGCCCGGGACGCGCTCGCCGCCCGCCGGGAGGACCTCGAGCGGCTGCTCGTACTGGAGACCGGAAAGCCGCTGGTGGACTGCCGGGTCGAGGTGGACCGCTCGCTGGTGACGCTCCAGGCGTCGGCGGAGGAGGTGGCCCGGCTGCACGGCGAGACCGTGCCGCTGGACCTGCTGCCCTCGGGCGACGGCCTCGTCGGGTTCTGGACGCGCCGGCCGATCGGCGTGGTCGTCGGGATCACCGGCTTCAACTACCCGCTGCTGCTGGCGGCCCACAAGGTCGGGCCGTCGGTCGCGGCCGGCTGCCCGGTGGTGGTGAAGCCGGCGCCGCCGACCCCGCTCGCGACGCTGTGGCTGGTGCACGCGCTGCGGGAGGCCGCCGCGGCGTGCGGAGCACCGGCCGCGATGGTGCAGCTCGTCACCGGCGACGCCGCCGTGGGGTCCGCGCTGGTCACCGACCCGCGCATCGGCGCGGTGTCCTTCACCGGCTCGGCCGCCACCGGGCACGCGATCGCCCGCGCCGCCGCACCCCGCAAGGTGCTGCTGGAGTTGGGGTCCAACGCCGCGCTGTGCGTGGCCGCCGACGCCGACCTGGACGCCGCCGCGGCCGCGATCCTGCGCGGCGGCTTCTACGCCTCGGGCCAGGCGTGCATCTCGGTGCAGCGGGTGCTGGTGGAGGACGCCGTCGCGGACGCGCTGCTCGACCGGCTCGCGGCCGGGCTGACCGACGTCCGCGTGGGCGACCCGCGGGAGGAGTGGACGCGGGTGTCGGCGCTGATCGACGGCGGCGCGCAGGCCCGGGTGACCGCGTGGGTCGACGAGGCGGTGGCCGCGGGTGCCCGCCGGATCGGGACGGAACTGCCGACCGTGCTCGTCGACGTCCCCGACGGCGTGCCCGCCTGGGACGAGGAGATCTTCGGGCCGGTGGTGTGCGTGCGCCGGGTGCCCGACCTCGAGGCCGCCTTCGACGCCGTCAACGCCTCGCGCTACGGCCTGCACGCGAGCGTCTTCACCCGCTCGCTCGCCACCGCGTTCCGGGCGGTCGACCGGCTGGAGGTCGGCGCCGTCGTCGTCAACGAGGTGCCTGGCTTCCGCTCGGACACGATGCCCTACGGCGGGGTGAAGGACTCCGGCGCCGGGCGGGAGGGCCCGCGGTTCGCCGTCGAGGAGCTGACCGTGACGCGGATGGCCGTGATCCGCCCGGCGTGAAGGGGACCGACGTGGACTACCAGCAGCTGTTCCGCCTCGACGGCAGGCGGGCCGTCGTCGTGGGCGCCGGCAGCGGCATCGGCCGCGAGGCGGCCCGGGCGCTCGCCGCGCACGGTGCCACCGCGGTCTGCGCCGACCGCGACTCCGGCACCGCCGCGGCCACCGCGTACGCGATCGGCGGGAGCGCGTCGTCCTACGGGCTCGACGTGCTCGACCGCGACGCCGTGCGCCGGGCGCCCGCCGAGCTGGGGGACGTGGACGTGCTCGTCTTCACCGCCGCCACCAACGTGCGCAAGCGGCTGCTCGACTACGCCGACGCCGAGTTCGACCGCGTCGTCGACCTCAACCTGCGCGCCTCCTTCGACCTGGTCCGCGCGTTCGGCGCCCCGATGGCGCAGCGGGGCAGCGGCTCGATCATCGGGTTCTCCTCGATCCGCGCGTTCACCGTCGAGCCCGGCCAGGGCGTCTACGCCGCCACGAAGGGCGCGCTCGTGCAGCTGCTGCGCACCGCCGCGGCGGAGCTCGGCCCCCGCGGGGTCCGCGTCAACGCGGTCGCCCCGGGCGTGGTCGAGACGCCGCTGACCGCGCAGATCCGGGCCGACGCCGACTGGTACGCCGCCTACGCCGCCAAGAGCGCGCTCGGGCGCTGGGCGCGGCCCGAGGAGCTGGCCGGAGCCGTCGTCTACCTCGCCTCCGACGCCGCCAGCTTCGTGACGGGCAGCGTGCTCACCGTGGACGGCGGCTGGACCGCGGTCGACGGGCGCTACGAGCCGCCCGGCACCTGACCCGGCCCGCCGCCCTTGCCGAGCCGGGCGGCCCGGCGCTCGAGGTAGCGCCGCTCCGGGACGCTGTGGGTGCGGCGGGCGGCCTCCCGGTACGCGGCGCGGGCCGCGTCGTCCTCGCCCGCCCGCTCCAGCAGGTGCGCGCGCACGGCGGGGAGCCGGTGGTGGCCGCTGATCCGGTCGTCGGCGTCGAGCGGGGCCAGCAGGTCCAGTCCGGCCCGCGGGCCGCGCAGCATCCCGAGTGCCACGGCGTGGTTGAGGGTGACGATCGGGTCCGGCGCCACCCGGCCGAGCAGCTCGTAGAGGGCCACGATCTGGCGCCAGTCGGTGTCCTCGGCGCTCGCCGCCTCCGCGTGGACCGCGGCGATGGCGGCCTGCAGCCGGTAGGGCCCCGGCACCCCGGCCGACAGCGCGTCCTCGACCAGCGCGAGGCCCTCCCGCACCGCGGCGGCGTCCCAGCGGCTGCGGTCCTGCTCGGCCAGGGGCACCAGGTCGCCGTCCGGGCCGACGCGCGCCGGGCGACGGGCGTCGGTGAGGAGCATGAGCGCGAGCAGGCCGGTGACCTCGCCGTCTGCGGGCAGCAGCGCGCGCAGCATCCGGGTGAGCCGGATGGCCTCGCCGGTCAGCTCGGCGCGCGCGAGGTCGCGCCCGGACGAGGCCGTGTAGCCCTCGTTGAAGATCAGGTAGAGGACGTGGAGCACCACCGCGAGGCGTTCGTCGCGCTCGGCGTCCGGCGGCAGCGCGAACGCTGCGCCGCTGGTCCTGATCGTCTTCTTGGCCCGGCTGATGCGCTGGGCCATCGTCGGCTCGGGCACGAGGAACGCCGCGGCGATCTCCGCCGTGGTGAGCCCGCCGACCGCGCGCAGCGTCAGCGCGAGCTGCGACGGCGCCGACAGCGCGGGATGGCAGCACAGGAACAGCAGCAGGAGGGTGTCGTCCCCGTCGGGGGCGGCGTCGTCGGCGGCGGGCGCCTCGTCGGGCGGCGCGAGCGCGGCGATCTGCTCCTCCCGGCGGCGGCTCGCGTGCTCGCTGCGCACGGCGTCGATCAGCCGCCGCGAGGCGACGGTGACGAGCCAGCCGTGCGGGTTCTGCGGCACCCCGCCGGTCGGCCACTGCGTCGCCGCCGCCAGCAGCGCCTCCTGCACCGCGTCCTCGGCGGCGTCGAACTGCCGGTAGCGGCGGACGACCGCGCCGAGGACCTGCGGCGCGAGGGTGCGCAGCAGGTCCTCGAGGCGAGGACTCGTCACATCTCCGTCCCGGCCGGGTCGAGGATCGGCCGCACCTCCATCGCGCCACCGGCCTTCGCGTTCGGCCAGCGGGCGGCGATCTCCGTGGCGCGCTCGATCGACTCGCACTCCACGATCAGGTAACCGCCGAAGTACTCCTTGGCCTCGGCGAGCGGGCCGTCGGTCACCACCGGGACGCCGTCGCGGGCCCGGATGCTCCGTGTCTGCGCCGGGTCGGCGAGCGCCTCGGTGCTCACCAGCTCGCCCGACTCGGTCAGCTCCGCGAGCAGGGCGTCCATCTCCGCCATCAGCGGCGCGCCCGCGTCGCTGAAGAAGAACTCGCGGCTGTCCGGGTTGTCGAAGATCATCAGCATGTACTTCATCGCATCCCCCTCGGATCAGTGGAAGAACTCGGACAGGACCGGGGCCAGCTGCTCGGGGTCGACCTCGTGGGTCTGGCCGGGCAGGGTGCGCCGCTGCGCGCCCGGAAGGACGGCGGCCAGCGCGTCGGCACCGGTGTGGAAGTGCTCGGGGCTGGCACCGCCGGTCACGACCAGGGCGGGCACCTCGACCCCGGTCCACCGCCGCAGCGGCTCGGCGCTCCCGGCCATGTGCTCGGCCACGAACGCGGCGTCGTAGGCCAGCGTGGGGGCCACCTTCTCGAACACCGGCCAGATCGGAGCCTGGCGCATGCCGGCCACCATCTCGGCGGGCAGGCCGACGGCCCGGGTGAGGAAGTACTCCACCGCCTCACCGTGGCGGCCGCCCGCCGCGAGCGCGGTCAGGTGCTCCCGGTAGTCGGCGGGCACCGGCGGGCGGCTCGCGTCCACGATGAACGGCGGCTCGTACAGGGCGAGCTTCCGGATCGGCAGGCCCGCTCGGGCGGCGTCGAGGGCGAGCGCCCCGCCGGAGGACATCGCGAACACGCGCGCGCTCCCACCGGCCGCCTCGATCACCGCGGCGAGGTCCTCGACCTCACGCTCCGGTGCGTACGGCGCGGTGTCGCCGCTGTCGCCACGGCCGCGCCGGTCGTAGTGGTGGACGGTGAACCGCTCCCCGAGCAGAGCGGCGAGCCGGGCCGTCGGCTCGTCGATCGCGCGGTGTTGGAACGCCCCGCCGACCAGCACGACGGCAGGCCCCTCCCCCACCCGGTCGACGGCGATGGGGGTGCCGTCGGGCGATGTCACGATGTGCATGTCGCGATCCTCTCCTGCGCGTCCGAGCGCCCGGCCGGGCCCCCGTTCGTGCAGCGGTCGGAGTCGCGGAGCCGGTCTCGACATCGGGCGCCGGAGATTTTCGCGTGGCGACCCCGACCTGCGAGACTCGTCGGGTGGCGGTCACCGACGAGGCGATCCTCAAGATCAAGGCAATGATCCGGTCCGGCGAGCTCAAACCGGGCGACCGGCTGCCGCCGGAGAAGGAGCTGAGCGAGTCGCTCGGCCTGTCGCGCAGCTCGCTGCGCGAGGCGGTGAAGGCGCTCGAGGTCATCCGGGTGCTCGACGTGCGGCGCGGCGACGGCACCTACGTCACCAGCCTGAACCCCGGCCTCCTGCTCGACGCGATGTCGTTCGTCCTCGAGATCCACCAGGACGCCTCGGTGCTGGAGCTGTTCGAGGTGCGGCGCATGCTCGAACCGGCCGCCGCGGCACTGGCGGCCCAGCGCATCACCGCGGCGGACGTCGAGCACCTGCGGGGCCTGCTCGCGGAGGTGCACGGCACCACGTCGGTGGACGACCTCGTGGCCCACGACATGGTGTTCCACCGCTACATCACCCAGCTGTCCGGCAACGCCTACCTCACCCAGCTGCTCGACACCCTGTCCAGCAGCACGCTGCGGGCGCGGGTCTGGCGCGGGCTCAGCGAGGAGGGCACGGTCGAGCGCACCCTGACCGAGCACCACCTCATCGTCGACGCGCTGGAGATGGGCGACGCCGAGCTCACGAGCGCCCAGGCGACGGTGCACATCAGCGGCGTGGTGGCCTGGCTCCGAAAGGCCCTGGGCTGAACGACACGAACGGCACTTTCGCCCGATGGGTTCGGACGAAAGTGCCGTTCGCGTGCTGAGGCGGTTCTACTTGTACAGCACGTTCTGGATCTCCGGGCTGTCGATGTTCGACTGGTCGTACCAGTAGAACCCGGTGTCGATCACCGGCGGCAGCTGCTCGCCGTTGATCGCCTTGACCGCGGCGTCGACGAGCTGCTCGCCCATCCCGATCGGGTTCTGCGTGATCGCGCCGAGCATCGTGCCGTCGCGGATGGCGTCGATCTGGGCCTGGCCGGAGTCGAAGCCGACCACGGTGATGCCGGTGGCCCCGCTCTCCTGGACACCGCGGACCACGCCGATGGCCGAGCCCTCGTTCGACCCGTAGATCCCCGCGACGTCCGGGTTGGCCGTGATGATCGCCTTGGTGATGTTGGCCGACTCGAGCTGGTCGCCGCCGCCGTACTGCGGCGGGAGCAGCTCGATGCCGGGGGCGTTGGCCTCCATCCACTCGACGAACCCGTCGCGGCGGTCGATCCCCGAGCGGCTGGTCTGGTCGTGCACGACCATCGCGACCTTGCCGGTGCCGCCCAGCGCCTCGGCCATGTGCTTGGCCGCCTCGGCGGCAGCGGCCTTGTTGTCGGTGGCCGCCGTGGTGACCGGGATGTCGCTCTCGACGCCGGAGTCGAACGCGATGACCGGGATGTCCTGGGTCTGCGCCTGCTGCAGCAGCGGCGCGGCGGCCCGGGAGTCCAGTGCCGCGAAGCCGATCGCGTCGGGCTGGCGGCTCAGCGCGTTGGTCAGCATCGTCACCTGGGCCTCGATGTCGGCCTCGGTGGCCGGGCCCTCGAAGCTGATCTCGACGCCGTGCCGCTGGGCCGCCTGCTCGGCGCCCTGCTTGACGGCCTGCCAGAACTGGTGCTGGAAGCCCTTGGACACGATGGCGATGTACGGCTGCTCGCCGCCGCCACCACCGCCCTCGGCTTGCGAGCCGCACGCGCTGACCGCGAGTGCCAGCGCCGCGGCCGCGACGGCCGCTCCGATCTTTCGGATGCGCATGTGGACCGAACTCCCTTGATCGAGCCGTTGGGTGATGGGCCTCAGGCCCGCCTCCGCGCCATGTCCGCGTAGACGGCGAGGAGGATGACGATGCCGAGGATGACGTTCTGCCATTCCTGCGGGATGGACATGATCTGGAGCCCGTTGTTGAGCACCGAGATGATCAGAGCGCCGATCACGGTGCCGACGATGGAGCCCTTGCCCCCGGACAGCGACGTGCCGCCGATGACGACCGCCGCGATCGCCTGCAGCTCGTAGCCCATGCCGGTGGCGGGCTGGGCGGAGCCCAGCCGCGCGGAGATCAGCACGCCGGCCAGGCCGGTGAACAGGCCGGCGAGCGTGTAGATGAGGATCTTCCAGCGGCGCACGTCGATGCCCGACAGCGCCGTGGCCTCCTCGTTGCTCCCGATCGAGTACGTGTAGCGGCCGAGCACGGTCTTGTTGAGCAGCACGTACGCCAGCACCGCGGCCACGGCCAGGATGAGCACCGCGTTCGGGAAGTCGGTGCCGGGGACGATGCTGCCGATGGACAGCTCGATGTAGCCCGGCGAGTCGGTGAAGTAGATCGGCGTGCTGCCCGAGATCACCAGCGCGAGGCCCTGCGCGACGAGCATCATCGCCAGCGTCGCGATGAACGGTGGCAACCCGAGCACGGACACGTTGAACCCGTTGACGAACCCGATCAGGCCGCCGAACAGGATCGCGCCCAGCACCCCGAGCGGCAGGGGGACGCCCAGGTTCACGATCAGGACGCCGGAGATCACCGCGGCCAGCGCCATCCCCGTGCCCAGCGACAGGTCGATGCCGCCGGTGATGATCACGAACGTGGTGCCCAGCGCCAGCGCGCCGATCACCACCGTGGAGAACAGGATGTTCGTGACGTTGCCGTAGTTGAGGAAGTTCGGGCTGACGATCGAGAAGAACGCGAAGATGGCGATCAGGCTCGCGAACGCCAGGAACTGCTGGATCCGGTCGCGCACCGTCCGGCGCACCCCCGCGGGGGCGGCGTTCTCCTTCTCCGTGCTGACGGTTGGCGTGCTCATCTCGCTCCTGCCTTCGACATCGAAGGATCTTCGTCGGGACGGAGGGTGGCGTAGTGCATCACGCTCTCCTGGGTGGCCTCGCCCGCCTCGAGCCGCCCGGTGACCCGGCCCTCGCTCATGACGACGACGCGGTGGGACATGCGCAGCACCTCCGGCAGCTCCGAGGAGATCATGATGATCGACTTTCCGGCACTCGCCAGCTCGTTGAGCAACCGGTAGATCTCCTCCTTGGCGCCCACGTCGATGCCGCGCGTCGGCTCGTCGAAGATCAGGACGTCGCAGTCCTTCACGAGCCACTTCGCGATGACGACCTTCTGCTGGTTGCCGCCGGAAAGGTTCTTCACGGTCTGGTCGATCGACGGCGTCTTGATCCGCAGGTCCGCCACCAACTCGGTCGACCGCTTGCGCATCGCGCCCGACCGCACGAACCCGAACGACGAGAACAGCTCCCGTACCGAGCTGAGCCCGATGTTCGCGCTGACGTCCTGCTCGAGCAGCAGCCCGAGGTGCTTGCGGTCCTCGGACAGGTAGCCGATCCGGAACTTCGCGGCGTCGGCCGGGTTCGCGATGCGCACCGGCTCGCCGCGCAGCGTGACCTCGCCGGACTCCACCGGGTCGGCGCCGACGAGCGCGCGGGCGACCTCGGTGCGCCCGGCGCCCATCAGCCCGGCGAACCCGAGGATCTCGCCCTCGCGCAGGTCGAACGACACGTCCCGCAGCAGCGCCTTGGTCGTCAGGCCGCGCACCGAGAGCACCACGGGCCGGTCGGCGCGCACGCCCTCCGGCCGGGCGTCGGTGGTGATCTCGCGCCCGACCATCCGCGCGATGACCTCCGGCATCGTCGTGCTCGCGGTGTCGAGCGTGTCCACGTAGTGGCCGTCGCGGATCACCGTGATGCGGTCGGAGATCGCCTTGAGCTCGTCCATCCGGTGCGAGATGTAAATCACCCCGGTGCCGGGACCGCGGAACCGGCGGATGAGGTCGTGCAGCACCTGCACCTCGGCGTCGTTGAGCGCCGCGGTCGGCTCGTCCATGATCAGTACCTTGGCGTCGTACGACAGCGCCTTGGCGATCTCCACCATCTGCTGCTTCGCGACGGTGAGGGTGCCGACGAGCTGGGTGGGCCGCAGCGGCAGCTGCAGCCGGTCGATGAGCTCCTGCGCCCGGGTGTTGAGCGCCCGCTCCCCCAGGAAGAACCCGCCGCGGCGCGGCTCGCGGCCGATGTAGATGTTCTGCGCGACCGTGAGGTCGGGCATCAGGTTGAACTCCTGGTGGATGATGCTGATGCCCTGCTCCAGGGCGTCGCGCGGCCCCGCCACCCGCAGCGGCCGCCCCTCCAGGAAGAACTCCCCCGCGTCCGGGGTGTAGATGCCGGACAGCAGCTTCATCAGCGTCGACTTGCCCGCGCCGTTCTCCCCGACGAGCGCGAGCACCTCGCCGTGGCGCAGGTTCAGGTGCATGTCCTCCAGCGCCTTGACGCCCGGGAAGCTCTTGGCCACCCCGCGCACGTCGAGCAGCAGTTCCTGCGCACCGCTCATGTGGTCACCACCCCCTTGCGCAGCAGCACGTTGCCGTAGACGCGCGTCTCCCCCGTGCGCACGATCAGGAACGCCGATGCGGCCACCTCGTAGAAGGCGTGCCGGTCGAGGAACCGGATGTCGGACGTGCCGGCGGCCGCCGCGAGCGCGTCCTGCACCGGCAGCCGCTCCCCGTCCGGGGTCGCCATGAGGTCGAGCGCGGGCGCGTCGTCCAGCGGCACCACGGTGCGGATCGCCGCGAGCAGGTCCGGCGTCGTCACCCCGGGGAACGTGAGCGAACGCGGGGCCAGCCGCTCGGCCGGGAAGTGCGCGTCGGCGAGCACGACGGCATCGGAGTGCCCCATGGCGTCGAGGTGGGCCAGCAGCGGCCCGGTCAGCAGCGGGTGGATCCCGGTCAGCACGTGCCCTCCCCCAGGCGGTAGGTCCGGACCGCCGTGCCGGCGAGGATCTTCTCCTGCTCGGCCGGCGTCAACTCACCGATGAGCCCCGCCAGCACCTCCCAGGTGCCGGCGTAACCGGCGGTGAGCAGCGTCATCGGCCAGTCGCTGCCCCAGATCAGCCGGTCCGGCCCGAACAGCTCCAGTGCGGCGTCCCATGCCGGGCGCAGGACCTCGGCCGTGAACGGGATGCCGGGCACCTGCAGCCCGGACACCTTCGCCACGGTGTTCGGCCGGGCCGCGACGTCGGCGAGGACCCTGCGCCACTCCCCGAAATCGGGCCGCCCGTGCGGCGGCTTGCCGAGGTGGTCGACGACGACGGTCAGCTCCGGGAGCGCCCCCGCGAGCTCGGCGGTGGCGGCGAGGTGCCGAGGCCAGGCGTCGGGCACGTCGAACGGGACGCCGCGCGCGGCGAGCAGGCCCAGCGATGCCCGGACGGCCGGCAGGGCGAGGAAGTCGTCGCGGGGATCGTCGTGCACCAGGTGCCGCACGCCGCAGAACGCGGGGTGGGCCTGCCAGCGGTCGAGCTGCGCCTCGGCGACACCCGGGTCGTCGAGCCGCACCCAGCCGACGACGCCGGCGAACCGGTCGCACCGCTTCGCCACCTCGAGCAGGAACTCGGTGTCGGTCTCGGAGTCCTCGGCCTGCACGAGCACGGCCCGGTCGATGCCGCAGGCGTCCATCTCGGCCACGGCCCGCCCCGGGAGCACGCTCGTGTGCAGCGGCCCGTGCGCCGGCGTGATCCAGGCGTAGTCGCTGCGGTCGAGATCCCACAGGTGCAGGTGAGCATCGATCCTGATCACTGGATCAGCCCTTCCGCGGCGAGGTGCTCCCACAGCGCGGCCGGGATCGGGACGCCGGCGCGCCGCACGTTCTCCCGCACGTGGCCGGGCTCGGTCGCCCCGAGTGCCACCGCGCGGACGACCTCGTGGCGTAGCGGGAACTGCAACGCCGCGACGGGCAGCTCCACGCCGTGCTCGGCGCAGATTGCGGCGAGCCTGCGGGCCCTGGCGAGCATCTCGGCGGGGACGGCGCCGTACTCGTAGCGGGCGTCCTCGCGTGGCTGCGCGGACGACAGCAGCCCGGAGTTGTACGCGCCGGCGACCACCACCCCGATACCGCACCGGCGGCACTCCGGCAGCAGCTCGGCCGCCGCGGGCTGTTCGAGCAGCGTGTAGCGGCCCGCGACCATGAGCAGGTCGAGCCCGCCGGTCCGCACGCCGGCCAGGAGCGCGTCGGTCGACTTCGAGCCGATGCCCACGGCGTCGACCAGGCCCGCCTCGCGCAGGCCGACGAGCCCCGGGACCGCGGCGGCGATCGAGGCGTCCGGGTCGGCGTACTCGTCGGGGTCGTGCAGCAGCAGCACGTCGACGCGGTCGAGCCCGAGCCGCTCGAGCGACTCCTCGAGGCTGCGGCGCACGCCGTCGGGCGAGGGGTCCCAGACCCGCGCCGTGTCCGCCGGGACGGCGAAGCCGCCTTCCTCGTCGAGCCGGTCCGCCGTCTCCGGGCTGGGCCGCAGCAGCCGCCCGGCCTTCGTCGAGACGACGAACTCTGCCCGCGGCTTCCCGGCGAGGAACGCCCCGAGCCGCCGTTCCGCGAGTCCGAGCCCGTAGTGCGGTGCGGTGTCGAAGTACCGGATGCCGCAGTCCCACGCCGTCTGCAGGATCGCGTGCGCGTCCTCGTCGGTCATGGCCTGGAACAGGTTGCCCAGGTTCGCCCCGCCGAAGCCAAGCGGGCCGAGCCGGAGCGCGTCAGCCATCGGGGTTCATGCAGTGGTCGGCGACGGAGGCGGCGTGCATCTCGGTGCCCGCACCGGGCGCCGTGGGCGGGTGGTAGCGGCCGTCCCGGACCGCCACCGGCGTGACGAAGTGCTCGTGCAGGTGGTCGACGAACTCGATCACCCGCCCCTCGTGGGTGCCGGTCACGGCGACGAAGTCGAACATCGACAGGTGCTGCACGGCCTCGCAGAGTCCCACCCCGCCGGCGTGCGGGCACACCGGCACGCCGAACTTCGCGGCGAGCAGCAGGATCGCGATGTTCTCGTTCACCCCGGCGACCCGGGTGGCGTCGAGCTGCAGCACCTGCAGCGCCTCCGCCTGGAGGAACTGCTTGAACATCACCCGGTTCGCCATGTGCTCGCCGGTGGCGACCGGGATCGGGGCGATGCCGCGGGCGATCGCGGCGTGCGCGAGCACGTCGTCCGGGCTCGTCGGCTCCTCGACCCACGCGATGTCGAAGCTCGACAGCTCCTTGATCCAGGCGATCGCGTCGGCCACGTCCCAGCGCTGGTTGGCGTCGACGGCGATCCGCACGTCGGGGCCCACCGCCTGCCGGGCGATCCCCAGCCGCCGCACGTCGTCGTGCAGGTCGGCGCCGACCTTGAGCTTGATCTGGGTGAAGCCCTCCTCCACCGCCTCGCGGCACAGCCGGGCGAGCTTCTCGTCGTCGTAGCCGAGCCAGCCGGGAGTGGTGGTGTAGGCCGGGTAGCCCTCGCGCAGCAGCTGCTCCTCGCGCTGCGCGCGGCCCGTCTCGGCAGCGCGCAGGATCGCCACCGCCTCGTCGCGGGTCAGGGCGTCGGTGAGGTAGCGGAAGTCGACGAGGTCGACCAGCTCCTCCGGGGTCATCCGGGCGAGCAGCTGCCACAGCGGCAGCCCCGCCCGCTTGGCCTTGAGGTCCCACAGGGCGTTGGCGACCGCGCCGATCGCCATGTGCATGACGCCCTTCTCCGGGCCCAGCCAGCGCAGCTGCGAGTCGTGCACCAGCCCGCGCCACGTCCCGCCCATGTCGGCGAGCAGCTCGTCGGCGTCCCGGCCGACGAGGTGGTGGGCCAGCGCCCGGATCGCCGCGACCTGCACGTCGTTGCCGCGCCCGATCGTGAAGACGAAGGCGTGGCCGACGAGGTCGTCGCCCGCATCGGTGCGGACCCGGACGTACGCCGCGGAGTAGTCGGGGTCGGGGTTCATGGCGTCCGACCCGTCGAGCGACAGTGACGTCGGGAACCGCACGTCGGCGGTCTCGAGAGCGGTGATGCGTGCCACGCGGCAGTCCCTTCTGCGGAAACGCGACCACGTTAGAGATCGGATGTCTTGGGCGTCAATAACGAATCGGCACCAGTTCTGCGCCACTTTCCGACCCGCACGTCGGATGTCTCACCGAGCACCAGGGGCAGCGCTTCCACCGGGTCGAGCCGCGACCCGGACTTCGACGGCAGCATCCAAGCGTCTCACCGGATCCACTGGCCTCGTGGACGGCTGCGTCCACCACCACAGGCAAAAACACCACCGGCTGGCAGGTAGCCGCCCACGACGACGGGCGGATCGAGTGGATCGCGCCCACCGGGCACAGCTACTTCAGCGAACCGCACGACTACCGGCCCGACCCGCCACCGCCAGGCCCGGGGAGAGGCGCCCTCGCGAGACCCGGCCCGAAGCCGAGCCCGCCACCGGCACGCGCGGTCGTCTAGGTGGCTGGTGTCTTTCGCGTGGCGGTCGCCCTGCTGGGCGGCGCGCCGCGGGAGGATCTCGGGGTGACGTTGGGGCGCGCTGATCGTCAGGTCGATCTGTTCGACGACGCGGCCGGGTTCTGC
>NZ_JAHKRK010000340.1 GCF_019396355.1 Pseudonocardia nigra
TCGCGGTGTCCGGTCGGGCAGCAACGGCTCCAGCCGTGCCCACTCCGCGTCGGTCAAGTCGTGGCGATCAAGCACAGAAGAGATCTACCGCAGCCGACCCGCATGATCCACGGGACACGCTCTAACGCGCGCACCAGCGCCTCGACCGCGCCCTTCGTGCCCGACGACAGCCCGTCCCGGACCGGGAACCTGCTGGTTGCCGCCGTGGTCACGGCGACGACGCAACCCGCGCTGCTGCGCAGGGCCGGCAGCGCGGCGTGGACAAGGGTGAAGAACGCCGTCGCTTCCTGGTCCAGCTGGGCCGCGTACCGCGCGGGGGAGACCGTCGAGAGGTGGACCATCGGGACGTGCGGGCCCGCGGCGTGCACCACGGTGTGGATCGCGCCGAACCGCTCCTGCACCGAGGTGACGTGCCGGGTCACGGCCCGCTGGTCCGTCAGGTCCACGGGGTCGGCGACCGCGCGGACGCCGGCGGCGGTCAGGTCGGCGACGAGTCGTTGCGCGGCGCCGGCGTCGGAGCGATAGGTCAGGGCGACGGCGGAACCGCGGGCTGCGAGGGTCCGGCACACGGTCTGGCCGATGCCGCCCGTCCCGCCGGTCACCACGGCGACACCTGGCCGCTCGGCGAATTCCCTCACGGGACGAAGTCGTACCACCTCCCGATGAGCGAGACAACCAAGCGCTTGCTTGCGATGGAGTGGGCGACTGTGCTTGGGTGGCGCCGGACGGACGGGGAAGTGTGGAGTGACTGCGATGACCGAAGTGTGCGCGGGACGGTCGGTGATCGTCACCGGTGCCGGGCAGGGGTTGGGGCGCGCCCACGCGCTCGAGTTCGCCCGGCAGGGCGCTCGGCTGGTGCTCAACGACGTTGGACCCGCTGCCGAGCAGGTGGCCGTCGAGGTCAGGGCGGCGGGGGGCGAGGCGGTCGCGAGCACCGGCGACGTCGCCGACTGGGACTACGCCGCCGAGCTCGTGCAGACCGCGGTCCGCTCCTACGGGCAGCTCGACACGCTCGTGAACAACGCGGGGATCAACCGGGACCGCATGCTGGTGAACATGTCCGAGGAGGAATGGGACATGGTGCTGCGCGTCGACCTGAAGGGGCACTTCGCGCCCCTGCGGCACGCAGCGGCGTACTGGCGGGACCGGTTCAAGTCCGGCGACCCCGTCGCGGCGCGCGTCGTCAACACCTCCTCGGGGGCCGGCCTGATGGGCAGCGTCGGGCAGGGCAACTACGCGGCCGCCAAGGCCGGGATCGTCGCGCTCACACAGGTCGCCGTGGTGGAGTTCGCGCGCTACGACGTCGTGGTCAACGCGATCGCGCCCGCGGCGCGCACACCGATGACCGAGGCGATCTTCGCCGAGGCGATGGCCCGGCCGGCGAGGGGGTTCGACGCCATGGACCCGGCGAACGTCTCGCCGCTCGTCGCGTGGCTGGGCAGCGACGAGGCCGCGGACGTGACCGGTCGGGTGTTCGAGGTCAGCGGGGGCGAGGTGTCCGTGGCCGACGGGTGGCGGCACGGCAAGCCCGCCGTGCGCGACTCCCGGTGGCCCGCCGCCGAGCTGGGTCCGGTGATCGCCGATCTCCTCGCGCGCGCGGAACCGGCCACCCCCGTCTACGGGGCGTGACCCGATGGGTACCGGGATGGAGCTGACCGCGGCGGACGAGGAGTTCCGCGCGGAGGTACGGGAGTGGCTCGCCGACAACCTGCGCGGCGAATTCACCGACGCCGTCGGCACCGGGGGACCGGGGCGCGAGCACGAGGCCATCGAGCTGCGGGCGGCGTGGGAGCGCCGGCTGGGCGCGGGTGGCTGGATCGGCCTGGGCTGGCCGGTCGGGAAGGGCGGCCGGGGCGCCTCCCTCACCCGCCAGGTGATCTTCCACGAGGAGTACGCCCGCGCGGGCGCGCCCGGCCGGCTGGGGTACATCGGCGAGCAGCTGCTCGGGCCGACGCTGCTGGCGTTCGGCACGCCCGAGCAGCAGGACCGGTTCCTCCCCGGGATCCTCAGCGGCGAGGTGCTGTGGTGCCAGGGGTACTCCGAGCCGGGCGCCGGGTCGGACCTCGCCGGCGTGCAGACGCGCGCGGTCCGCAACGGCGACTACTACGCCATCACCGGCCAGAAGACCTGGACTTCGCTCGCCCACGTCGCCGACTGGGCGTTCGTGCTCGTCCGGACCGACCCGGGCGAGTCGCGCCACCGCGGGCTGTCCTACCTGCTGGTGCCCATGCGCCAGGCCGGCATCGACATCCGGCCCATCACCCAGATCACCGGTACCTCGGAGTTCAACGAGGTGTTCTTCGACGGCGCCGTGACCGGCGTGGAGAACCTCGTCGGCGCCGAGGGCGACGGCTGGCGGGTGGCGATGGGAACCCTCGCGTTCGAGCGCGGCGTCGCGACGCTCGGGCAGCAGATCGGGTTCGAACGCGAGCTGGCCGCGGTGACCGACGCCGCCCGGACGTCCGGCGCGCTGGCCGACCCGGCGTTGCACGCGCGGATCGTCGACGCCTGGATCGGCCTGAAGGTGATGCGCTACACCGCGATCCGCACGCTGTCGTCCTCCGGCGACGGGACCCCGGGCCTGGAGGCGTCGATCTCGAAGCTGCAGTGGGCCACCTGGCACCGCGACCTCGGCGAGCTGGCCGTCGACGTGGCGGGCGCTTCCGCCCTGGTCACGGACGGGCCGCCGTACGAGCTCACCGACGCCCAGCGCCTGTTCCTCTACACCCGCGCCGACACCATCTACGGCGGGTCCAACGAGGTGCAGCGCACGATCATCGCCGAGCGGATGCTCGGCCTGCCCCGCTGATGCCAGGAGCCCCTGCGATGACAACCAGCGCGACGACATCCAGCGCGACCTCCATCGCGAGCCAGGACACCGAGCTGCGCGAGATGCGCCGCACCGTCGCCGGCTTCCTCGACCGGCACGCCGACCCCGCCCGGGTCCGGCAAGCGATGGCGGGGGAGCCCGGATACGACCCGGTGCTGTGGCGGCGCGGCGTCGACGAGCTGGGGCTCGGCGCGCTCCTCGTGCCGGCCCGCTGCGGCGGACTGGGGCTGGACTTCACCGCCGCGGCCGCGGTCCTCGAGGAGTTCGGCAGGAGGCTGGTGCCCTCGCCGCTGCCGGCCACGCTCGTCGCCACGGCCGTCCTCGACGCCTGCGGCACCCCGGCCGCCGACGCGCTGCTCGCCCGGATCGCCGAGGACGGCGTTTCGGTCGCCGTGGCGGTGGCCGAGCCCGAGGCCGGCTGGACGACCGGGTCCACCGCGACCACGGCGACGGCCGATGGCGAGCGGTGGGTGCTGCGGGGCGCCAAGCACCACGTCGTGCACGGCGCCGCGGTCGACGTGCTGCTCGTGGTGGCGCGGGCCGATGCCGGGATCGGCCTGTACGCGGTGCCCGCCGATGCCCCCGGCGTGCTGCGCAGCAGCCGCGTCGCGCTCGACCAGACGCGCCGGCTCGCCGAGATCGACCTGCACGAAGCCGATGCCGTGCAGGTGAGCGCGGGGCCGGATGCTGTGGACCTGCTCACCGACCTGATGCTGACCGCGCTGGCGGTCGAGTCGGCGGCGGCCGCGAAGGCCTGCCTGGCGGGCGCGGTGGAGTACCTCGAGGTCCGCCACCAGTTCGGGCGGCCGCTCGGCTCGTTCCAGGCGCTCAAGCACCGGTGCGCCGATCTCGCCGTGACGGTCGAGGGTGCGCTGTCCACCGCCTGGTACGCCGTGCGCGCCGCCGCCGCTGGATCGGAGGAGCTGCACCTGGTGGCGCCACTGGCGCGGGTGGTCTGCGCCGACGCGCTGATGCAGGCGGCGGCCGAGTCGGTGCAGCTGCACGGCGGCATCGGCTTCACGTTCGAGCACGACGCGCACCTGTACCTCAAGCGCGGCAAGGCCAACCAGCTGCTGTTCGGTTCCGGCCCGGAGCTGCGCAGGCGCGTGGGCAGGCTGGCGGGACTGCAGCCGTGACGACCGCGACGGACATCCGGACGGTCCCCGCGTGCCTGCGTGCGGCCGCGGCCGAGGCGCCGGACGTCGAGGCGGTGGTCGACGGTGCCCGCAGGCTGACCTACGCCGCGCTCGACGCCGAGGTCACCCGGTTCGCCCGGGCGGCCGTCGCGCGGGGCCTGCAGCCCGGGGACCGGGCCGCGGTGTGGGCCCCGAACTCCGCGAGCTGGGTGGTCGCCGCGCTGGGCATCCTGGCCGCGGGCGGGGTGCTGGTGCCGGTCAACACGCGCTTCAAGGGCGAGGAGGCCCGGTACGCGCTGGGGAAGGTGCGCGCGAGCCTGCTGGTCGTGCACGAAGGCTTCCTGGACGCGGGTTACCTGGCCATGCTGCGTGGCGACGACCTCACCCCGCCGACCGACCGGGCGCCGGTGCCGGGCCTGCCGCACCTGCACACGGTCGTCACCGTCGACGACACCGGCGATCCGGCCGCGCTGTCGTTCGCGCAGTTCCTGGCCGGCGCCGACGCGGTGCCGGAGTCCGAGATCGACCGCCGCATCGCTGCGCTCCGGCCGCACGACGTGGCCGACATCCTGTTCACCTCGGGCACGACCGGCTACCCGAAGGGGGCAATGGTCGGGCACGCCGCCAACCTGCGGGTCAACACGGCCTGGAGCGACATGGTCGGCCTGCGCCCCGGCGACCGCTACCTGGTGGTCAACCCGTTCTTTCACAGCTTCGGCTACCGCGCCGGGCTGCTGGCCTGCCTGATCCGGCGGGCGACGATCGTGCCCCAGGCGGTGTTCGACGTGCCGGCCGCGCTCGAGATCATCGAGCGGGAGCGCATCACCGTTTTCCCGGGCGCCCCCACCGTCTACACCTCGATCCTCGAGCACCCCCGCTTCGGTGAGTACGACGTGAGCAGCGTGCGGCTCGCGGTCACCGGCGCCACGGTGGTGCCGGTCCCGTTGCTGACCCGGATGCGCACGGAGCTCGGCTTCCGCGACGTCATCACGGCCTACGGGCTCACCGAGACCTGCGGCACGGCCACCGTCTGCCCGCCGGACACCGACGAGCACCGGCTCTCCACGAGCTGCGGCACGGCCATCCCGGGCACCGAGGTGAGGGTGGTGAGCAGTACGGGGACGCCGGTGGGTCCGGGCGAGACCGGTGAGGTGGTGGTCCGCGGCGACAACGTGATGCTCGGCTACTTCGAGGACCCCGACGCCACCGCCGCCGCCATCGATCCCGACGGCTGGCTGCACACCGGCGACGTCGGGTGGATGGACGACGAGGGCTACCTGCGGATCACCGACCGGCTCAAGGACATGTTCACCGTCGGCGGCTTCAACGTGTACCCGGCCGAGGTCGAGCGGCTGCTGGCCGAGCACCCCGCGGTCTCCGAGGCCGCGGTGATCGGCGTCCCCGACGCCCGGCTCGGCGAGGTCGGCCACGCCTTCGTGCTGCCCCGCCCCGGCGCGGCACCGACGGAGGAGGACCTGGTGGCGCACTGCCGCGCGACGATGGCGAACTTCAAGGTGCCGCGCCGTGTTTCGATCATGGACGAGCTGCCGCGCACGCCCAGCGGCAAGATCCAGAAGTTCCGCCTGCGCGCCTGTACCTGATCCGCACGAACGGCACTTTCGTCCAAACCTATTGGACGAAAGTGCCGTT
>NZ_JAHKRK010000341.1 GCF_019396355.1 Pseudonocardia nigra
CAGCCCGAGCGCCGCCAGGTACCACGTGGTGGCGGCCGGCGCTGCCGCCGGTGCCTCGGTCGCGGCCGGTGCACGGCAGGCAGCGCCACGATCGGTGGACGGGCGGGGCGGCCCCTGGTGCCCGTCCTCGCTCGTCAGCTGCCGCTTCAGCGGTGGTGGCGCTCCGGGCAGGTCGCTGCCCGGAGCGGGTTGCTGGACGGAACTCGACACGGTCAGATCCGGGAGGCGATGTCTGCGAAGGCGCGGATGGTCGACTCCTTGCTCTGGCCCGGCCGGACGAACGGCACGATGGAGACCTGGTCGACGCCGAGGCCCTTGATCTGGGACAGGCGCTTCTCGCACTCCGCCGGGGTGCCGGCAAGGGCGAACAGGTCCACGAGCTCGTCGGGCACCAGGTCGGCGTGCGACGCCTCGGTGTCCATGTGGTGGTAGTAGTCGTAGGAACTGCGGATGCGGTCGACGGCCTCCTGCAGGTGCGGCTCCACCGGAGCCGGCAGCGGCCGGATCACGACCCGGCTGACGTGCGCGCGCACGAGGTCGCGCGCCTCCCTGCTGTCCTCGTGGATCGCCGTCGGCGTCCAGAGCACGATGCGCAGATCGTCGAGGGTGCGGCCGCTCTCCTTGGCGCCCGCCTCGATCCGCTCGAGCGCGGCCTCGATGAAGTGCGGGGCCGTCCCGACGAGGACGATGACGCCGTCCGCGATGCGACCGGACAACTGGAGGATCTTCGGTGCGGACGCCGCGATGTAGATGGGTACCTCGATAGGGCCGTCGAGGTAGTTGAGGTGGTAGTCCGCACCGCTGGTGGCCTCTGTGACCTCCCCGCCGCGGAACAGCGCGCGCAGCTCGGCGATCGCCTCCTCCAGCTCCGCGAGTTTGAGCGGCTTCAGCCCCATCGTGCGCAGCGACGAGTCGCCCGTGCCGATCCCGAGGACCGCACGACCGCCGGTGTACTCCGCCAGCGTGGCCCACGTGGAGGCGAGCAGGGAGCGGTGCCGGGTCACCGCGTTGGTGACACCGGTGCCGAACACGATGCGCTCGGTACCGACCGCGGCGGCGCCCATCACGACGCTGGACTCGCGCCAGATGTTCTGCGAGTCCCCGAACCAGACGTTGTCGTAGCCCAGGTCCTCGCAGAGCCGGACGTAGTCGCACATCGCGCCCACCGGTTCGGTGGGGAACAACCCGATGCCCTTGCTCAGCACGTACCGCTCCTCCGCTCGACGTGTGACTCCCGACACCCTGCATACTGTGTCTTGGATCCGGTATACAAAGCAAGGCTTCAGCGAAGATTCTTCTCGCGCCACCGTCCTGGGAAGTGCGCGATGCAGCTGCTGAACGAGTTCACCGTGCGACCGGCCGCAGACGCCGGCCAGCTCGGTGGCGCCGCTGTCGACCAGGTCAGCGGCCAGCTCATCAGCCAGTTCGTCGGGCGGATCGATGTGCCCGTTCGCGGAGACGAGGTGCCGACGCCCGATGCTGCGGAGTCGCGCGGCCGCGCGGTCGTGCCAACCGGGGTCTTTCAGGGGCGGCTGCGGGCGGCGGGCGGCGTCGCGGCGACGATCGCGGCCGGCGTCCTGCTCGGCGCGGCGATCGCCCGTGCCCTGCGGTCAGCCGGCGTACGCGAGAACGGCTTCGAGCTCGACCGCCGAGCCGCCGGGCAACGAGGAGACGCCGACGGCGGTCCTCGCATGCGTGCCCGCGGCGGGCCCGAGGACGTCGTGCAGCAGCTGGCTGGCGGCGTCCGCGACCAACGGGTGACGGTCGAACTCCGTTGTCGCAGCGACGAAGACGCGCACGTGCAGGAGCGCCTCGACCGACCCCAGCCCGGCCGTCAAGGACGGGCAGCCGTCGACGGCGGCGAGCAGGTTCACGGCGGCGCGGCGCGCCTCCTCCTGTGCCTGCTCGAGCGTCACGTCGTCGCCGACGACCCCCGTCAGACGCGGCCCCTCGGGGCCGCGGCCGGTGTGGCCGGCGACCCAGAGCGCTCCACCGAACGCCCGGGCGGCGACGTAGCCGCCCTTGGCTGCCAGAGGCTCGGGTAGCGAGTGGCCCAACTGTGACAGGCGCTCCCACCCCAGACGGCGACGCTCCTCGGGAGCCGAGTCGCCGGCGTCCGTCACGCCGACCACGAGTCCTTCTGCGCGCGCAGGTCGTCGACCGCGTGATTGCGGTGCACGTTCAGCAGCCGCACGACCAGGTCGACGTCGCGGGCACGGCAGGCCTCGAGGATCTCCGCGTGCTCGCTGTTCATCGTCTCGCGGTTCAGCGGCTTGACGAAGTACAGGGACCGGTACGGGTCCGTGGTGTCCCACAGGTGGCGAATCATCCGGATGGCGCGCGTCATGCCGCTCGGCTCGAGCACCGCGAAGTGGAAGACCCGGTTGTGGACGCTGAACTTCACCATGTCCTTGGCGTCGGCGGCATCATCCATCGCATCCATCGCCTGCCGCATCCGGGCCAGGTGCTCGTCCTCGATGCGCGGCACGGCCTCGGACGCCGCGTCGGACTCGAGCAGCGCACGCAACCGGTACACCTCAAGCAGGTCACTGACCTCGAGGCGCGTCACGGTGTAGCCGCGGTGTGCGGTGTAGGTGATGTGCCCCTCGCCCTCGAGGATCTTCAGCGCCTCCCGCACCGGGACTCGGCTGACGCCGAAGCGCTCGGCAAGCCCCTCCTGCCCAATCGGCGCGCCCGGAGGGATCTCACCTCGGATGATGAGACCGCGGATCTCCGCGAGCACGGCCTGCTGGGCGGTCTGCGGGCGCGAGAACCCCGCGACGCGCGCCTCGGGCACGGACTCCACCAGCATCCCCTCTCAGACGGTGGCGCGCTCGCGGATCGCGCGTCGCAGCCTAGTCACCAGGGTATTGGATCCGATATACATTTGCCAGCCGCGCTGCCGAGGAGGACATCTGTGGCGACCACGCTCATCACCGACATCGCGACACTGGTCACCGGCGAGATCGGCGCACCGGTCCACCGGGACACCCAGGTCGTGATCACCGACGGCGTCGTGACCGCGATCGGGGACGACGTGGCGGCTCCCGACCACGTCATCTCCGCAGGTGGCCTCAGCGTCATCCCGGGACTGGTGGACGGACACGTGCACCCGACCTTCGGCGAGTGGACTCCCGCACAGAACTCTATCGGCTGGGTGCGCAACTACCTGCACGGGGGCACGACGACCATGGTGTCGGCGGGGGAGCTGCACGTGCCCGGGTTGGCCTTCGACGACCTGACACCGGAGCTGGTGACCAGCCTCGCCGTGACGTCACGCCACACGACCGGGCGGGTTCGACCCTCGGGCGTCAAGGCGCACTGCGGCACCGTGCTGCTGACACCGGGGATGAGCGAGAGCCACTTCGATCGCCTGATCGAGGAAGGCTGCCAGCACGCCAAGTTCATCTTCTACGACTGGAACCACCTGCCGTCCGGTGAGCCGGAGCAGTACGTCGAGTGGGCACGCGAGCGCGGCATCACGGTGAAGATGCACTCCGGGGGGGTATCGAGGTCCGGCTCCAGCCGCGTCGCCGGCTACGACTTGGTCTCCGCCGTGGGGCCTGACGTCGTGGCGCACATCTCGGGCGGGCCGATCCCCATGCCGGACGACGAGATCCGGCAGACCATCGATGAGTTGCCGTCGGCCGTGGAGGTGTGCAGCTCGATGAACTACCGCGCGACGAAGGTGACGGTCGACCGGCTCACCGAGCGCGATGAGCTGCACCGCCTGACACTCGGCACCGACACCCCCGGCGGTACCGGGGTCATCCCGCGCGGGATGCTCCGCAACCTCGGATACCTCGCCTCGGTCTGCGGGGTCGATCCGGCCGTGGCGGTTGCGGCCGCGACGGGCAGCACCGCCCGGGCGCACGGTCTCGACGTCGGCGTCCTGGACGTCGGCCGCCCGGCCGACCTGCTCATCCTCGGCCCGATCACGGGGTCGCTGGCCGAGGACGTGCTGGACTGCTTCGCGCTGGGCGACCTGCCGGGCATCGCCGCAGTGCTCGTGGACGGCGAGCCCCTCGTCCTCGGTCGAAGCGAGCAGACGCCGCCACCCACCAAGAAGGTCACCTGGCGCTGACCCATTGCCGAGCTGTCAGACCCACGCCGCCCTCCGATCCCGCCCGGCCCTTCGAGCCTCGCCGGTCAGTGTCGTGACTGGATGAGTACCCCGGCTGCCCGCCTCACCCCACGGGCCAGTCGGACGATCCCGCCCAGCGCAACGAGGCACACAACGGGCAGCAGGAACCACAGCAGCTCCAATGCTCCCTGTCTCGCACCGGGGTGCGGAACCTGTCGACCTTCTTGGAACAGGACCTTCAGTGACTCGTTGCGTTGGTCGGGTCGGGCTTGTTGATCCACGCCGGTCCGGGGAGCGCGGGTGGTTCGGGTGCTTGCCGACGAACCGTTCGGGATGGGCTGTGTAGGCGGCGGTCACGGTGTCGGCGCGGGCGGGCAGCGGCGTAGTGCACGTCGGCGGGGTGTGCAGGCCGATGCCTGAGTGCCGGTGCTCGTGGTTGTACCAGCCAGGAAGGTCTGACCGAAGGCTCGGGCGTGGGCGATGCAGCCGAAGCGCTCGGGGAACTCGGGGCGATACTTCATCGTCTTGAACTGGGCCTCGGAGCACGGGTTGTCGCTCGAGCAGCGCGGCCGCGAGTGTGACATGGTGATCCCGTGGTCGGCGAGCAGCAGCGCGACCGGCTTGGAGGCCATCGAAGTGCCGCGGTCGGCGTGGATGGTCAGCTGGTCACGGGTGATGTGCTACTTGGCGATGGTTTCGGCGAGTAGCCACTCGGCCAGCGCGGCGCTCGCTCCCTCGGCGATCAGCCCGTAGCGGAGTAGATGCCGATGATCATGTACAGGTGGTAGTAGGTTCACTTCGCCGGGCCCGCCAGCTTCGTGATTTCCCAGCTCCAGCACTGGTCCGGGCCGGTGGCCGCCAGCTCGGGTTTCACCCGGGGCGGGTGGCTGGCCTGGCGGCGGCGTTCGCGGACCTCACCGTGGGCGCGCAGGATCCGGTCGCTCTGTGGCGGGGCGGCAGTGGTGGCCCGGTGGTGGCGGTAGTGCGTGGCCCGCGACCGGCCCACCGCCGTGCACGCCGCGCGCACCCCCAACCGGCGGGGCCAGCTCGACCACCGCGGCCTCAACCGCCGTGGCCATCGCCTCCTCGACTGCCACACCCGTCGCGGTGCCGGTCGTCGCGGTGCCGGTCGTCGCTCATCGAAGATCGCTGCTTAGACAGCTGGACCGAATTCGCATTGACGAGGTGGGCAATTGCTGGCTCAACATCTCAACGCTGCACCCAGCCATAGCAGCGGCGTTAAGCGACCGGGGACAAGCAGCAGGTCAGCATTGTGCACGGGCGCGGGGTTAGAGTTCGACTTCCCCCACCCGAACGCAACTCCCGCCGAATCCAAGCCACCTTGACCTCAGTATGAACAAGCAGACGGGCGGGAGAGCCCCAGGGCCCCGGCAAAGTTGCTACGTGATCTTGTAGGTGGTCAGCGGCCGGAGGGTGTCGCGGGCGTGGTGGCGGAGCGCGGCGGCGATGTTGGTGGCGCCCGATAGGCGGAGCGCAGTGATCGCGAG
>NZ_JAHKRK010000342.1 GCF_019396355.1 Pseudonocardia nigra
GAGCGGCCCGCCCCCGCGGGGGCCGCTCCGCGGGCGGGCGAGGCGGCCGCCGGGATGCGGGCCGGCCGTGGCGGCGGGATGGGCGGTCCCGCGGCGATGGCCGGGGCCACGCCGGCCACCCCCGAGCTGCTCGCCGCCGTCGACGCGCTGCCACCGGCCCGGGAGGAGCCGCGCCTCGGCGCCGAGGACCCCACGGCACCCGACCCGCGGTTCCGGCTCGGGCGGCTGCTGCGACCGGTGCGCGGGCTGCTCGCGCTCGGGATCGCGCTGGTGTCGCTGGATGCGCTCACCACGCTCGCGTTCCCCACGGTCGCCCGGCTCGCGGTCGACGGCGGGATCACCGCGGGTGCACCCGACGTGCTGGTCATCGCCACGCTGCTCGGGATCGGGCTCGTCACGGCGAGCTGGCTCGTCGTGGCGGCGCAGACGATCGTCACCGCGCGCGCCGGGGAGAGCCTGCTCTACCTGCTGCGGGTGCGCAGCTACGCCCACCTGCAGCGGCTCGGGCTCGACTACTACGAGCGCGAGCTGTCCGGCCGGATCATGACGAGGATGACCACCGACGTCGACGCCCTGTCGACGTTCCTGCAGACCGGGCTCGCCCAGGCCGTCGTCAGCCTGCTCACGGTGGTGGGGGTGGCGGTGGCGCTGCTGGTCACCGACCTCGAGCTGGCGCTGGTGGCGCTGGCCGTGCTGCCGCCCCTGATCGTCGCCACCGTGATCTTCCGGCGGCTCTCGTCGGCCGCGTATGCCGAGGCGCGCGAGCGGGTGAGCGCGGTCAACGCCGACATGCAGGAGAACGTCACGGGCGTGCGCATCGCGCAGGCCTACGTCCGGGAGGAGCACAGCGCCACCGCGTTCGGCAGGCGCAGCGACGCCTACCGGCGTTCCCGGCTGCGGGCGCAGCGCTACATCGCCACCTACTTCCCGTTCGTGGCGCTGCTGTCCGACGTCGCGCAGGCGGCCGTGCTCGGGGTGGGGGCCTCGCGGGTCGCCACGGGCGACCTCACGCCCGGCGTGCTCACCGCGTTCCTGCTCTACCTCGGCCTGTTCTTCGCGCCGGTGCAGCAGCTGTCCCAGGTGTTCGACGGCTACCAGCAGGCCCGCGTCGGGCTCTCCCGCATCGCCGACCTGCTGCGCACGCCCACGTCGGTGCCGCCAGAGCCCGCCGAGGACCCGGTGCCGGTACCGGCGCGGCTGCGCGGGGAGGTGGAGCTGCGCGACGTCACGTTCACCTACGCCGGGGCCCCGAGCCCGGCGGTGCACGGGGTGTCGCTGCGGGTGGCACCCGGCGAGACGGTCGCGTTCGTCGGTGCCACCGGTGCGGGCAAGTCCACGGTGGTCAAGCTCGTCGCGCGGTTCTACGACACCGGGAAGGGCGCGGTACTCGTCGACGGGGTGGACGTGCGCCGTTTCCGGCTGGGCGAGTTCCGGCGCAGGCTCGGGATCGTGCCGCAGGAGCCGCACCTGTTCACCGGCGACATCGCCGCCAACATCGCCTACGCCCGCCCCGACGCCACACCGGCCGAGATCGAGGCCGCCACCCGGGCCGTCGGCGCGCTCGACCTCGTGCGCGCGCTGCCCTCCGGGTTCCGCCAGCCCGTCGGCGAGCGCGGCCAGGGCCTGTCGGCCGGGCAGCGGCAGCTCGTCGCGCTGGCCCGCGCGGAGCTCGCCGACCCCGACCTGCTCCTGTTCGACGAGGCCACCGCGGCGCTCGACCCGGCCACCGAGGCTGCCGTCCTCGCCGCGGGCGACCGCGTCACCTCCCGGCGCACGGCGTTCGTGGTGGCGCACCGGCTGGCCACGGCCGCCCGCGCCGACCGCATCGTCGTGCTCGACGACGGCCGGATCGTGGAGGAGGGCACGCACGCCGAGCTGCTCGCCGCCGACGGCCGGTACGCGCGGCTGTGGCGGATGGGGGAGCTGGAGCCGGACCCCGACGACGAGGCCGCCGGCCTGCCCGTCCGGGCCCGCTCGGCGTAGCCCCGTCCCGGTGCCAGGAAAGCCACGTTCCTGTCATTCAGCGTCGGGAACGTGGCTTTCCCGACGCTCCGTGGACGATCACGACGAGCCGCTCGGGGGCCCGGCGAACGCGTCCGCCACCAGCGTGGCGGCCTCGGCGAGCAGCGCGTCGTCGGCGTCGGCGTCGGCGGCGGCCTTGGAGGTGAGCACCGCGACCACGATCGGCGCGCGGTCCGGCGGCCACACCACGGCCACGTCGTTCGCGGTCGCGTAGCCGCCCGTCCCGGTCTTGTCGCCCACCCGCCACCCGGCCGGCACCCCGGCCCGGATCCGCGCGCCGCCGGTGGTGTTGCCGACGAGCCAGCCGGTGAGCAGGTCGCGGTCGGCGGGCTCGAGGCGGTCGCCCAGCACCAGCGCACGGTAGGTGCCGGCGATGGCGCGCGGGCTCGTGGTGTCCCGCTCGTCGCCGGGCACCGCGGTGTTCAGCTCGGGTTCGAACCGGTCGAGCCGGGTCACGGTGTCGCCGAGCGAGCGCGCGAACGTCGTGATCTCCTCCGGGCCGCCGAGCTCCTCGAGGAGGAGGTTGGCGGCCGTGTTGTCGCTGTAGCGGATCGCGGCGTCGCACAGCTCCCGGATCGTCATCCCGTCGGCCACGTGCTGCTGGCTGACGGGCGAGTACGGCGCCACGTCCGCCGTGGTCCAGTGCACCCGGGTGCCGAGGTGCTCCGGGGGCGTGCGGTCGAGCACCGCGGCGGCCGCGAGGGTCTTGAACGTCGAGCACATCGCGAAGCGCTCGTCGGCCCGGTGGGCGAGCTCGCGGCCGCCGCCCGCGTCGACGGCGTACACGCCGAGCCGGGCGGCGAAGCGGCCCTCGAGATCGGCGAACCGGGCGGCGACGGCCGCGGTGTCGAGTGGCGGGGCGGTGGGCGCCGGTGCGGTCGTCGCGGCGGTCGGCTGCTCCGTGGCGGGTGCCGCACACGCGGCGAGCGGCAGCAGGAGGGTTGCGGCCAGGACGGTGCGCCGGGGCACGGCGACGCCGGTCCACTGTCCGTGCGTCATCGATCCATCACGTTCAGTGACAGTAGCGGTCGGCGATGGTCGCTGTGCCGCGACCCCGGAACCTCCCGGTTCGAGTGCATTCTGCCCGATATCGGGCAGAATTTTGCATAGCGGAGCCGCTTCCGGGCAACATCACCACGTGCCCGCCGGACCGTACGACGACCTCGTCGCCCATCTCGTGCGCAGCACCCCGCTCAGCCCGAGCGAGGCGACGCGCGTGGTGGCCGAGGTCGTCGGCTACTTCGGTGAGCCGGTGCCGGACTTCGTCCGCCGCCGGCACGCGGAGCTGAAACGCCGCGGGCTCACGAACGACCACATCTTCGCGGCCCTCGAGACCGAGATGGCGACGCGGCGGTTCGCGCCGCCACCGCTGTCGGCCCGTCAGCTGCGTCGCATCGTGTACGGCTGAGACCTGACGGTCGGTCGGGCACGTCACGTCGAAAGGACACCGGTATGTGCGGCATCGTCGGATACGTGGGGCCCCAGGACGCCGCCCCGATCCTGCTCGAAGGGCTCGGGCGCCTGGAGTACCGCGGATACGACAGCGCGGGCCTCGCCGTCGCGACGAAGAGCGGGCTGAAGGTCCGCAAGGTGAGCGGCCGCGTCGCCGACCTGGCCGCCGACCTGCCCGCCCGGTTCAAGGGCGCGCCGGGCATCGGCCATACCCGGTGGGCCACGCACGGGGAGCCGACGCCGGAGAACGCACACCCGCACACCGACGCCGCGGGCCGGATCGCCGTCGTGCACAACGGGATCATCGAGAACGCCGACGAGCTGCGCGCCAAGCTCGCCGCCGACGGGGTCGAGTTCGCCTCGCAGACCGACACCGAGGCCGTCGCACACCTGGTGGCCGCGGCGTTCCAGGCCGGTGCGGTGGACCTCGAGCAGGCGGTGCGCCAGGCGCTGCGCCAGGTCGTCGGGGCCTACGGGCTCGCGGTGATGGACGCCGAGCACCCGGACCGCATCGTCGTCGCCCGCAACGGCAGCCCGGTGCTGCTGGGCGTCGGGGAGAAGGAGATGTTCGTCGCGTCCGACGTGGCCGCGCTGATCGGCTACACCCGCCAGGTCGTCTACCTCGACGACGGCGAGCTCGCGACCGTCACCCCCACCGGCTACCGCACGTTCACCCTCGATGACCGGGCCGTCGCCAAGAGCCCGTCCACGATTGACTGGGACGTGGTCGGCGCGGAGATCGGCGACCACGCGCACTACCTGATCAAGGAGATCCAGGAGCAGTCGCGCACGATCGAGCGCGCGCTGAAGGGGCGCATCGACGAGCGGTTCGACACCGCGCACCTGGGCGGGCTCAACCTCACCGTCCGGGAGGCGCGCGAGATCCGGCGCGTGAAGATCCTCGGATGCGGGTCGGCCTGCTACGCGGGGGACCTCGGGGCACAGCTCATCGAGGACCTGGCGAGGGTCCCGGCCTCGGCGGAGCCGGCGTCGGAGTTCCGCTACCGCAACCCGGTGGTCGAGCCGGACACACTCTACGTCGCGGTGAGCCAGTCCGGGGAGACGATCGACACCCTCGCCGCGGTGCAGGAGCTGCAGCGCAAGGGCGGCCGCGTGATCGGGATCGTCAACGTCGTCGGCTCCACGATCGCTCGGCAGGTGGACGGCGGCATCTACCTGCACGCCGGCCCGGAGATGTCGGTGGCGGCCACGAAGTCGTTCACCTCGACCGTCACCGCGTTCGCGCTGCTCGCCCTGCACCTGGGCCGGATCCGCGACCTCTCCCCGGAGCAGGGACGCCGGATCATCGCCGGGCTGAACGCGCTGCCGGAGCAGATCGCGCAGGTGCTGGAGCAGTCGGACGCGATCGCCGAGGTGGCGCGGGAGATCGCCGGCAGCAACAGCGTGCTGTTCGTGGGCAGGCGCCGCGGCTGGCCGGTGGCGCGGGAGGGGGCGCAGAAGCTCAAGGAGGTCTCCTACGTGCACGCCGAGGCCTACCCGTCGGCCGAGCTCAAGCACGGGCCGCTCGCGCTGGTCAGCCCGGAGCTGCCGACCGTCGCCATCGTCCCTGACGACAACCTGCTGGACAAGAACACCTCGACGCTCTCGGAGATCAAGGCGCGCAAGGGCCCGGTGATCGCGCTGGCGCACCGCGAGCTCCCCAGCGACCTCGCCGACCGCACGCTCGTGATGCCGAAGAACGAGCCCGAGCTGGACCCGATCCTGATGTCGGTGCCGCTGCAGCTGCTCGCCTACCACGCCGCCGTCGCGCTCGGCCGCGACGTGGACAAGCCGCGCAACCTCGCGAAGAGCGTCACGGTGGAGTAGCCGCGCCCAAGCCGGGCGACTCGCGGGGCGGAACCGGGCGACTCGCGGGGCGGAACCGGGCGACTCGCGGGGCGGAACCGGGCGACTCACGTGGCGGGAACGGGCGACTCGCGGGGAGTTCCGCGAGTCGCCCGGAAAGAACACGCCAGTCGCCCGATTTCTGCGGGC
>NZ_JAHKRK010000343.1 GCF_019396355.1 Pseudonocardia nigra
ACCTGAAAGATCATCAGGAGCCGCGCTCGCCTGGCAACTCAGCCCCCTCGTCTCCCGCACTGACCAGGGCGAGCCAACCGGACAAAACCGGACGTAACACCTAAATGATCAGAACGCCGGGGCCCTGCGGCGGCATCACCACGCCCCTCTCGACCGGCGTCCCGGCGCAGCTCCCGGCGGACACCGACTGGTCGCTGTTCGCGAAGCTCCAGCCGGTGCTCGACGGCGCGCAGATGGGCAGCCCGGAGAAGGTGGCGTCGGTCGTCGCGATGGCGGCGTCCGACGACGGCTCCTACATCACCGGCACGGAGATCCGCATCGACGGCGGTACCCACCTCTGAGGTGGGTCATCCGGCGGCCGGGCGGAAGCGGCTGCGGTGCGGGCGCGGTGCCGCCCGGTTCGCCAGCTGCTCGGCCCGGCCCGCCATCGCCTGCAGCACGACCTCGGGCTGGGTGAGGACGTAGAACTCGCCGCGGGCCGCCTGGTCGAAGATCGCCTCGGCGGCCTCCGCCGGGGTGATCCCGTGCTCCCGGAGCTCGTCCATCGCGTGCGCGCTCGGCCGCCCCGGTGTCGCCGCCGTCGACACCGCGTGCACTGGCGAAGATGTCCGACGCGACCACCCCGGGCAGCACGGCGTGCGCCCCCACGTTCGCCCCGACCGCCGCGAGCTCCAGGTGCAGCGACTCGGTGAGCGCGAGCACGGCGTGCTTGCTCATGACGTACGCGGCCTGCAGCGGCACCGCCGCGACCCCGCCGACCGAGGACATGTTCAGCACCACGCTGCGGCCCGGGTTCGCAATCATCCGCGGCAAAAAGGCGCGCAGCCCGTGGAACACCCCGTTGACGTTGATGTCGACGAGCCGGTGCCAGTTCGCGACCGGGGTGTCCCACAGGTACCCGAACTGCTCCACCCCGGCGTTGTTGACCAGCAGCCGGACCGGCCCGGCGCCGGCCGCCACCCGCTCGGCGAGCCGTTCCATCGCCGCCGGGTCCCGCACGTCGACGGCGTGGGCGAGCGCCCGCCCACCGTCGGCCGTGATGCGGGCGGCGACCCGCTCGGCGGCCGACCCGTCGACATCGGCCACCGCCACCGTCATCCCCAGGCGGAGCGCCGCGTGCAGGGCGAGGCCCTCCCCGATCCCCGCGCCGGCGCCGGTGATGACGGCGACGCCACCGGCGAACACCTCCTCCGGTGTGGTCACGCCACCATGCGCACGTCGCCGCTGTTCCAGAACGCCCGCATGCTCGTGATCCGCGCGTCCTCGTCGAAGGTCATGACGTCGATCGGCTCGATCTCGACGGTCTGGTCGCCCAGCTCCGTGCGCACCAGGAAGTGGAAGGCCGCACTTGCGCCGGCGACGCGGAGGGCCAACAGCTCCGTGTGCCGCTGCGCCCCCTCGATCGCCGCGTAGAACTCGCGGATGGCGGCGCGGCCGCGGCGCGGCTCGCTGCCCACCGGGTCCTCGAGGGTCGCGTCCTCGGCGTAGCAGGCCGCGATGTCCTCGGCCGTTCCGTCCGCCACGGCCTTCAGGTAGCGGGCGACGGCGTCGGCGATGGCGTCGGTCGATGGCATGGTCATGTGTCCTCTCGTCGGGTTAGTGAATGGTCCGGGCGGCGGCCAGCCCGGCGCGGCGGCCGAAGAAGGTGCCGTCTCCGAGCGAGGTACCGCTGATGTAGCCCCAGGAGTGCAGGCCGGAGGTCGCCCGGCCGGCGGCGAACAGGCCCGGGACGGGGCGGGCGTCCAGGTCGAGCACCTCGCCGTCGACGGTCGTGTGCAGGCCGCCGAGGGTGAACACGGATGCGCCGCTGCTGCGCCCGCTCCCCGCTTCGGACGGCGGGCGAAGCCCCATCCGCACGTCGATCGCCGCGAACGGCGGGGTGAGCGGGCGCAGCCAGCGGGCGGACTTGCGGAAGAACGGGTCCTCACCGCGGGCGGCGTGCTCGTTGTACAGGTCGATCGTGGTGCGCAGCCCGGACGGCGGGATGCCGATGAGGTCGGCGAGCTCCTCCGGTGTCCCGGCCACGTGGTGCGGGCGCACCCCCCACCGCTCCGGCTCCGGGACGTCGTCGTAGCCCTGCTCGTCGACGATCACCCAGACGTCCATGCCCTGCCGGTAGAGCGCCGCCTGCCCGACGAGGCCCGGATAGGTGTCCTCGTTGACGAAGCGCTGCCCCTGCCCGTTCACGATCATGCCGCGGGCGATCATGCCGGGGATCAGCGAGATCCCGATCTGCCCGGCCGACATGTGCTTGACCGCCGCGCCGACGGCCTGCGCCATGAGGATGCCGCGCCCGTCGTCGGAGCCGTCGCTGTTCTTGTCGTGCCCGACCAGCTGCGGGGCGTGCAGCGCCAGCATCTCCTCGTTGTCGACGAAGCCGCCGGTCGTGAGCACCACGCCGCGGCGGGCCCGGACCGTGTACTCGGTGCCGTACCGGCGCGCCACGGCCCCGACGACCTCGCCCCCGGGGCCCACCACCAGGTTCGTCACGTAGCTGTCGCACCGCACGTCGGCGCCGACCGCCGCCACCGCCGTCGTGAGCCGCTCCATCAGCAGCCACCCGCCGAAGTCGTTCGACGTGGGCCGGTGCCCGCGCGGCGCCGGTGTCGCGATCTCCGTGAACGGCCAGCTGTTCTCGCCCATCCACATCAGACCGTCGTCGGTGGGTGGCACCCAGGTCGGGGAGTCCCACAGGCTCGGCTTGAACGGGACGCCCCGCTCGACCAGCCACTCGAAGTGGGACACGCTCTGCTCGGCGTAGAGCGTGACCTTCGCCCGGTCGGCGTCCGGACCGAGCGCCGCCATCAGGAACTTCGCCATCTCCTCGGCGTCGTCGTCGAACCCGCAGGCCCGCTGCACCGAGGTGCCGCCACCGAGGTAGATCTCGCCGCCCGCCAGCGCGGAGGACCCTCCCCCGGCGCTCGCCCGCTCCAGCACCACCACCTCGGCGCCCGCCCGCGCGGCCTCGAACGCGGCGGAGGCTCCCGCGCAGCCGTACCCGACGACGAGCACGTCGGTCTCGACGTCCCAGCGTCCGACGTCCGACGCCGCCCGCGGCATCTCGGTTCGATCCGTACTCATGGGTCTCCTCACGGGCGGGGTGTGCAGTGGCGCGGTCAGCGACGACGTTCGCTCCGGAAGCTCCGCTCAGCGGCCGGCGGCCAGCTGGATCGCGACGTCGATGATCATGTCCTCCTGGCCGCCGACGTAGCCGAGCTCGCCGCAGCGGCGCAGGATCTCGTGCGCGGGCACCCCGTACCGCTCGGCGGCCCGCTCGGCGTGCAGCAGGAACGACGAGTACACCCCGGCCCAGCCCTGCACGACCGCGTTGCGGTCCATCTTCGGCCACCGGTGCAGGTACGGGCGCACCACGACCTCGGCGGCGGCGAGCAGGGCACATCGAGCCCGGTGTCGACGTGCAGCCGGTCGAACACCGCGGCGAGCACCTCGGTGGGCGAGTTGCCCGCACCGGCGCCCAGCGCGCACAGCGACCCGTCGATGTAGCGCACCCCGGCCTCGTGGGCCAGCACCGAGTTGGCCACGCCCAGGCTCATGTTCTGGTGCCCGTGGTAGCCCACCCACGCCTCGTCCCCGACCTCGGCGACCAGCGCCTCGAACCGCGCCTTCGCCTCGTGCATCAGCAACGCGCCCGCGGAGTCCGTCACGTACGGGCACTGGCACCCGGCGTCGACCATGATCCGGGCCTGCTTCGCCAGCTCCTCGGGCGGCGTCCGGTGCGCCATCATCAGGAACCCGACGGTCTCCATGCCCAGCTCCCGCGCCAGGCCGAAGTGCTGGGGGGAGACGTCGGCCTCCGTGCAGTGGGTGGCGACGCGCACCATGTCGGCGCCGGCGTCCCGCGCCCGGCGCAGGTCGTCGGCCGTGCCGATGCCGGGGACGAGCAGCACCGCGATCTTCGCCCGCTGCGCCTCCTCGCGCGCCGCCGCGATCAGCTTCATCTCGTCGGTGTGGGAGAACCCGTAGTTGAACGAGCTGCCGCCGAGCCCGTCGCCGTGGGTCACCTCGATGACCTCGACGCCGGCCGCGTCCAGCGCGCGCACCGTGTCGCGCACCTGGGCCTCGGTGAACTGGTGCGCCATCGCGTGCGAGCCGTCCCGCAGCGAGGTGTCGGTGATCCAGACGTCGTGGACGAGCTCGGGCCGACTCATCGCACTCCCTCGCTGCGCTCGGTCGCCGCTTCGCGAAGGCGCTGTATCGATGATTCGCTCGCGAGCTCACTCATGCCCGCCACCTCCTGCTTCGCGAGCGCCATCAGCTCGCCCACCCGGGCGGCGGCGGCCGTCATGATGTCGAGGTTGCCGGCGTAGGGCGGCAGGTAGTCGCCGTTGCCCTTCACCTCGAGGAAGACCGCCACGCGGCCGTTGCCCTCCCAGGACGGCTGCGGGTCGTCGAACTGCGGTTCGGCTCGCAACGTGTAGCCGGGCACGTACTGCTGCACCTCGTCCACCATCTCGTGCACGGACCGGATGATCGCCTCCCGGTCGGCGTCCGGGCCGATCATGCAGAACACGGTGTCCCACATGATCATCGGTGGCTCCACCGGGTTGAGGATGATGATCGCCTTCCCGCGGGCCGCCCCGCCGATCTCGGCGACGGCCTGCCCGGTCGTGTGCGTGAACTCGTCGATGTTCGCGCGGGTGCCCGGGCCGGCCCCTCGCGACGCCACCGACGCGACGATCTCCACGTACGGCACCGGAGTCACCCGCGACACCGCGTGCACCATCGGGATCGTCGCCTGGCCGCCGCAGGTGATCATCGAGACGTTCGGGGCCGCGATGTGGTCGCGCAGGTTCACCGGCGGGCACACCATCGGCCCCAGGTGCGCCGGGGTGAGGTCCACGGCCTGGATGCCCGCCTCGGCGTAGCGGGGCGCGTTCGCCCGGTGCGCCTGCGCCGAGGTCGCCTCGAACACGATCTCGGGCAGCGGGTCCTGGCGCAGCAGCCAGTCCACACCCTCCGCGCTCGCCGCCAGCCCGTGCTCGCGGGCCCTGGCGAGCCCGTCGGACTCCACCACACCCACCATGTACCTGACGCCGACCACCGCGCTGCGGCGCAGTTTCGCCAGCAGGTCGGTACCGATGTTCCCGGGGCCGACGATCGCGGCCGTTGTCGGAGCCATGGTCACACCCTTTCGGCCGTTGCCGTCGTGTGCGTCGTCCTGTCCCACTCACCGGCACGCCCGTCGTCGTGGCTGAGTTGGGTAACAACGGATGGTGTGGTCGCTCTGACAGCCGTCCCCGGCTTGGGGGCAATGGCCTTGCGTTAGGTCGGTGACCGCTGTCGGAGGCAGTGGAGTTGGATGCGGCGGGTGACGTGGACGACACGGGGTTGATCTTTGCGGGCGGGGAAGTCGCCGGCCTTCTTCGTGGCCCGCGG
>NZ_JAHKRK010000344.1 GCF_019396355.1 Pseudonocardia nigra
GACCTGAAGGGCTGACGCGTGCTCTGGTGGCTGGTCGGGGTGCCGCTGCTCGCGGGCGCCACGCTCGCGGTGGCCGGCCGGCGGGCCGACCGCGCCGCCCCGGCCGCCGGTATGGGCGTCGCGGTGGCGGTGCTGGTGCTCGCGGCGGTCGCGGCGACCGGGCGGCCCGCCGTCGACGCCCCGTTCCTCGCCGGGGTGCGAGCGGGCGTCGCCGTCGACGGCCTGTCGGCGGCGCTCGTGGTCACCGTCGCGGCGGCGACGCTGGCGGTGCTCACCTACGCGGCCGGGGAGGCGGAGCTGCGTAGCGCGCGGTTCGTCGGGTTCGTGCTGCTGTTCGCGGGCGCGATGCTCGTGACGGTCACCGCGACGACGCTGGTCGTGCTGCTCATGGCCTGGGAGGTCATGGGCGCGATGAGCTGGGCCCTGATCGGCTACGCCTGGCGCGAGCCGGGGAAGGTGCGGGCGGCGCACACGGCGTTCCTCACCACGCGGGCGGCCGACCTCGGGCTGTACCTGGCGGCCGGGGCCGCGCTGGCGGGTGGCGTCGGCACGCTCGCGCTAACCGACCTGTCCGCCGCGGACGGGCCATGGCTGCACGTCGTCGCGCTCGGCGTCGTGGTGGCGGCGCTGGGGAAGTCGGCGCAGCTGCCGTTCAGCTTCTGGCTGTCGCGCGCGATGGAGGGGCCGAGCCCGGTGTCGGCGCTGCTGCACTCGGCCACGATGGTCGCGGCCGGCGCCTACCTGTTGCTGCGGCTGGCCCCGCTGCTCGGCGCCACCGGCTGGGCGGCGCACGCCGTGGCGTGGGCCGGGGCGGCCACCGCGCTGCTGCTCGGCCTCGTCGCCGTCGCGCAGCGCGACCTCAAGCAGCTGCTGGCCGCGTCGACATCCGCGCAGATCGGCTACATGGTGCTCGCCGCGGGGGTCGGCGGGGTCGCGGGCGGAACGCTGCACCTGGTGGCGCACGCCGCCACCAAGAGCCTGCTGTTCCTGGGCGCCGGGGCCTGGCTGGTGGCGCTCGGGACGAAACAGCTCGGCGAGCTGCGTGGTGCCGCGCGCCGGTACCCGCTGGTCGGGATCACGTTCACGGTCGGAGCGGCGTCGCTGGCCGGGCTGCCGCCGCTGTCGGTCTGGGTGAGCAAGGACGCAGTGCTCGCGGCGGCGCTGGAGGAGAGCGTCGCCCTGTACGTCGTGGGCCTGGCCGGGGCCGTGGTGTCGGCGGTCTACGCGACGACGGCGGTCTGGTGGGTGTGGGCGAGCCCCGACCGATCGCGCGAACGGCACTTTCGCGCAGATCTATCGTTCGAAAGTGCCGTTCGCGCGGACCGGCCGGAAGGCGTTGCGCCGGCGACGGCGCTACCGCTGGCCGGGCTCGCCGTGCTCGCCGCCGGGCTTGGGCTGCTCGGCCTGTTCGCCTCGCCCGTCCCTGTGCCTGCTCCCTGGGAGATGGTGCTCTCCGGGGCGCTCGCCGTCGGCGCCGTCGTCGTTACCTGGCGGCTCGTGCCGCGGATCTCCGCCCCGCGCCCGCTGCGGGCCTGGCTGGGGCTCGAACGCGCGGCCCACGCGGGGGTGGTCCGGCCCGTCCTCGCCGTGGCGCACGCGCTCGCCCGGTTCGACGACCACGTCCTCGACCGGGGCGTCACCGCCGTGCCGCGGACGGTGCGGGCCCTGGCACTGGGCCTCGCCACCGCCGACGACCGTGGCCTCGACGCCGCCGTCGACGCGTCCGCCCGTGCGACCGGAACCGTGGCCGGTGCGCTGGACCGGCGCGGGGAGCTCTCGGTCGACGGTCTCGTGCGCGCGGTCGCGGCCGGGTCGCGCGCGCTCGGCAGGCTGGCCCGGCGCCCACAGACCGGCCAGCTCCACCAGTACTACGCCCAGGCCGCCGCCGCGCTCGCGGTGCTGGCCCTGTTCGTGATCGTCGTGAGGTGACCGTGCTGTCGGTGATCGTCTTCCTGCCCGCGGCCGTCGCTGCGGTGCTCCTCGCGCTGCCGCGCGTCACGCCGCGCGCGGTGTTCGTCTGGGCGTGGATCGCGGTGTGCGCCGCCGACCTCGCGCTGGTGGTGGCCGTCTGGCTGGGCCTCGAGCCCAGCGGCGGGTTCCAGTACGAGGAGCAGGTGCCGTGGATCCCGACCGCGGGCATCAGCTACCACGTCGGCGTCGACGGGATCTCGCTCCCGCTGGTGGCGATGACGACCGTGCTGTTCGGCGCGTGCGCGGTGTTCGCCCTGCGGGAGACCAGGCGGATCAAGGCCTACGTGGCGCTGTTCCTCGGCCTGCAGACCGTGAGCCTCGGGCTGTTCGTCGCCCTCGACCTGATCCTGTTCTTCCTGTTCTTCGACCTGTCGATCGTGTTCATGTACTTCGTGATCGCCGGGTGGGGGCACGGCGAGCGGGCGCGGGCGGCCGCGCTGAAGTTCTTCCTCTACACGTTCCTCGGCTCGCTGGCGCTGCTGCTCGGGTTCATCCTGCTGTACCTGGCCGCGGAGCCGCACACGTTCGACATCGCGGAGCTGATCGCGGCCGACCCGCTCGCCGGCGGCGGGCCGTACGCCGCGCTCACGCTGCTCGCGATCGGCGTCGGGCTCGCGGTGAAGACGCCGACGGTGCCGTTCCACACCTGGCTGCCCCCGGCGCACACCGAGGCCCCGGCTACCGGCTCGGCGATCCTCGCGGGCGTGCTGCTGAAGATGGGCACCTACGGGTTCGTGCGGATCGCGATGCCGATCCTGCCCGACACCTGGCGGCAGTACGCCGTGGTCGCGGTCGTCGTCGGCGTGGTGTCGGTGGTCTACGGGGCGCTGGTCGCGCTGGCCCAGACGGACGTGAAGCGGATGATCGCCTACACGTCGGTGAACCACATGGGGTACGTGCTGCTCGGCGTCGGCGCGGCCGGGTACCTCGCCGGCACCGACGAGCAGGCCCGCCAGCTCGCCACCACCGGCGCGGTGACCCAGATGGTGAGCCACGGCCTGATCACCGGCGCGCTGTTCCTGCTCGCCGGCGTGCTGTACGAGCGGGGACACACCTACGACATGGGCGCCTACTCCGGGCTCGCCGCCCGCACCCCGGTGTTCGCGGGCGTGTTCGCCGTCGCCGCGTTCGCCTCGCTGGGGCTACCGGGCTTCTCCGGGTTCATCGCGGAGTTCCAGATCTTCACCGGTGCGCTCGCCGCCGCCCCGATCCCCACCGCGGTCGCCGTCACCGGGATCCTGCTCACCGCGGCGCTGTTCCTGCTCGCGTTGCAGCGGCTGTTCCTCGGGCCGCTGCGCCTGCCGGACGCGCCCGGCACCCCGCGCCCGTTCACCGACCTGCGGGTCAGCGAGGCGGTGGCCATCGTGCCGCTGCTCGCGCTGGCCACCGTGATCGGGATCCTGCCCCGCTTCCTGCTCGATGTGATCGAGCCGGCCTCGCGTGCGCTGCTGGAGCTCGTCGCCCGATGACCGGGATGGGCATGGCGATGAACGAGAACCCGGCGGCGCTCCTGCCGGAGTTGCTGCTGCTCGGCGGCGCCGTCGTCGGGTTGCTGCTCTGCAGCTGGCTGCCACGCCACCGGCAGCGGCTCGTGCGCCTGCTCGCCGCCGCGGCGGCCGTCGCCGGGCTCGTCGCCACCGCCGTCGCGGCGGCCGGACCGGACCGGGTCGTGTTCGGCACCAGCTATGCCGTCGACACACTCACCCATGCCACGCGCGCGATCGTGCTGGTCGCGGTACTCGTGGCACTCGCGCTGTCGGTGGACGGGACGGCGGGACACCGGCGCGAGACCGAGTTCGTCGTGCTGCTGCAGCTGGGCTCCCTCGGCACGATCCTGCTCGGCGGCGCCAACGACCTGCTGCTGCTGTTCGCCGCGTTCCTGCTGGCGAGCATCCCCTTCTACGCCCTCGCCGGCTGGAACCAGCAGTCGCTGGGGGTCGAGGCGGCACTGAAGTACTACCTGACCGGCGCGTTCCTCGGCGTCACCATGCTCACCGGCACCGTGATCCTCTACGGCGTCGGCCGGACCACTGCGTACGGAACGCTGCGCGAAGGGCTCGCCGCCGCCCCCGCCGTGGCGGTCGGCGTCGGGCTGGTGGCGCTGCTCGCCGGGGTGCTGTTCAAGATCGGCGCGGTGCCGGCGCACTTCTGGGTGCCCGACGTCACCGACGGCACGCCGGCCCCGGTCGCCGCGATCGTCACCACGATCCCGAAGATCGGCGGCCTGGTCGCGGCGTACCGGCTGCTGCTCGTGGCCGTGCCACCCGAGGCCGTGGACTGGCCGCTGCTGCTGGCGGTCCTCGCGGCCGCGTCGATGACGCTGGGCAACCTCGCCGCGTTCTTCCAGACCTCGGTGCAGCGGTTGCTCGCCTACTCGACGGTCAGCCAGGTCGGCTACCTGCTCATGGCCGTCGCCGTCGCGGGCCGCGCCGAGCTTGCCCAGCCCGCGCTGCTGTTCTACCTCGCCGCCTACGCGATCACGAACCTCGGTGCGTTCGCCGTGGTGGCCGAGCTGCCGCACGCCCGCACCCTCGACGACCACCGCGGGCTCGCCCGCCGCCACCCCGGCCTGGCGGTCGCGCTCGCCGTCTGCCTGTTCGGCCTCATCGGCACCCCGCCGACCGGCGTGTTCGTCGGGAAGCTCACGGTTTTCACCGCCGCGCTGGACGGCGGTTTCGCCTGGCTCGCGGTGCTCGCGATCGTCAACACCGTGGCCAGCGTCTTCTACTACCTGCGCTGGATCGCCCCTGCCTTCCGACGCGGGGAGGCGACAGTCCTGCAGCCCGCCGGCGGCTGGTCGGCGGCCGTCGCCTACGCCGCGGCGATCGTCGCGGTGCTCCTGGGTGTGCTCGGCGGCGTCGTGCTGCCGCTGCTGTCCGGCCCCGCCGCGGGCTGAGCGCACCTGTCCTTCACGCGTTGTTGACGCCGTTCGGCATCCCCCAATAGCGTGACGCCATCTCAGATTGCTGAGAGCAATTCACAGCGAGAGCTGTTGTTTTGGTGTTCACCGCTCGGACACGCGAAGGACCGACTGCATGAACGATCTGACGTTGTCGCTGCAACAGATGCTCGCGGCGAAGGCGACCCGGCGCCGTTTCCTGATGTGATGAAGGAGCGGGGCCTCCGCTCCTCGTGACTCCCGGCTCATGCTCGGGGTGCGCACGTCGCACGGTTCGAGGAGGCCCCTTGTGAGCGAACAGTACGCGGGACGGCAGATTGTC
>NZ_JAHKRK010000345.1 GCF_019396355.1 Pseudonocardia nigra
CGCGGGTCCGGCCCCTCCGCCCGGCCATGGCGGCGCCGCTGCCGCGGCGGCCCGACGAGCAGGCGTCGACGGCCGTTGCGGCGCCCGCGCCGCGCGTGAACGGAGCGCAGGTCGCGGTGCCCGCTGCGCAGCCGACCGCTGCCGCGGGTCCGGCCGAGCGCGCCGAGGCGGCGGCCACGGATCCCGGCCGCGCAGCCGAGTCCGTCGGGGCTGGTAAGGACACCGAGACGGCCGAGCCGGCCCGCCCGGTCGACGGGCCCGCCGAGGAGGCGGCCGTGGCCGAGCCCGCCGACGAGGCGGAGCCCGAGAAGCCCGCTGCCGACCCCGCACCGGCCGCGTCCGCCGGCGAGCAGGTAGCTGCGCAGCCGTCGTCGCCCGAGCCGGCACCCGGCGACAGCGGTTCCGACGACGCGGGGTCCCGGCCCGCGGAGTCGGCGTCATCGGATACCGCCGAGCCGTCGGAGCCCGCCGAGCGGTGAGCATGCGCCGGTGAGCGTGCTGCGGAACCGGGCGCGTGCGGCAGGATCGGCGGTGTGAACGACGGGAGCGGGCGGGTCGTCGTCCGCGAGCTGACCAAGCGGTTCGGACCGGTCACCGCCGTCGAGGGGTTGACGTTCGCCGTGGAGCCGGGTGCGGTCACCGGCTTCCTCGGCCCGAACGGGTCGGGCAAGACCACGATGCTGCGGATGGTCCTGGGCCTCGTCACGCCCACGGCGGGCGCGGCGTGGATCAACGGGGTGCCGTTCGGGGAGCTCGGTTCCCCGGCGAGGGTCGTGGGCGCGGTCCTGGAGGCCCAGGGCTTCCACCCGGCCCGCACCGCGCGCAATCACCTGCTGGTCCACTCCGCCGCGATCGGGGTGCCCGACGCCGCGGTCGACCACGTGCTCGGGCTGGTGGGGTTGGCGGACGCCGGGGACCGCGCCGTCGGCGGCTACTCGCTGGGGATGCGGCAGCGGCTCGCGCTGGCCGCCGCGCTGCTCGGCGACCCGCAGGTGCTGATCCTCGACGAGCCGGGCAACGGCCTCGACCCGGAGGGGATCGCGTGGCTGCGGGCCTTCCTGCGCGGGTTCGCCCGGCAGGGGCGCAGCGTGCTGGTGTCGAGCCACCTGCTCGCGGAGGTGGAGCAGACCGCCGACCACCTCGTGGTGATCAACCGCGGGCGGTGCGTCTACCAGGGCGCGCTCGAGCAGTTGCGCGGCTCCCGGCGGGCGCGCGTGCTCGTCCGGTGCGCGTCGCCGGTGCGGCTGGCCGAGGCGTTGGCCCGCACCGGCGTCCTGGAGATCGACACGTTGCCCGACGGCAGGCTCGGCGTCGCCGGGTCCGACCCGGTGCACGTCGGCGACGTCGCGCTCGCCGCGGGTGTGGCGGTGTACGGGATGGTGGAGGAGAAGATCGACCTGGAGCAGCTGTTCTTCCAGCTCACGGCCGCGCCGTACGGGCCGGGCCCGGGCCGGTGGGCGGCGCAGCCTCCGCCCCCGCCCCAGTCGCACTGGCGGGCGGGCTGATGGGCGCGCTGCTGCGGGCCGAGCTCCGCAAGACGTTCTCCACGAAGCTGTGGTGGGGCCTGCTCGTCCCCGTCGCGGTGCTGTCGCTGGTGGTCAACCTCTTCGGCGGGCTGTTCACCGCCGCGATCCCCGTGGAGGACGGCAGGCTGCCGCTGCTGCTGGGCTCGCTCGCCTACGCGCTCGGCATGACCAGCGTCTTCGCCGCGCTGCACGGCGTGGTCGCCGCGGCGGGGGAGTTCCGCCACCGCACGATCACGAGCACCTACCTGACCGCTTCCGGGCGCGGTCCGGTCCTGCTGGTCAAGATGGCGGCGAGCGCGTTCGTCGGGGCGCTGTACGCGCTGGTGACGGTGCTGGTGGGCGTGCTCGCGGGCCTCGTGGGGCAGGTGGGTCCGGGGTTCCCCGCCGTGGGACCGCTGCTCGCCGTCACGCTGATCGGCACCGCCGTCGCGGTGCTGTGGTCGGTGCTGGGCGCCGCGCTCGGCACGGTGGTCAGCAACCAGGTGGGCGCGATCGTCGCCGCGCTGGTCTACATGATGCTCGGCGAGCTGCTGATCTCCACGCTGCTCAACCGGTCCGAGTCGCTCTCGGTGCGGCGCCTCACGGGCTACCTGCCGGTCAACGCGGGCGACGTCGCGCTCTACGACGTGCCGGCCCGCGAGCTCGTCGGGACCGCGGACAGCGCCACGTTCGTCGAGTTCTTCGCCGGGGTCACCGCCCCGCCGCCGTGGTGGGGCGCGCTGCTCGTGCTCGCGGCCTGGACGGCGGCGGTGGCGGCCACCGGCTGGGTCGTTGGCGCCCGCAGGGACGTCACATAGGGCCCGCCGGATTGCAGCAAAGCCACTTTCACGCAACGGCGTGGCAGGAAAGTGGCTTTGCTGCAACGGGGGCCGGTCAGACGTCCCGGTTCATCTCGTCCGGGTCCGGGCCGACCCGGGTGTCGGTGTTCAGCGCCCTGACCGCGGCGACGTCCTCGGCGTCCAGCTCGAAGCCGAACACGTCGAAGTTCTCCGCGATCCGGCTCGGGGTCACCGACTTGGGGATCACGACGTTGCCGATCTGCAGGTGCCACCGCAGGATCACCTGCGCCGGGCTCTTGCCGTGCTTCTCGGCGATCCGGGCGATCGCCGGGTCCTGCAGCAGGGCGCCGCGGGCCAGCGGGCTCCACGCCTCGGTCACGATGCCGTGCTCGGCGTGGAAGGCGCGCAGGTCGGCCTGGACGAGGTTGGGGTGCAGCTCGACCTGGTTGATCGCCGGGACGGTGCCGGTCTCGTCGATCAGCCGCTGCAGGTGCGCGACCTGGAAGTTCGAGACGCCGATCGCGCGCGCCCGGCCCTCGGCGGCGATCTTCTCCAGCGCCCGCCAGGTGTCGGCGTACCGGTCGGCGGCCGGGGCGGGCCAGTGGATCAGGTACAGGTCGACGTGGTCGAGGCCCAGCCGCTCGAGGCTTGCGTCGAATGCGGCGAGCGCCTTGTCGTGGCCCTGGTCGCTGTTCCACAGCTTCGTCGTGACGAACAGCTCGTCGCGGCGATCGCCGCGCCCACCTCCTGCTCGTTGTCGTAGAGCCGGGCGGTGTCGATGTGCCGGTAGCCGGTCTCCAGTGCCGTGGTTACCGACGCCTCGGTCTCCCCGGGCGGCACCAGGAACACCCCGAAGCCCAGCTGCGGGATGGTCACGCCGTTGTTCAGCTCGATCGTGGGTACGCGAGTCATACGACGTTCAACGATCGGCGGACGACCGATCTTCCCCGCGGACTGTCGGTGTGACGGCATACCTTGGAACCCGTGCCCGCCTCCCCCGTCGTCTCCGCCGCCCCACCAGGGCAACCCGGTTGGATCCGCAAGCTCGTCCGCGCCTGCCTGCGCCACCGCGGGGTCGCCGCGGCCGCACTGCTGGCGTCGGTGGTCGGGGTCAGCCTGGAGGCGGTCGGTCCGCTGCTCACGCGCGTGGCCGTCGACGACGCCGTCGCGGGGTCCACCGAGGTGCTCGGCGCCGTGGTGGTCGCATTCCTCGTGCTCGCCGCCGTCCGGTTCGGCGCGGCGTTCCTGCGCCGCTACCTCGCGGGCAGGCTCGCCCTCGACGTGCAGCACGACCTGCGTCGCCAGGTGTTCGCCGCGGTCCAGCGCCTCGACGGGGAGCGGCAGGACGCCCTGCGCACCGGCCAGGTCGTCTCGCGCGCGATCACCGACCTGCAGCTGGTGCAGTCGCTGCTGTCGATGGTGCCGCTCACGTTGGGCGCGCTGGCGCTGGTCGTCGTGTCGATCGGCGCGATGCTGTGGCTGTCGCCGCTGCTCACGCTCGTCGCGCTGGTTCTCCTCCCCGGCGCGGGGTGGATCACGCTCAAGGCCAGGGCCACCCTGTTCCCGGCCACGTGGTCGGCCCAGCAGCGGGCCGCCGACGTCGCCCAGCAGGTGGAGGAGACGGTCACCGGCGTCCGGGTCGTCAAGGGGTTCGGGCAGGAGGAGCGCGAGGTCGGCAGCCTGCGGGCGAGGGCGGGCCGACTGTTCGCCGAGCGGATGCGCGCGGCCCGGCTCACCGCCCGGCTCAACCCCACGCTGCTCGCGCTGCCCACGCTCGGCCAGGTCGGTGTGATCGGGTTCGGCGGCTGGCTGGCGCTGAACGGCTCGATCACGCTCGGCACGTTCCTCGCGTTCACCACCTACGTCGCCCAGCTCATCGGGCCCGCCCGGATGCTGGGCTCACTCGTCGTGAGCGCGCAGCTCACCCGCGCGGGCGTCGAGCGCGTCCACGACCTCATCGACTCGCAGCCCGATGTCGTCGACCGGGATGCGCCCGCCACGCTGCCCGACGGGCCGCTGTCGGTGGAGCTGTGCGGCGTCACGTTCGGCTACTCCCGACGCGAGCCGGTGCTCGACGACGTCTCGCTGCGCGTGGCGCCGGGGGAGACGCTCGCGCTGGTCGGCACGGCGGGCTCCGGCAAGTCCACCGTGGCGTTGTTGCTCCCGCGTTTCTACGACCCTCAGGAAGGCGAGCTGCGGCTGGGCGCCGTCCCGCTGCCGCAGCTGCGGCTGTCCGACCTGCGCAGCGAGCTCGGGGTGGTGTTCGAGGAGGCGTTCCTGTTCTCCGACACCATCCGGGCCAACATCGCCTACGGCCGGCCCGACGCCACCGAGGAGGAGGTGCGGGCCGCGGCGCGGGCGGCCCAGGTGGAGTCGTTCGTCGAGGAGCTGCCCGACGGCTACGACACGCTCGTCGGCGAGCGTGGTCTCACGCTGTCCGGCGGGCAGCGCCAGCGCATCGCGCTCGCGCGCGCCGTGCTCACCGATCCCCGGGTTCTGGTGCTCGACGACGCCACCTCCGCCGTCGACGCGGCCACCGAGGCGGCCATCCACGACACGCTGCGGGCCCTGATGGCGGGGCGCACCACCCTGCTCGTCGCCCATCGCCGCTCCACGCTCGCGCTCGCCGATCGGATCGCGGTGCTCGACGCGGGCCGGGTGGTCGACGTCGGCGCCGAGGCGGAGCTCACCGCCCGCTGCGCGCTCTTCCGCGAGCTGCTGGCGGTGGACGAGCCGTCCCACGCCGCACCCGCCGTCCCCTCGGCCGACGGCGTCACCCCCGAGCTGTGGCCCGAACCGCCCGCCACCGCGGCGGCCGCTCCGCGGGCGGGCGAGGCGGCC
>NZ_JAHKRK010000346.1 GCF_019396355.1 Pseudonocardia nigra
CCGTGCGCCCCGTCGACGGGGGGCATCGGCCGAGACGGGGCGCACGGGCGCCGATCGTCAGCGCTCGCCGCCGTCGACGGCGTCGGGCTCGATGTTGAGGTACTCCGCCACCTGCTCGACGAGCACCTCGTGTAGTAGATCGGCCAGGTCCGCCCCGCCCTTGGCGCGCGCCTCCAGCGGCCTGCGGTACAGCACGATCCGCGCACGGGACGGCAGCCCCTCCGGATCGACGCCGGCCGGCACCAGCTGGGCCAGCGGCACGCCGACGTCGGCGAGCACGCCCTGGCCCCACACGACGTCGTCGGGGGAGGTCTCGTCGACCTCCGGCACCTCGTCGACGGCCAGGTCGAGCTCCTCCAGCTCGCTGCCCCAGCGCAGCTCGATCGGCTCGAGCGCCTCGAGCACGAGCGCGTCGAACTTCTCGGCCCGCGTGCGCGACGCCGGCGTGGTGGTGGGGTAGAGGAGCCCGCGCAGCCCGCGGCCCCGCCGGTCCCGTCGGCGGGGGGAGCGGCGCAGGGTGCGGCGCGCGGTGGTCACCCCCCGAATCCTACGGCGCGACCGCTCCGCGTTCGATGCCCGCGCGTCGCGACCGGGTGTCGGGCGGTCCAAGCGCTATCGTCGGGGGCGTGTTGAGCGTGCGGCGTTGTTCACGGAGCGGGTGTACGGAGCTCGCGGTGGCCACGCTCACGTACGTCTACGCCGACTCCACGGCCGTGGTGGGTCCCCTGGCCACGCAGGCCGAGCCGCACTCCTACGACCTGTGCACCCAGCACGCCCACCGGCTCACCGCCCCCCGCGGGTGGGAGGTGGTGCGGTTCGAGGGCGAGTTCGCCCCGCCGCAGCACAGCAGCGACGACCTGACGGCGCTCGCCGAGGCGGTCCGGGAGGCGGGCCGGGCCGATCGCCCGGTCGAGCCGGTCCCGGCCAGCGGCACCGGCCGCCGGGGGCACCTGCGCGTGCTCCCCGGGGCCGCGGACGACTGAGACCCCGATAGGGTCTGCCGCCGTGGCAGATCTGTCGGCGATCGTGAAGGCCTACGACATCCGCGGAGTCGTCGGCGAGCAGCTCGACGCCGCGACGGTGCGCAACATCGGTGCTGCGATGGCGTTCCTGCTGCGCGCCGAGGGCGCGGAGGGTGTCGTCGTCGGGTACGACATGCGCGACAGCTCCCCCGGGCTCGCGGCAGCGTTCGCCGAGGGCGTCACGGGGCAGGGGCTCGACGTCGTCTCGATCGGGCTCGCGAGCACCGACATGCTCTACTTCGCCTCGGGCACGCTCGCGATGCCCGGCGCGATGTTCACCGCCAGCCACAACCCGGCGAAGTACAACGGGATCAAGCTGTGCCGGGCGGGCGCGGTCCCGATCGGTCAGGACACCGGGCTCGCCGCGATCCGCGAGGCCGTCGAGGCGGGCGTCCCGGACGGGCCCGGCGGCGGCACCGTGAGCGAGCGTGACCTGCTCGCCGACTACGCGGCCTACCTCCGCTCGCTCGTCGACCTCTCGGGCGGCCGGCGGTTGCGCGTCGTGGTCGATGCGGGCAACGGCATGGGCGGCCACACCGTCCCCGCCGTGCTCGGCCCGGACGTGCTCGGCGCGCTCCCGTTGGACGTCGTGCCGATGTACTTCGAGCTCGACGGCTCGTTCCCGAACCACGACGCCAACCCGCTCGACCCGGCCAACCTCGTGGACCTGCAGAAGCGCGTGGTCGAAGAGGGCGCCGACATCGGGCTGGCCTTCGACGGCGACGCCGACCGCTGCTTCGCCGTCGACGAGCGCGGCGAGCCGATCAGCCCGAGCGCGATCACCGCGCTGGTGGCCGTCCGCGAACTCGCGAAGGCGCCCGGGGCCGCCGTCATCCACAACCTGATCACGTCGAAGGCCGTGCCCGAGATCGTGGCCGAGCACGGCGGGCGCCCCGTCCGTACCCGCGTCGGGCACTCGTTCATCAAGCAGACGATGGCCGAGACCGACGCCGTCTTCGGCGGCGAGCACTCCGCGCACTACTACTTCCGGGACTTCTGGAAGGCCGACTCCGGCATGCTCGCCGCGATGCACGTGCTGGCCGCCCTCGCCGAGCACGACGAGCCGATCTCGCGGCTGATGGCGGGCTACGGGCGCTACGCCGCGTCCGGCGAGGTCAATAGCACCGTGCGGGACCAGGCGGACCGCATCGCCGCGATCAAGGAGCGCTACGTGGGCCGCGACGGCGTCTCCTACGACGAGGTCGACGGCCTGACCGTGCAGCTGCCCGACGGCTCGTGGTTCAACCTGCGCCCGTCCAACACCGAGCCGCTGCTGCGGCTCAACGTGGAGGCGGCCGACGCCGCCGCCGTGGCCGCGCTGCGCGACGAGGTGCTCGCGGTCGTCCGCGCCTGACGGCCGCGCCGGCCGGTCGCTACCCGGACGGACCCGGCGCGGCCCGCCCTGCACTGGCAGCATCGCGGGAAGGCCTCTGCCCGCGAACCGCCCGACCCGAGGAGGACCGTGGCCGTAGAGCTCGACCCCCAGCTGATGGACATCCTGGCCTGCCCGTCCGACGACCATGCCCCGCTGCGGGCGGGGACGCCGGCCGACCCGGACGCCGACGTGCTCACCTGCACGGCGTGCGGCCGCGGGTACCCCGTCGTCGACGGGATCCCGGTGCTGCTGCTCGACGAGGCCATCCCGCCTGCCCGGAACGATTCCTGACCGTGCTCGACGACTCCCTGCTCGCCGACCCCCGGGCGCTCGCCGCACTCGACACGGGCGGTGTGCTGCGCTCGGCGGCCACGGCGGGCGCTCAGGTCCGTTCGGCGGCGCACGCCGCCGCCGAGGCGGGCGTCGGCGACCTGGCCGGGCACCGTCCGCGCGCGCTCGTCCTGCTGCGCAGGCCCGGCGCGTCCGGGGCCGCGGCGAACGTGCTGTCCGCGCTGCTCGGGCCGGCGGCGCCGGTGCCGGTCGTGCACGCGGACGCCACGCCGACGTGGGTCGGCCCGCTCGACGTCGTCGTCGCGCACACGGCCGACGCCACCGACGCCGAGCTGGCCGACAGCGTCGCGCTCGCGGTGCGCCGGGGCGCCGAGGTCGTGCTGTCCGCGCCCGGGGAGGGGCCGGTGGCGTCGGCGGGGGCGGGGCGCGCCCGGCTCGTCGAGCCGCGCATCCCGGTCCCGCCGGGCCTCGACCTGCCGCGCGCGCTGGCCGTCGGGCTCGCGACCGTGGGCGCCCTCGAACTGGTCGACCCCGCGCTGCCCGGGGCCCTCGACCCGCTGGCCGACCAGCTCGACGCGGAGGCGGAGCGCAACCAGCCCGGCCACGAGCCGTTCATGAACCCGGCCAAGGCGCTGGCGCTGCGCATCGCCGAGCACACCCCGCTGCTGTGGGGCACCGACCCGCTCGCGGCCGCCGTCGCCGAGCACGCCGCCACCGCGCTCGCCGTCCACGCCGGCGTCGTGGCACACGCCGGGGACGTCGCACGCGCCGCCACCGCGACCGGCCTCGTCCGCGCGCTGGACCGCGGCGCCGCGGGCACCGACATCTTCCGTGACCCGTTCGACGACCCCGACGGTTCGAACGAGGCACCCCCCGTGCGTCTCGTGTTGATCGCCACCGGAGAGGATGATCCCGGTCAGGTGACGCTCAGGCGCACCGGCCGCGGCTGGCCGTCCACCGACGTCCAGTACCCGGTGGACGAGGTGGCCAGGGGGGTCCGGCACGCCGCGCTGTTGCGGGCCGGGCTGCTGGCGTCGCGCTTCGACGTGGCCGCGGTGTACCTGGGGCTGGCCACCCGCACGATCGAGCCTGCCTGAGGAGTGCACACAGACCGTGGAGCTGCTGGACAACCCGGTGCGGGCCTACGCGTGGGGCTCGCGGACGGTGATCGCCGACCTGCTGGGCCAGGAGGTGCCGTCGCCGCACCCGCAGGCCGAGCTCTGGTTCGGCGCACACCCCGCCGACCCGTCGCACCTCATGCACGCCGACGGTGGCCGCATCTCGTTGCTCGACGCGCTGCGCGCCGACCCGGACGGCCTCCTGGGCAGCGACCGCAGCGGCCGGTGGGAGGCCACCCTGCCGTTCCTGCTCAAGGTGCTGGCCGCCGACGAGCCGCTGTCGTTGCAGGCCCACCCCAGCATCGAGCAGGCGCGGGCGGGCTGCGCGGCCGAGGACGCCGCCGGCATCGACCGGGACGCCCCCGACCGCAACTACCGCGACGCGAACCACAAGCCCGAGCTGATCTGCGCGCTCACCGAGTTCCACGCGCTCGTCGGGTTCCGGGAGCCCGCGGCGACCGTCCGGCTGCTGCGTGCGCTCGACGTCCCGGAGCTCGCCGGCCACACCGAGCTGCTCGCGGCCCAGCCCGACGCCGACGGCCTGCGCGCGCTGTTCACCACCTGGATCACGCTGCCGCAGTCGATGCTGGACACGCTCGTGCCCGCCCTGCAGGAAGGGTGCGTCCGGCTCGTCGGCAGCGGCGGGGACTTCCAGGCCGAGGCGCGTACCGTCCTCGAGCTGTCCGAGCGCTACCCGGGTGACGCGGGTGTGCTGGCCGCCCTGCTGCTCAACCGCGTCACGATCCGGCCGGGGGAGGCGCTGTTCCTCCCGGCGGGCAACCTGCACGCCTACCTCTCCGGCGCGGGCATCGAGCTGATGGCGAACTCCGACAACGTCCTGCGCGGCGGGCTCACGCCCAAGCACGTGGACGTCCCGGAGCTGCTGCGGGTCCTCGACTTCGGGGCGATGCCGCCGCCGGTGCTCACCGGCCGCCCGGACGCGGGCTGGGTCCGCTACGACACGCCCGCCGAGGAGTTCCTGCTCCGGCGCTGGGAGGGCGCGGACGCCGCCTCGGTCGCGGTGCCCGACGGCGGTCCGCGGATCCTGCTGTGCACCGCAGGAGCGGCCGGCGTCCGCTCCGGGAACGCCGAGCTGGAGATCAAGCGGGGTGCCTCGCTGTGGCTCGGGGCGACCGACACCGGCGTCACCGTGCAGGCGCGGGCCGACGACACGCAGCTGTTCCTCGCGAGCGACGCACTAGAGCGTGTCCCTTGGATCATGGGACGGGGTCGCGGAGCCAGATCCTGATCGAGGCGACGTCGATGGTTCCGCGGAACATGTAGTCGCGCTTGTCGTAGCGGGTGGCGACCGCGCGGTGGC
>NZ_JAHKRK010000347.1 GCF_019396355.1 Pseudonocardia nigra
GTCGCCGCGAAAGTCCGCCGGCAAGAAGAAGAAATCCGCGCGCTCAAACGCCGCGAAACACCACCGGCTACGCGGCCAAGGCGAAATCCGAGCGGCGATTAGCCGGATAATCGAAGAACAGCAGGTCCACCTCGCTGTCGAGCAGGGTGGCGACCTGCCAGAACACCTCGCGTTCCAGCTCACCGGCGATCTCGATCAGCCAGTCCATCGCCCGATAGCAGGCATCGTCGGAGGTCTCGGGCAGCCGGTCGATGTGCGCGCGGCGGCCCACCCAGCGTGCGGCGGCCAGCTTCGATCCTGGCTCCAGTGCCCGATTGGCGACCAGCGCGAACAGCACCCGCTCGACGCGTGGGTCTACCTTGCGCCCGTCCAGCAGGCGGGTCATCACGGTGTCGATGCTCAGCCGCCGCCACAGCCCGTCGAGCACCAAGGTCCCGCCGACCGGGCGGGAGGACACGAACGCCAGCTCGGCCGGCGCGGTCGCGGCCAGCGCTGTCGCGGGATCCAGCAGCCGTGACAGCGAGGCCACCAGCCGCTTGATCGCGTCCCGGTCGAGCTGGTCCTCCCGGCCGAAGCTGTGCAGCACCTTCGGCCGCGAGGTCTTCGTGGCTGGGTCCCACTCGTTGTGGTCAACTGCAGATAGCGCATGGTCAGGCCGGCGTGGGCATGCTGCGGACCCTGCCGAACAGAGCCAGCAGGAGTGCGCCGGCAAGGGCGACGACGGCGGCGAACGCGAGCGTGCCCGTCCACCCCAGTGACGAGTCGATCAGGTAGCCGGTCAGGGCAGGGGCGATGATCGACGCGGTTGTGGCAAACATCTGCACCGCGCCGGACACCGATCCGTACATCGGGCCCGGCACCGCCTCGCCGACGATGAGCCAGTACTGGGCGCCGGTGAAGTAGAGCAGGAACACCACGACCGTCATCAGCGCAACGGCGCCGATCGTGCTGGACACGAGGCCGATCCCGCCGAACAGCACACCGGTCGCGGCGAGGCAGACCACCACGGTCCAGCGCCGCGGGCCCAGCGATCGACCGGTGCGGCGGACCAGGAGGTCGGTGAACAGGCCGCCCAGCGCCAGGCCCACGCAGCCGCCGATCCACGGCACGGAGCCGGCGACGGCGAGCTCGCTGAGGTCGATGCCGCGCTCGTTCACGAGGTAGGTGGGGAACCAGTTGAGGAAGGTCCACAGGATCCAGGCGTAGCCGAAGTAGGCGACGGCCGTGGTCCACACCGCGGGCAGGGTCAGGTACCTCCACCAGGGCAGGTGGTCCGTGCGGTCCTCGTCGTCGCCCGTGGTCGCGCCCGGCACGCGGTCCTCGCGGATGTGCGCCAGCTCGGCGGGGGAGACCCACCTGTGCTGTTCGGGCGTGTCGCGGACGACGACGAACCAGCCGATGGCGAACAGGATGCCCAGCGCGCCGAAGACGATGAACGGGATGCGCCAGTTGCCCTGGGTGGCTCCGAGGATCGCCACGACCACGGGGGTGCCGATGGCGCCGCCGAGCGAGGTGGCCCCGTTGGCGATGCCCACCGCGGTGCCGAGCTCTCGCTTCGGGAACCAGTTGTGCATGATTTTGGCGGTGACCGTGGCCTGCGGACCTTCGCCCGCGCCGAACAGCAGCCGGATGATCAGCAGGCTGACGAACCCGACGCCCGCCGCCGTCAGCGCGGTGAAGCAGGACCAGGCGATGGCCGCCCAGCCCATGACCTTCGCGGGCCCGTGCCTGTCGGCGAGCCACCCGCCGATGAATCCGAACGGCGAGTACGTGAAGGCGAACGCCGCGAGGATCCAGCCGAACGCGGCGTTGGAGAAGCCGAACTCGGCGGTGATCAACGGTGCCGCCACGCCGATGACAGCGCGGTCGGCGTAGTTCAGGGACAGGATCACGAAGTTCGACGCGAGGACGGCGAACCGGGTTCTCGATCTCTTCGTGGACACGGATGTGGTGGTGCCGGGGACTGTCACGGGCCGTCCTTCTCCGGAGCGAGCGGGTCTTTGGTCAGAAGTAGCAGCGGGCCACCGAGACGACCGTGTCGTCGTCGGCGGCGATGACGGCGGTGAGCCAGCGGTCGTGGGCCGTGCAGGGGTGCGAGATACCCAGCCGGACCAGGTCGGAGGGCGAGCGGGGCCTCCGGTGGCAGCCGCAGGTAGGCGTGCTGGTCGTTGAGCGCGTCGATCGTCCAGCCCGCCGCGTCCCGCGCCGCGAGGCCGCGGGCCTCGATCGGAACGGGCAGGCCCTGGTCCCAGTTGAGATCGCGCCTCCCCGCGCCCAGGAGCGCCAGGCCCGGTTCCGGTCTGCTGAGCACCGGTGCCCACACCTCGATCGCCGGGACGAGCCGGCCCCCAGGCGCCGGGTCGGGCGCACTCCCGTCCAGTGGGGACAGGCCGCTGTAGAGGCCGTGGTCGTGGGTGAGATACGCGCCGGACCTGGTGATCAACCGCACGTGCCGGTCAGCGGGCCAGCCGCCCAGCTCGGCGGCCACCACATCGAAGTAGAGGCTGCCGCCCGCCGAGATGACGTACTCGCCCAGCCGGGGGTCGGCGTGGGGGAGTACGAGGTCCATCGCCAGGCGCACCGAGCGCAGATAGCCGGCGACGGCGGACAGGCCGTCCTCGTCCCTGGCGTGGCTGACCGAGCCCTCGTAGCCCGCGACCCCGGCCAGGGCCAGCCCGTCCACAGCCAGTACTGCGTCGCGGACCGCGGCGACGCCCTCCAGGTCCCGGCAGCCGCCTCGGCCGCCGTCGTGGCCGACCTCGATCAGCACGGGCAGCGGCCGGGGCGTCGCCATACCGTCGAGCGCCTCGCGCAGCACCTCCACACCGTCCCGGAGTCGACGTAGCAGTAGAAGCTGCGCGCCTCGTCCCCGGCCAGCCAACCGACAACCTCACGAGCGAAGGCCCGGTCCACGAGCTCGTTGGCCAGCAGGATGCGGGAGAAGTCCGCCGCCATGAAGACCCGCGCCTGGTGCGGGGTGGCGAGCGTGCCCCCCACGCGCCTGCCCGCAGCGCGTATCCCCCGAGCTCGGGCGGCGGTGCGGAAGAGCCGGGGGGCGATTCCCCCCGCCCATCGCATCAGGTAGGTGCAGGCCGGTGCCGAGTGCGGCGGCGCGAAGCCCTTACCTGACTCGATCACCCCGGCTGCAGAAGGTCGATCCGGTGGCGTTGGAAGCCGCGCTGGAGACCTGGGTGCTGGCGCAACTGCAGGCTCAACCCGTTTCTGCGGGCACGCCACGCCGGGAGCAGCGCCGGGTACTGGCTCTGGACGGCCAGACTCTGCGCAGCGCGCACGTTCGCGTCGACGATAGCGCCGGCAGCGGTGCCGACGACGGCGCCGACAGCGCCGGTGACAGCGGCGCGGGCACAGGTGGTGGTGTGCACCGGCCGCATCTGGTGTCCGTGCTCGAGCAGGCCAGTGGCGTGGTACTCGGGCAGGTCCAGGTCAGCGCGAAGGGCAGCGAGGTCGCCGCGTTCACGACGTTGCTGGACTCCCTGGAGTTGTCCGACGTGCTCGTCACCGCGGACGCGTTGCACACCCACCGCGGCCACGCGAGTACCTGCACGGCCGCGGCGGGCACTACCTGATGACGGTCAAGGCGAATCAGCCCACCCTGCTCGCGCGGCTGCGTGCGCTGCCCTGGGCCCAGATCGGCGTCGCCGCCCGCGAGCGTGCCCGCGGGCACGGCCGGGTCGAGACCCGCGCGGTCAGCGTGGTCAGTCTGCGCCCGTGCCCCGATCTGGGCGGGGGGTTCTTTCCGCACGCCGCGCAGGCGATCAAGCTGGTGCGCCGGCGCCGCCCGCTGCGCCCCGGCGGGAAGTGGAAGACCGTCACCGTCTACGCGATCACCAGCCTGACCGGCCTCGACGCCGACTCCGCCCTGCTGGCCCGCTGGATCCGCGGTCACTGGTCGATCGAGAACCGGCTGCACTGGGTCCGCGACGTCACCTACGACGAGGACCGCTCCGCGGTCCGCACCGGGTACGGCCCCCAGGGCATGGCCGCCTTCCGCAACCTCGCGATCACCGTGCTACGACTGTCCGGCGCGACCAACATCGCCGCCGCGCTGCGCTATCACGCCCGCGACTCCCTCCGGCCACTGATCACCTACAAGCTCATGTGATGACTTTGCCGGGGCCCTGGCACCTGTACCTGGCCCAGCACGACACGCGCGTGCTGGTCGATCGTAACCATTCAGGTGGTTGAGGCGCAGGGCGGTGACCAGGGGTTCCCGGTGATGGCGTCGCGCAGTGCGGTGAGGACATCGGCGCCGTGTTTGCGGACGGTGGAGATGTAGCTGCGGATGCGCAGCCAGGCGCGGGCGGTATCCGCGGAGCGGTGGCAGCCGCTGATCTTCATCTGGGTCTTGGTCGGGCGCACGTCACGCTCGGCCTGGTTGTTGGTGAACGGCACCGACAGGTCGCGGGCGAACAACAGTACCTGCTCGTCGCGGTCGCGTAGGCGTTCGAGCAGGTTGCGGGTCTTGGACTGTTTGCGCCCGGGTGTGCGGCGGTGTTCGGCGAGCCCGACCAGGATGGCGTGGCGCCACGATGTCAGTAGCGGTTCGGCGATCTCCGGCGGGATCTGGTGTTGTCGCTGCTCGCGGGCGGCATGGGCGGCACCGTTGAGCCCGTGCAGCGCCCGGAGGGCCTGTTCGGGCCAGTCCTGGTCGGGGTGGGCCTCGGCGGCGGCGACCAGCTCGCGGGCCAGGTGCGCGCCGCACAGGGCGTGCCGGGCCTGCGGGTAGGCGTCGTAGACGGCCAGGGCGTCGTGCACGACCGTTCCGCGGAACGCGGGCAGTACGTCGAACTCGGTCACCGCGGCCCGGCCGCGGGAGGGGTGCAGGTGGTAGGCGGTCAGTGTCTCGGTGCAGGCGACGTGCAGCCACCACCGCGACCCGTTGATGTTGCTGCTGGTCTCGTCGACGTGGATCACGTGCGCCAAGGTGATCAGTGTCTTGATCAGTTTCTCGACGTCGCCCAGCACGC
>NZ_JAHKRK010000348.1 GCF_019396355.1 Pseudonocardia nigra
GGCGGTACGTCCGCGGTGGGGGAGGCCGGCAGCCCCTCACCCAGCGCGCGCCCGACGGCGTCGACGGCGTCGGCGGCCATCCGCCGGTAGGTCGTGTACTTGCCGCCGACGACGGTGACCATGCCGGCGGGCTCGGTCACCACCGTGTGGTCGCGGGAGAGCGCGGACGTGGTGGCGGCGTCCCGCGACACCGGGGCGAGCAGCGGGCGCAGCCCGGCGAACGCGCCCAGCACGTCGGCCCGCGACAGCGGCCGGGCGAGGTACCGGTTGACGTTGCGCAGCAGGTAGTCGATGTCCTCGGGCTCCACGGTCGGCGCCCGCCGGTCGCCCGCCCACGCGGTGTCGGTGGTGCCGAGCAGCCAGTGCCCGAACCACTTCCGCAGGATGATCACCGAGTCCTCGGCGCGGGCGAGGATCCCGGTGCGCGAGTCGAACGCGGCGCGCTCGACCACGAGGTGCACGCCCTTCGCCGGCTGGACGGTGAACGTGGCCGCCCCGGCCATCGCCTGCACGTCGGCCGCCCACACGCCGGCGGCGTTCACCACGGCCGAGGCCGTGACGTCGAACCGGTCACCGGACAGCCCGTCCTCGACGGTGACGCCCGCGACCCGCGGGCCGTCCCGGAGCACGCCGACCACCGGCGCGTGGTTCAGCACGACCGCCCCGTGCGCCGCGGCCGTGCGCGCCACGGCCAGCGTGTGCCGGGCGTCGTCCATCCGGCCGTCGTAGTACTGCAGGGCGCCGGTGACGACGCCGCCGTCGAGCCCGGGGGCCTCCCGCAGCGCGCCGCGCCGGGTGAGGTGGCGGTGGTGCGGCACCCCACCGCGCCCGCCGGTGCGGCCCGCGGCCGCCATCAGGTCGTAGAGCAGCACGCCCGCGCCCATGTAGGGCCGCTCCCAGCGCTTCGTGAGCGGGAACAGGAACGGCTCGGGCGCGACGAGGTGCGGCGCCAGCGTGCGCACCATGAGGTCGCGCTCGCGCAGGGCCTCGGCGACGAGCCGGAAGTTGAGCTGCTCGAGGTAGCGCAGCCCGCCGTGCACGGTCTTGCCCGACCGCGACGACGTGCCCACGGCCAGGTCGCCCGCCTCCAGGAGCACCACCGACAGGCCGCGTGCGGCCGCGTCGAGCGCCACGCCGGCGCCGGTGATCCCGCCGCCCACCACCGCGACGTCGAACCGGCGCTCCCGGGCCGCGCCGAGCGCGGCCGTGCGGCGGGCGGGGGAGAGCCGGGCCGGCTCCCAGGCGCCGTTCGCGTTCACCGGGTCACCCCCGCCGACGACGCCTGCCGGGTGGCCCAGAACGGCTGCGCCGCCTGCACGTGGTCGAGGTAGCGCGCATAGCCCGCGGAGTACCGGTCCCGCAGGGCCGGGTCGGGCTCCACGACGTCCTGCGCCGCCGTCCACGCGCCGACGTCCAGCGCGTCGCCCCGCGCGGCCGCCGCGGCGAGCACCGCGCCGCGGGCGCCCACCTCGGGCGTGCGGGCCAGCTCCAGCGGCACCCCGAGCACGTCGGCGAACACCTGCAGCCACGGCCGCGACCGGGTGCCGCCGCCGCACGCCACCAGCCGGCCCGCCCCGCCCGTGGAATCGAAGCAGTGCCGGGCCGCGTACGCGAGCCCCTCGCACACCGCGCGCACCAGGTCCTCGCGGGTCGTCGTGAGCCGCACACCGGTGACCTGCCCGGCCGCGTGCGGGTCGACGAACGGCGCCCGCTCGCCCGACGTCGCGAAGTAGGGCAGCACCTCCACGCCGCCCGCGCCGGGTGGGCTGGCCGCCAAGGCCGCGTCGACGAACTCGACGCCGAGCCCGAGCGTGGCGAGCATCCAGTCCATCGAGGCGGTGCCGACCATCGCCGGCATCGCCCGCAGCCAACGCCCCGGCTCACCGGTGGCGACCGAGAACCCGGCCGGGTCGCCGTCGGTGGCCAGGCGGTCGACGTGGACCATGCAGCCCAAGGTCGTGCCGACGATCAGCAGCCCGTCGCCGCGCTCGAGCACCCCGCCGCCGATGGCGCATGCCGGGAAGTCGAACGGGCCGGAGCTCACCGGGAGGCCCGGGGGCAGCCCGAGCAGCGCGGCGCCGGCGTGCGACAGCTCGGCCTGCGGCACGGGCGCGACGATCGGGGCGAGCAGCTCCCTGCGGTGCGCGAGCCCGAGCGCGTCGAGGACGGTGTCGCTGTAGCCGGTGCCCGTACCGTCGCCGAAGGGCATGGAGCTGTCGCTCGGGTCGGTGGCCCGCACGCCGGTGAGGCGGGTGAACACGGCGTCCTTGCAGGTACCGGCCGTGGCAGCCCGGTCGAGCGCCTCCGGTTCGTGCGCGTCGAGCCACGCCAGCAGCGGCCCGGGTGCGCCGGGGAACAGCGTGGTGCCGTTGGCGCGGAACACCCGCTCGGTCACGCCGTCGGCGGTCCACCGGCCGAGCAGCTCCGACGCCCGCCCGTCCAGCCAGGACAGCGCCGGCCGCACGGGTGCGCCGGCGGCGTCGGTGAGCCAGAGGCCGTCGCCCTGGCCGGTCAGCGACACGACCTCCGGGGTCGCGCCCGCGGCGGCGGCGACCTCGCGGACGACCGCACCGACGCAGGCGAGCACGTGCTCGAGGTCCTGCTCCACGGCCTCGCCGGCGCCGTGTCTGAGCTCCACCGGCCGGCCCGCGACGGCGAGCGCGCCGCCCGCTTCGTCGAACAGGGCGGCCTTCACCACCGAGGTGCCGGCGTCGATGCCGAGCAACGTGCGCGCGCTCATGACTGCGTCGGCACCGTCTGCCCGTAGCTGTTCAGCTTCTCGGCCACCCGGGCGATCTCCTCGGCCGGCAGGATGTTCGGCTCGCCGAGCAGCCGGGCCTGGTAGTACATCCGGCAGACCCACTCGAGGTAGACGCTGCGCGTGTAGGCCTTGGCCAGGCTGTCGCCGTAGGTCGTGGCGCCGTGGTTCTGCAGGATGGCGCCGAACCGGCCGTCCATCGCCTTCACGCTGTTCTCGGCCAGCTCCGGGCTGCCGAACGTGGCGTACGGCGCCACCCGGACCGGCCCGCCCAGCAGCGCCACCATGTAGTGCACCGCGGGCAGCTCGTCCACCACCGCCGACAGCGTGCTGGCGTAGAGCGGGTGGGTGTGCACCACGGCCACCGCGTCGGTGTGCCGGTAGACCGAGGTGTGCATCGGCACCTCCGAGGAGGGCTCCAGCCCGTCCTCGACGTGGTTGCCGTCCAGGTCGATCACGCAGATCGACTCCGGGGTGAGGTCCTCGTAGGCCGCGCCGCTCGGGGTGATGGCGATGTGGTCGCCGGACCGGACCGAGAGGTTCCCCGATGTGCCGACGGTCAGGTCGTCGGCCTGCATCCGGCGGCAGAACTCCACGAGCTGAACGCGTTCGTCGTGCAGGAGCATGGGCTGTCCTTTCGTGGGCGGGCGCTGGTCAGCTCTCGCGCCCCGCCACCTCCACGCGCACGTCGTTCTCGCGGAGGACGGCGAGGTCACGCGCGGGGGTGGCGGGGTCGACGATCACCGAGGCGAACCGGTGCAGCGGCAGGAGCCGGTGCAGGGCGCTGCGGGTGAGCTTGCTGTGGTCGATGAGCAGGTGGGTGCGGGCGGCCACCGCGACCATCTCGCGCTTGACCGCCACGATCCCGTCCTCCTGGTGGAAGGCGTAGCCCTCGGCGACCGCGGACGTGCTGACGAATGCGACGTCGAACCGCATCGAGCGGATCGTCTCCACGCAGGTGGTGCCCAGGAACGAGTCGTGCCGGGCGTCGTAGTGCCCGCCGAGCGCGACGACCTGGACGTCGCGGAGCCGGGCGAGCTCGCCGAGCGCCGTGAGGTAGTTGGTGGCCACCGTGAGCGGGGCGAGCGTCGCGAGGTGCGGGAGCATCTGCGTCGCGGTGGTGGAGTCGTCGAGCAGCACCGACATGCCGGGCTCCACGTGGCGGCAGGCGTGCCGGGCGATCTCGCGCTTGGCCTCGACGTTGGCCTTCGCGCGGAACTCCGCGTTCGACTCGAAGATGCCGCTCGGCTGGGCGGTGGCGACGCCGCGCGCCTTGCGCAGCACGCCCTGGCGCTGCAGCTCGTCGAGGTCGCGGTGGATGGTCATGACCGAGACGGCGAACGTCTCCGCCAGCTCCTGCGCCGAGACCGAGCCACTGCTCAGCACCAGCTCGGTGATCCGGGCCTGCCGGCCGTCGGGACCGAGGGCGCGTGACCGGGAACCCTCGTCGGGCAGGACGTCGGCGGGTGCCTCCACCACGGTGCCTCCTCGGTCGGTCGTGCCGCTGCGAGACGCATCACAACCTGTCGGGCCCGATTTCGTCAAGCTTCGATGTGAACGACGCGTCTCAAAATGTGAAGTTCACGGCGACCGGGCGAGTGCCAGCGGCGAACGCCGAGGGACGCGGATAACCGCATCACGACCAGGGCTGTGAGCTTCGCATGTTGACGTGAGATGTACGCGGTCATATTGTGACGCCGCGCGCTGCCCGGTGAAGCCCGTCACAGGCCGGGGGTGCGTCGCGACCCAGCCCTGAACCCGTGAGGAGAAGCAGTGCCGGGTACTCACAACGCCGACGTCTCCTGGCTCGGGATCGATCTCGGGACCCAGGGCGTGCGCGCGGTGCTCGTCGACGGCGGGGGAGCCGTGCTCGGCAGCGGCGCCGCGCCGCTGCACCGCGACCTGCGTGACGGCGACCGGCACGAGCAGGACCCGCAGGAGTGGTGGTCGGCCACGTGCACCGCCACGCGGGCGGCCATGGCCGGGCGCGCCGGCCGGCCCGTCGGGGCGGTCGCGATCGACTCCACGTCGGGCACGCTCGTCGTCCAGGACGCCGACGGCAGGCCGGCCGGCCCGGCGCTGATGTACGACGACCGCCGCGCGGCGGCCGAGACCGCCCGCGTCCAGGACGCGGGCGCCGCGCTCTGGTCGGCGCTCGGCTACCGGATGCAGGCCAGCTGGGCGC
>NZ_JAHKRK010000349.1 GCF_019396355.1 Pseudonocardia nigra
GGTAACGCCCGGTCCCGTTCCGAACCCGGAAGCTAAGCCCTCCAGCGCCGATGGTACTGCACTCGCCAGGGTGTGGGAGAGTAGGTCGCTGCCGACATTCAACATTCAGTGGGTCCCCGCCGGTCGGCGGGGACCCACTTTTTTGTGCCGTTTTTGCGGCAGTGTCCCATGCTCCACCGACAGTCTCCGGTGTCGGCCGGCTCCGCCGGACCCGTTGTCCCCATCGGGGTCGAGTTGTCCACAGAATCCGGAAGGGTCTCGCTGCGCGCCCCGACGCGCGCACTCTGGATCTCGCCGAAGGTCGGCGCGAGAGGAGAGCAGCGATGAACGAGACCACCACGACGGTCGTGGGCAACCTGATCACCCAGGTCGACAGGCGCACCACGGCCACCGGCCGCACGCGTGCCAGCTTCCGGGTGGCGGGCAAGGAGCGGCGCTTCGACCGGAGCTCGCAGTCGTGGGGACCGGGCGACTCGCTCTACGTGAGCGTCACCTGCTGGCGCGGCCTCGCCGACAACGTCCACGCCTCCCTGTCGGTCGGCGACCCGATCATCGTGCACGGCCGGCTGCACAGCCGCAGCTACGAGAGGGACGGGAAACAGCAGACGGTCCTGGAGCTCGAGGCGTACGCCGTGGGGCCGGACCTGTCGTGGTCCACGGCCGCCGTCACCCGCACGAAGCGCTCCGAACCGGCACCGGCGCCCTCCCCGGACACCGCGCCGCCGTCCGGCGGCGGCGCATGGGCAGACCGCCCACCGGCGCCCGTCGAGGCGGGCGTCGGGGCCTGAGCTGGGCGGAACTACCATCGTGTGCGTGGCGGAGTTCATCTACAGCATGCAGAAGGTCCGGAAGGCCCACGGCGACAAGGTCATCCTCGACAACGTGACGTTGAACTTCCTGCCGGGAGCGAAGATCGGTGTCGTCGGGCCCAACGGCGCGGGCAAGTCAACGGTCCTGAAGATCATGGCGGGGCTGGAGCAGCCGAACAACGGCGACGCGATGCTGGCCCCCGGGGCCACCGTCGGCATCCTCCAGCAGGAGCCGGCGCTCAATGAGGAGAAGACCGTCCTCGGCAACGTGGAGGAAGGGCTGGGCGAGATCAAGCAGCAGCTCGACCGCTACAACCAGATCGCCGAGCAGATGGCCACCGACTACTCCGACGAGCTCATGGAGGAGATGGGCCAGCTCCAGGAGATCCTCGACCATAACGACGCCTGGGAGCTCGACTCGCAGCTCGACCAGGCCATGGACGCCCTGCGGTGCCCGCCGCCGGACGCTCCGGTCACCCAGCTGTCCGGTGGTGAGCGCAGGCGAGTGGCCCTGTGCAAGCTGCTGCTGAGCAAGCCCGACCTGCTCCTGCTCGACGAGCCCACCAACCACCTCGACGCGGAGAGCGTCCTGTGGCTGGAGCAGCACCTGGCGAGCTACCCGGGCGCGATCCTGGCGGTCACCCACGACCGCTACTTCCTCGACAACGTCGCGGAATGGATCATGGAGCTGGACCGGGGCCGGGCCATCGGTTACGAGGGCAACTACTCCACGTACCTCGAGAAGAAGGCCGAGCGCGTCGCGGTCCAGGGGCGCAAGGACGCCAAGCTGCAGAAGCGGCTGGTGGAGGAGCTCGCCTGGGTGCGGTCCGGGGCCAAGGCCCGGCAGGCGAAGAGCCGGGCGCGGCTGCAGCGCTACGAGGAGATGGCGGCCGAGGCCGACAAGTACCGCAAGCTCGACTTCGAGGAGATCCAGATCCCGCCGGGGCCGCGGCTGGGCAACGTCGTGGTCGAGGTCGACCACCTCGACAAGGGCTACGACGGCCGGATGCTCATCAAGGACCTGTCGTTCTCGCTGCCCCGCAACGGCATCGTCGGCGTCATCGGTCCCAACGGCGTCGGCAAGACCACGCTGTTCAAGACGATCGTGGGTTTGGAGCAGCCCGACTCCGGCACCGTCAAGATCGGTGAGACGGTGCAGCTGTCCTACGTCGACCAGAACCGGGGCGGTATCGACCCGAAGAAGACGGTGTGGGAGGTCGTGTCCGAGGGGCTCGACCACATCAAGGTCGGTCAGGTGGAGATGCCGTCGCGGGCCTACGTCGCCGCGTTCGGGTTCAAGGGCCCGGATCAGCAGAAGCCGGCGGGCGTGCTCTCCGGCGGTGAGCGCAACCGGCTGAACCTCGCGCTCACGCTGAAGATCGGCGGCAACCTGATCCTGCTGGACGAGCCCACGAACGACCTGGACGTCGAGACCCTCGGGTCGCTGGAGAACGCGCTGGAGCAGTTCCCGGGCTGCGCCGTGGTGATCTCCCACGACCGGTGGTTCCTCGACCGTGTGGTCACGCACATCCTCGCGTGGGAGGGCACCGACGAGAACCCGGCGTCCTGGTTCTGGTTCGAGGGCAACTTCGAAGCGTACGAGAAGAACAAGGTCGAGCGACTGGGAGCGGAGGCCGCGCGCCCGCACCGAGTGACCCACCGTAAACTCACCCGTGACTGAGAGCGATTCACCCTCCGACCGGTGATCACGATCGGCTGTAGCGGGGGGAAGCGGCACATCAGGAGGTCAGGTGGGGTCCACGCGTGCCGATGTGCCGGGCGGGAGCGCCGATCCGGCGGCCGCCGATCTCCTGGCGGCTGCCGCGTCGCTGCGGTGGGTCCGGCCGGATCTCACCGCGGCGCTCGCCGACCACGTGCTGGAGAGCGCCTCCGCCGCGGGTGAGCGGGACCGGTGGCTCGCCGCTGCGGGCTGGGCCGTGCACGCGCGCACGGCCACTGGCGACGGGCGGGACATAGCGACGACCGTGGTCGACGCCCTGCCGCGGTGGAGTGCCGGAGCGATGGAAACCCGGCCGGCCCGCCGGCTGCGCGTGGAGCTCGCGCTGCTCGCGGTGGCGGCCAACGAGGTCGCGGCGGCGCGGACGCTGTTGGCGCCCGTGCTCGACGACGACGTCGCCCCGGAGCTGCGCGCCGACGCGTTCTGCGCGCTCGCCCGGTGCGCCGTGGAGGACGCAGCCGACGATGCCGGCGAGGCGCTGCGCAACGCCGAGGTGGCCTGGACCCAGGTGGGCGGAACGGGCCGGGACATCGGGCTCGCGGCCGTTGCGCTCGTCGCGGCTGCCGCGGAGCGGCGCGGTGGTCGTCCTGCCGCCGCTGTCGACCGGGCGGCCGACGGCCTCGCCCGCCTGGAACGGGGGCGGGGAGGGATGGCCTCCGGCACCCCGTCGGCCCATCTCGCCGCTGCGCTCACGGCGGAGTGGATCTCCGCGCTCCTCGACGCCGGCCGCGTCGCGGAGGCCAGGGACGGGTCCGCCGCGCTGCTGCCCCGGCTGACCGAGCCCGCCCGACCGAGCCGCCAGATGGTCCGCCTGCGGCTCACGGTGACGCGCGCCGTCGCGGGCGCCGAGCAGCGGCACAACACCACGGAGGTCCTCGAGCACGCGGCACGGGACTCCGTCGAGAGCGACGTGCCCGATCTCGAGTCGGTCTGCTGGTCCGCGCTCGGCGCCCTCCACGAGAAGGCGGGGCAGCTCGACACCGCCCTGGAGGAGCTCCGCCTGGGGGTGGTCGCGGAACGCAAGGACCGCGGCCGCGCGCTGCGGATCCGCGCCGCATTGGCCACCGTCGTGCCCGAGGCGGCGACGGCGCCCGGTGGGCGGGACACAGCCGGTCGATCCCGGGGCGCGCAGCGCCCGGTGGAACCGACCGCGAACGGGCGAGCCGCCGCCCGGCAGGCGGGCGAGCTGCGGGAGCGGGGCCGCGGGCCGGTGCCGCTCACGCGGCGGCCGCGCGTCGAGCACGACCGCGTCGAGGGGACGAACCCGGCGGGGAGCAGGGGTGGGCGCCGCAGGCGGCGCGACGATGCCGAGCGGCCTGCGGGCGGGGGATCGCGGCAGGAGGCCGCCCGTGAGCGGTCCGGGACCGATCGACCCGGATCCGACCCGGCCGGTGCGCCGGGGCCGGCGGGCGCCGAGCGGGAGGCCGGTCCTTCCCACGGTGAGCAGAACGGCGCGGCTGCCGGCTCGGCCGTTCCCTGGGGCAGCCTGACGGGCGACTCGCCGATCGGTGAGCTGCTGCTGCGCAGCCTGCGCGACGGGCTGCCCGGCGAGGAGCGGCCACCCGGCGCTCCGTCGGCCGGCGGCACCGCCTCCACAGCGTCGGACAGGCATGCGGCGGGCCCGGACGAGAAGGGCGGCACCGACCCGGTCGCCGACGACACCGCGGGGCGCGGCGGGAGCCGGCGGCGGCGTGGTGCCGGTCGCGACGACGAGGGGTTGCAGCCGTCGGACGAGGGCGCGAACGCGGCCTCGAACAGGGCCTCGAACGGGACCGGGAGCCGTCGGACCGGTGCCGCGGCGAGGGACGTCGAGGAGCTCCTGCGGTCGCTCGGGACGGATCGGGCCGGGGAGGACGTCGCGGGCCCCGGCGAAAGCCGTCGAGCGGGAGCCGCGGCGAAGGACGTGGAGGAGCTGCTCCGCTCGTTCGGGGCGGACCGCGCCGGCGAGGACGCATCGGACCGGGGCGGGAGCAGGCGGAAACGGGCAGGCGCCCGCGACGCCGACGACCTGCTGCGGTCGTTCGGGGCGGGCGGCGCGACCGAGGACGCCCGGGCGGCCGATCCGTCGGCCCCCGACGATCGGGGTACCAACCGCAGTGATGGCCGGCAGGGCGGGCGCAGGCACCGGGTCGACGACCCGTGGGCCACGGGCCAGTGGTCGGTGGCGCCGAGCGGGCCGGCGAAGCCGTCCTCCGGCGGGGAGCAGACACCGGCCGCCGAACCCGAGGAGAAGACGCCGGCACGGACTTCGGCGGGCGACGCCGCCGACTGGCTGCAAGCGGCGCTGGCCGACCCCGACCGCGTGCTGGGCCGTCCCGGCGCGGCCGCCCCCGAGTCCGCGTCCCCGGCGGCGGCCG
>NZ_JAHKRK010000035.1 GCF_019396355.1 Pseudonocardia nigra
CGTCGCGGTGTCCGGTCGGGCAGCAACGGCTCCAGCCGTGCCCACTCCGCGTCGGTCAAGTCGTGGCGATCAAGCACAGAAGAGATCTACCGCAGCCGACCCGCATGATCCACGGGACACGCTCTAGGCGGGCGCGGGCTGCACCGTGGCGTCGTAGAGGTAGGCCTCGGTCTCGTACTTCTCGTACCGGTCGTAGGTGCCCGGCGCGTAGTCGTCCTCGGCCAGCCGGTGGAACTGGCCCACCGTGCCGGTGACCTGCACCACCTGGCCCACCTCCACGAGGGTCGGCGCGGCGGTCTGCACCAGCAGGCTGTCCTCGCCGTAGCTCTCGCCGGCCAGCTCGAAGCTGCCCGGGTCGATCACGTCGGTGACGGTGGCGCTCACCGTCACCTCCTGGCCGAGGTACTCGCCCTCGTAGAAGTACTGGGGCTCCTGAATCTCCTCGACGTCGACCCCGCGCTCCGGGCCCGCCGACTGCTCCTCCGCGCGGCAGCCGGCGAGGACCGCGGTGAGCGCGGTGGTCAGCGCGGCCGCGGCGGCGAGACCTGCGCGCCGCGCCATCGGACGCATCTTCGCTGCCGTCGTCATCCCCGAGGCATACCCGGAACCGTTGCGGGTACGCACCTGTCGGCATCGTCGAGGAACGGGGACTGTGGTGCGGATACGAGTGGGACGGAGTGCGGCGGCCGGGGCGGCGCTGGTGGCGGCGATGGCGGTGGCGGGCTGCGGCGCCGGTCAGGTGGCGCAGACCGCGGAGCAGGTGACCGCGACCGGCGGGGCCGAGGGCCGCACCGGGCAGATGCTCGTGCGCGACGCACAGTTCACCTACGACCGACCGGTCCCGGGCGGCACGGTCTACGAACCGGGCGCGACCGCGCCGCTGCAGGTGACGATCGTCAACGAGGGCCCCGACGGGGACCGGCTGCTCGCGGTGAGCAGCCCGATCGCCACGTCCGGGCTCATCGTCGGGGACGCGCAGGTGCCGGGCGGGCAGGTCGTCACGGCGGGCTACGACCGCCCGATCTCGTCGATCACCGTCGGAAACGCGCAGGAGATCGACCTCGCCCTCGTCGGCCTCACGAGCCCCATCAGCGCCGGCCTCACCTACCCCGTCGACTTCACGTTCGAGCGCGCCGGCGTGGCCCGCGTCGAGGTGCCGGTCGAGAACCCGCAGCTGCTACCCCCGCGGGCGCGGGACCCCGAACCCGTCGAGGACCACACGCTGGAGACCGGGCCCGAGGTCGAGGCCGGACCCGAGATCGGCGACGGGCCGCGATGACGGCGCTGCGCAGGGGACTGCTCGGCACCGCCACCGCTGCACTGCTGGCCACCACCGCCTGTACGGCGGAGACGGCGGCACCCGTCACCGAGGAGCCCGCCGGAACGGCGTCGTCGGTCGCGGCCCCGACCCCGCTGGGCGGCACCGCAACCGCCGACGTCGTCGCGCGGCTCGCGCCGAGCGTCGTGACCGTCCGGACGGGGCAGGGCGGCGGGAGCGGCGTGGTCTACCAACCGGACGTCGTGATCACCAACCACCACGTGGTGGCGGGATCCGACGAGGTGACGATCGACTACGCCGACGGCACGTCGTCCACGGGCACCGTGCTCGCGACCGACCCGACCACCGACATCGCCGTGGTCCGCACGGCACGCGGCGACCTGCCCGTCCCGGAGTACCGCACGGAGCTGCCGCGGCCGGGCGAACCGGTGCTCGCGATCGGCAGCCCGCTGGGCTTCGAGGGCACCGTGACGGCGGGGATCGTGTCGGCGCTCAACCGCCAGATCCCCGGGTCGATCGAGCAGTCCCGGGCGCTGGTCGACCTCATCCAGGTCGACGCGGCGATCTCCCCCGGAAACTCCGGCGGCGCCCTGCTCGACGCGCAGGGCCGGGTCATCGGGATCAACGAGGCCTACATCCCGCCCGCGGCGGGGGCCGTGTCGCTGGGCTTCGCGATCCCGGCCGCGACGGCGGTCGCCATCGCCGACCAGCTGCTCGCCGACGGCAGCGCGACCCACCCCGTGCTGGGGCTGTCGCTGGGCAGGCTCACCGAGCAGATCAGCAGCGGGCTCGGGGTCGGCACGCAGGACGGCGCACTGGTGCTCGGCGTGCCGGAGGGCGGGCCCGCCGCGGCGGCGGGCGTGCAGCCGGGGGACGTCGTCATCGCGCTGGGCGACCGGGAGGTCGGCAGCATCGAGGACCTGCTGGGGGCGCTGCGCGAGACCGAGCCGGGCCAGGAGACGACGGTGACGGTCCTGCGCGGCGGCGAGGAGCTCGACCTGCCCGTGACGATCGGGGCCGAGAGCCGCTGAGCGAGGTCCGTTCCGGGGCCCGTCCCCGGCGCCGCCTCCCCGGCGCCGCGGACGGGCAGGACCTTCCTGACGCTTACCTGACGATCCCTCGTTCAGGCGGCTGTGAGGTCGGCGGGCCGCGCGGTGCCCGCCTACCGTCAGCACCGTCAGCGGATCCGAGAGGGAGGCACATGCATCCCGGCGACCACATCACCAGGCTGCTCTCCGCCACCGCGTGTTCGGGGGACGGCCGGCCGATCGGACCCGTCACCGCCGTCTACGTCGACGACGACTCCGGCAACCCCGTCTGGGTGACGGTGCGACCGGGCCCGCCCGGCACGGCGGAGCGCTTCGTACCGCTCGCCCGCGCCTGGCTGCACCCGGGGAGCCGGCTGGTCCTGTCGGTCACGCGGGCGGCGGTCGAGGCCGCGCCCGTGCCGCCGAGCGGGGAGCTCGGCAGCTCCGACGAGGACGAGCTGTACCGCTACTACGCGCAGGCGATCACGCCGATCGGGCGCCGCCCGGCGGAGGCCGCCGCGCTCACGGGTGCAGGGCCGGTGCGCCTGCGCAGGCGCACGCTGTCCGATGCGGTCGACCCGCACCTGGGGCTGACGGCGAGCTGAGCCGGTCCGAGCCACTCCCGGCCGAGTCAGTCCGAGGTGGTCCAGCCAATGGACCACGCGGTGTCCCCGGGGATCTCGCCGCCCGCGGCGGCGAAGGACTCCAGCACCGGCACGAGCTCGCTGCGGCGTTCGGGTGGCATGCGGTCGAGGACGTCTGCGATCGCCGCCCGCCGGTGGTTCATGACGCGGTCGACGAGGTCCCGGCCCGCCGCGGTCAGGTCCAGCACGAGGTTGCGCCGGTCGGCGGGGTCGTCGCGCCGGTCGAGCAGCCCGGCCACGACGAGCCGGTCGCAGGCCCGGGTCGCGTTGGACGGGTGCACCCCGAGCCCGCGCGCCACGGCGCCGAGGTTGAGCGGGCCACGGCTGGCCACCATCACGAGCACCCGCAGCTGAGGCAGGGTCACGACGTCGTCGACGGCGGCCACGGACTGCGCGCTCACCGCCACCAGCACCCGCGCCGCCGCCATCACGGCTTCCACGTCGGCGGAACAGCGGCGGGGCTGGTCGGTGCTCGTCACAGGGGCAAGTCTGCCCCGCCCGTTGCGCGTGCACAAACTTTGCGCGCCGCGGCGCGCGTCGGTCCGGTCCGGAGCACCCGCAGCGCCGTGCGGGGCGACAGCAGCGCACCGGGACCGTCGACGAGCCCCGCCACCCGGACGAACACCGCAGCCAGCTCCGCATCGTTGGCCGCGGTGGCCAGCAGCCGCGCCAGGTAGGCGTTCATCAGCCGCATCGCGGCCGTGGGTCCCGTACCCACGCCGGGGAAGGCCAGGTCGTTCGCCGCCACCATCGTCCACGCGGTGCCGACGATCCGGGCGACGTCGCGGTGCAGGCGCCGTGGCCGCAGCGGCGCGCCCCGCCGCAGGTGCGCCCGGCTCGCCGCGACCCCGACCCTCGACGCCGTGGCGCGGCGCTACGGCGGGCTCGCCGCCGCCGTCCTGGCCGGGCGCGCCGGGGTCGCGGGCGCCGCCGCGGCCGGGTTCGCCGAGGCCGACGCCGCGCTGGCCGGCGCGCCCTGGCTACGCCACCTCGGCAGGCGGCTGGCGGCCGAGGCCGCGGTCCGCGACGGGTGGGGCGACCCGGCGGGCCGGCTGCGGGACGCGCTCGCGTTCTTCGCGGCCCACGGACCGGAGGAGCTCGCCGCCGCGTGCCGGTCCCTGCTGCGACGCTCCGGCGCCCGCCTCGCCCGGCCGGTCCCGGACGAGGTGCCGGCCCGGCTCGCCGCCCACGGGATCACCCGCCGCGAGGCGGACGTCCTCGGGCTGCCGGCCCGCGGCCTGACCAACCGCGAGATCGCCGGGCGCCTCTACCTCTCGCACCGCACGGTGGAGAACACGTGGAGCGGCTGCTGGGGAAGACGGCGACGACGCGCCGCACGGAGCTCGTCGCCTGGGCCGTCGGCGCCGACACCCGGCCCGGGTGACGGGCGCGCCTACCGCGGCGGCAGCACGCAGAACTCGTTGCCCTCCGGGTCGGCCAGCACCACCCACGGGTGCTCCGGCTCGTCGGAGATGACGGTGGCGCCGAGGCCGACCAGCCGCTCCACCTCCGCCGCCTGGGTGCCGGCCGGCGGCGCGATGTCCAGGTGCAGCCGGTTCTTCCCGGACTTGCCCTCCGCGACGGGCTGGAACAGCAGCAGCGGCCCGCCGTCCCCCGTGCCGATCTGGACGTACTCGACGCCGTGCGCGTCCCGCCACCGGCGGTCCACCTCCGTGCCGAGCGCGGCGCACCAGAACCGCGCGCACCGCTCGGCGTCCGCGCAGTCCACCGCCACCGCGACCATCCGGCTCGCCATGCCGCCGCACTCCCGTCTCGTCAGCGGCGTGCGCCGCGCGTCAGCTCCGCCCGGTCGAGGCGCTGCCGGGCCAGGTAGTACAGGGTGGCGCCATCCTCGACCGGGCTGCCCCAACCCGGGCTCACCGCCAGCCCGCCGCTGCCACGCACGGCGATCAGCGTGGCCCCGAACCGCTCCCCGAACCAGGTCTGGCACTCCCCGAAGGATCGGCCCGCCAGCGGTGCCGGGACCGGCACCGAATAGGTGTTGCCCCCGGTCCTGCCGCTCATGAGGTCGGTGTAGACCTGGGCGATGCCCGGATCCAACGTCTCGTCGGTGATGAGGTTCGGCATGGCCCACTGCACACACTGGATGGCCGGGTTGACGAAGTGCAGCTGCTCGCGCCGCTCCATGTCCCGCAGCGCCACCACGATGTGCAGGTCCGGGTTGGCGTGGTCGACCGCCAGCGCGATCGCCAGCGACTCGTTGTCGTCACGGCCGTCGACGATCACCGCCTCCGCCGCCGCCACGCAGGCCCGGGTCATCACGTCCCGGGAGGTCAGGTCACCGCGGACGAACGACACCTCCGGCCGCTGCACCATCGGGTCGTCGGCGACGTCGTCGTCCCACGCGCAGAGCACGAGCGGGTGCTCGGCCTCGACGCTCAGCTCGTCGACCATGCGCTCGGTCCGCCTCGGCACGTACCCGAGGATCACGACGTGCCCACCGACGTCGAGCTGGGCCAGGCCCTTCACACGCTTTCCCCTCACCGTCTCCAGATAGGACGCCAGCCGCGTGAACAGGATCGTCAGCGTGACGATGCCGCCGACGATGACGTAGCCGCCGACGACGCGCCCGGCCGGCGTGCTCGGGTAGACGTCGCCGTAGCCCACCGTCGCCGCCGTGACCAGGAAGTACCACCAGTAGGTCCCCGGGCTCGCGATCTCGCTCCCGGCCGGCTCGACCAGCCACATCGCCAGCCAGCTCGTGCCGAAGACCACCGCCGCGACGAGGAGCGGAAGCCGCCACCCGTGCAGCCGGTTGAGCAGCGTCCAGAAGCGCTGGAGCAGGATCGGCACGTCCGGACCTCCCGTTCCCCACGCCGGCCGGAGAGGTCGAGAACGTATCGCCCCGCGCAGCCGTCGATCAGCCCGCCCCGAGCTCGACGACGACCTTCACGTCGTCCTCGCGCGCCTCGAACGCCTCGGCCGCGCGCTCCAGCGGCACCCGACGGCTGACGAGCCGCTCCAGCCAGTCCGCGTCGGCCCGGGCGAGCGCGTCGGCCGCGTGGGCGAAATGGCGCCGGTTGGCGTTCACCGAGCCGATCACCACGTCGTTCTCGAGCACGATCTCCCGGTTGAGCGCGCCGCCGTCGACCTCGATCGTCCGGCCGCCGCTCGACACCCCGGTGAGGCAGACGATGCCGTAGCGGGCGTTGTGCGCGATCGCGCCGAACACGACCGACGAGACGCCGGTCGCCTCGATCACGACGTCCGGCTCGGCGCCCTTGACGGCGTTCTCGAGCCCGTCGTGGTGGTAGGTGGCGCCGAGGGCCCGCACCAGCTCCGGCTTCGGGCCGTCGCTGACGACGTCGAGCACGTGGGTCTCGAGCCCGCGCTGCACCGCCAGCAGGGCGGCGAGCAGGCCGATCGGGCCGGCACCGGTTATCAGCGCCCGGTGCGGTGAGAACCACGCCCGCTCCCCCACGCGTTCGACCTGCTCCCAGGCCTTCGCCACCACGCTGGTGGGCTCCATCAGCATGCCGGTGCGCTCGAGCGAGGGGTCGAGCTTCACCGCGTAGTCCGGCTCGACGGTCCAGACCGGGCTGCCGTAGCCGTCCAGGCCGGTGATGCCGCGCTCGGTGTAGCGCCCGTTGCGGCACATGTCCGGCTCGCCGTGCGCGCACGCCCCACACGGGACGGGGTCGGGCCTGCGCACCACACCCACCACGAGGTCACCCGTCGAGAAGCCCGACCCCTCCGGCGCGGACCGCACCCTGCCGAGGGACTCGTGGCCCAGCACCAGGCGCTCGCGCCCGGGTGGCGGGTCGCCGTACTCGCCGCGGGAGATCTCCTTGTCGGTGCCGCAGATGCCGAGCGCGATGCCGTCGACGAGCAGCTCGCCGTCGGCGGGCGACGGCTCGGGCACGTCGGTGACCTCCAGCGACCCGGCCGTTCCCGGCCGGACGGTCAGCGCGCGCATGTGGCGACCTCCTCGGTTCGCGACGTCCTCGACCGCGCCGTGTCGATGTGCAGCGCGGAGTTGACCAGTCCCAGATGGCTGAACGCCTGCGGGGTGTTGCCGAGCTGGCGGCGGGCGTGCGGGTCGTACTCCTCGGCGAGCAGCCCGAGGTCGTTGCGCAGCCCGAGCAGCCGCTGGAACAGCTCACGCGCCTCCCCCGTGCGACCGATGCCGTGCAGCGCGTCGACCATCCAGAACGAGCAGACCAGGAACGTGCCCTCGCCGCCGGGCAGCCCGTCCACCCCGCCGTCGGCGTCGGGCCGGTAGCGCAGCACGAGGCCGTCCTCGCCCAGCTCGCGCCGGATCGCGTCGACCGTGCCGCGCACGCGCTCGTCCGACCACGGCAGGAACCCGACGGCCGGCATGAGCAGCAGCGCCGCGTCCAGGCCCTGAGAGCCGTAGAACTGGGTGAACGTGTTGCGGTCGGCGTCGTAGCCGCGCTCGCACACGTCGTCGTGGATCCGCGCGCGCAGCGCCCGCCAGCGCTGCACCGGCCCGTCCCGGCCGAACCGCTCAACGGCCTTCACCGCGCGGTCCAGCCCGGTCCAGGCCAGCACCTTGGAATGCACGAAGTGCCTGCGGGGCCCGCGCACCTCCCACAGCCCGTTGTCGGGATCCTCCCAGTGGCCCTCGAGGTAGTCGAGCAGCGCCCGCTGCAGGTCCCATGCGCTCTCGTTCGGGGCGATCCCGGCCTCGCGCGCCAGGTGCAGGCCGTCGAGCACCTCGCCCCAGACGTCGAGCTGGTACTGGTCGGCTGCGGCGTTGCCGACCCGTACGGGAGCGGAGCCCTCGTAGCCCGACAGCCCGTCCAGCGTGTACTCCAGCAGGCGCCGCTCGCCGTGCAGCCCGTACATGATCCGCAGGTTCATCGGCTCGGCCGCGACGGCGCGCAGCAGCCACTCCCGCCAGGCGCGCGCCTCGTCCTGGTAGCCGGTGGCCAGCAGCGCCTGCAGGGTGAGGGTGGCGTCGCGCAGCCAGCAGTAGCGGTAGTCCCAGTTGCGCGCGCCGCCGATCTCCTCGGGGAGCGATGTCGTCGCCGCCGCGACGATCCCGCCCGTCGGCGCGTAGGTGAGGCCCTTGAGCACCACCAGCGAGCTGCGCACGGCGTCCGCCCACTCGCCGTCGTAGGTGCAGCGGCCGATCCAGTCGGCCCAGAACGCCTCGCTGTCGCGCACCGCCTGCGGACCGTCCACCGGGTGCGGGCGGGGCAGGTGGGACTCGGTGTGGGTGAGCACGAACGGCACCTCCTCCCCCGGCCCGACGGTGAACTCCGCCGAGACCGTGCCGTCCGCCACCGTGACGGGCGTCGGGCCCGCGAGCCACGCGGCGTCCGGGCCGGCGACGGCCGAGACGTCGCCGTCGATGTGCCGGATCCACGGGACGACGTCGCCGTAGTCGAACCGAAGCCGCAGGTCCATCCGCATCGGCACCCGGCCCGACACGCCCTCGACGAGCCGCACGACGTCGGCGGCCTCCCCGCGGGGCGGCATCGCGTCGATGACCCGGACCGTGCCCTCCGGGGTCTCCCACTCGGTCTCCAGCACCAGTGACGACCCGCGGTAGCGCCGCCGGGCGCAGCGGCCGCCGGCGGCAGGGGCGAGCAGCCACCGGCCCGCACGCTCGTCGTGCAGCAGCGCGCCGAAGCAGGCCGGCGAGTCGAACCGCGGCAGGCACAGCCAGTCGATCGATCCGTCGTTGCCGACAAGCGCCGCCGCCTGCAGGTCGCCGATCACCCCGTAGTCCTCGATGCGGCCCGCCATCAGGTCCGTCCCCTCGTCGCCATGCCCGCGCCGTTCCCTGGTTTGCGCTCGTGCAAACGTTGCGCGGTCGTGACCCGAACGGGTCGGCGACTGGGTACCCAGGAGGCGCCGGGGTACCCCGCGGCCTGCTGATCCGACCCAGACCAGGAGGAACCCATGCAGAGCAACAGCCGAGTCGTCGCCTCGTTCCCCGACTACGCAGGCGCGCAGTACGCCGTCGACGCCCTCGCCGACCGGAAGTTCCCGGTGGACGGGCTCGCGATCGTCGGCGCCAACCTGCAGTCCTACGAGCAGATCACCGGACGCCGCGGCTATGGTCGGGCCGCGCTCGAGGGCTTCCTGTCCGGCGCGGTCATCGGTGCGATCATCGGATGGCTGTTCGGGCTGTTCAGCTTCATCGACCCGCTCGTGTCCGCGTTCCTGCTCGCGTTGTGGGGCATCCTCATCGGCGGTGTGCTGGGCCTCGTCCTCGGCCTGATCGCCCACGCGCTGAGCGGCGGCCGCCGGGACTTCTCGTCCGTCGCCACGGTGCGGGCCGAGCGCTACGACGTGCTGGCCGCCGCCGAGATCGCCGACGAGGCCGAGCGCGCCATCGCCGAGCTGAAGGCCGCGCCCGCGCCGCACTGACCCCGTCCCCACGACAACGAGGAGGAGCACCCCTTGCCGGGTCGACCCGCGACCGACGACCGTCACCGACCCGACCCCCCTCAGCCGCTTCCACGTCTGCTCGGCAGGGCACTGGTCATCGCCGTGGCCGCAGGGACGTTGGTCGCCGCGGTGCTGGTGGTACCGGCCGCCGGCGTGTCCCGCGTCGTGGCCGCGCCGCTCCCCGAGGGGGACGCCGCGGCCGGGGTGCCCGATCCGGCGGGCACGCCGCTCGCGAGCGTGATCACCGACGCGACCGGCGCCCCGATCGCACGGCTGTACGACCAGTACCGGATCCCGACCGACGCCGGGGAGATCTCGGACGCGATGAAGGCCGCGGTCGTCGCGATCGAGGACCGGCGGTTCTTCGAGCACGGCGGGGTGGACTGGGCGGGCGTGGCGCGCGCGCTCGTCACGAACCTCGTCACGAGCGGCGCGCCGTTCGACGGCCAGGGCGCCTCCACCATCACCATGAGTACGTCAAGAACCACCGGCTGTACGCGCTCGCCGACACCGAGCGGGAGCGCGAGGCCGCCGTCGCCGACACCCTGACCCGCAAGATCCGCGACGTCCGCGTCGCGCTCGCGGTGGAGGAGCGGCTGATCAAGCCGCAGATCCTCGCCCGCTACCTCGACAGCGTCTACTTCGGACACGGCGTCTACGGGGTGGCCGCGGCGGCGCGCACCTACTTCGCCACCACCCCCGCCGAGCTGACGCTGCCCCAGGCCGCGCTGCTCGCGGGGATCGTCAAGGCGCCGTCGACCTACGACCCGGTCACGGCGCCCGAGGCGGCACTCGCCCGGCGCGACCTCGTGCTCCAGGCGATGGCCGACGTCGGCTCGATCACCCCGGAGAGGCCGCGGCCGCCCGCGCCACCGGGCTCGGGATCGTCGAGCCGTTGCGCGAGGCCTCGGGCGGGTGCGTGGCGGCGGCCCCGGACACCGCGTTCTTCTGCCGCTACGTCCTCGACCACCTCGCCGAGCACGGGCTCACCGCCGAGGAGCTGCGGACCGGCGGCTACACCGTCCGCACGACGCTGGACCCGCACGCAACGGAGGCGGCCGCGCGCGCCGCCGCCGAGCAGGCGCCGGTGGAGGCGACCGAGGGGATCGCCAACGCCGTGGCCGTCGTGCAGCCCGGGCGGGAGCGCCACCGGGTGCTCGCCCTCGCGGCGAACCGGGAGCTCGGCCCGGACGCGGCGGCCGGCCAGACCGCCTACCCGCTTCCGACCGCGCCCGTGCCGCACGGGGCGGGGTCGATCTACAAGATCTTCACCGCGGCCGCGGCGATGGAGCGCGGACTGGGCATCCGCAGCGAGGTGCCCGCGCCGGAGCGCTACACCTCGGACGTCTTCCGGGACGGGACGGACCCCTACACCGTCACCGGCGACAGCGGCGCCCCGGAGGACGTCACGCTCACCGAGGCGCTCGCGTACTCCCCCAACACCACCTCGTCGCGATCCTCGACGAGATCGGCTCCGTCGACCCTGCCGTCGACATGGCCCACCGACTGGGCCTGCGGGAGAGCCTGCAGGTGCCGAACAGCAGCGGGCGCCCCGTCGGCGAGGCCGTGCGGGCCGAGGAGCGCGCGTCGTTCACGCTCGGTCCGGTGCCCACGATCCCGCTGGAGCTGGCGAACGTCGCCGCCACCATCGTCAGCGGGGGCGTCTGGTGCCCGCCCACGCCGATCGAGTCGATCACCAACGCCGCCGGGAACCCCGTCCCGCTCGACGAGGCGCCGTGCGAGCAGGCCGTGCCGGAGGACCTCGCCGACAGCCTCGCGATCGCGCTGTCGCAGGACCACACGATCGGCACCGCGTCCGACGCCGCCGACGCGGCCGACTGGGAGCGGCCGATGATCGGCAAGACCGGAACGACCCAGCGGCACCTGTCCGCCGGCTTCGTCGGCGCCACCCCGCAGCTCGCGGGCGCCGTGCTGACCTGGTCGGACGCCAGCCCGCCCCGTCCGGTCTGCGCGGGCGACCCGCCGCGGCTCTGCTCCGAGGGCACCCTCTACGGCGGCACGGTGCCCGCGCAGACGTGGTTCGCCACGATGCAGCCGCTGCACGACGGCCTCCCCGCGGAGGAGCTGCCGGACGCGACGGAGCCGTACCTGCGCGGCGAGATCACCGACCCGGCGGGCTGACCGGGTCCGGCGCGCGCCCCCCGGTTTGGCCGATGCCCCCCGATTCGGCCGATGCCCCCCGTCGACGGGGGGCACCCGCCACGACGGGGGCATGAGGGGCCCGGGCTCGACGCATCCGGGCTCGTCCCTGCTCTACCGGCTCGGCCTCGGCGCCCTGCTCGGCGGCCGGCTGGTGCTGCTCACCTGCGTCGGACGTCGCAGCGGCCTGCCCCGCCAGGTCGTGCTGGAGGTCGTGGGCCGCGACGGCGACACCGTGTTCATCGCCTCGGGGTACGGCGCGCGGTCCCAGTGGTTCCGCAACATCAGCGCCGACCCGCGGGGTGCGGTTCCAGGTCGGCGCGCGCCGCCGCCGCGGCCTCGTCCGCCCGTTGCCGCCGGAGGAGTCGGGGCGCCGGCTCGCGGAGTACGCGCGGGCGCACCCGCGGGCGGCCGCGATGCTGATGCGCACGATCGGCCAGGACGCCGACGGCTCCGCCGCCGCCTACCCCCGCATCGGGGCCGACCCGGAGCGCGGGGTACCCATCGTCGCGCTGGTACCCGAGGCGTAGCTTCGACCACCCCGCGCCTGCCAGGAAAGCCACGTTCCTGTCATTGAACGTCAGGAACGTGGCTTTCCTGACACTTCGGCGGGCTCATACCGCGCGGCGACGGCCCGCGCCGCGCCAGGATCGCGTCCGCGGCGGCCTGCACGTCGGGCAGCGCCGCCAGCACCTGCTCGCGCCGGTGCAGCAGGCCCGCGGTGTCGTGCAGCCCGAGGAGCTCGGCGACCGCGTCCCGGAACTCGGCGGCAGCGGTGCTTCGCAGCGGCTCCGGCGCGTCGGCAGCCAGGATCTGCCGGCAGCGCGCTGCGGTGGCCACGATCCAGAAGACGGCCTCGCGGTGGTCCCCGTCGGCCACGAGCATGCGGCTTCCGTCCACGGCGATCGGCCGGGCCTCCGCCGTGATGTCGCCGGAGAAGGAGAACCGGGTGCGCGCCACGGGGACCGTCCGGTCGAACAGCGCCGCGAGCGCGTCCAGCCGGCGCGCCACGGCCGACGCGTCCACGTCGGCGCACCCGAGCAGCTCCAGCAGGAGCCGGTACACGCCGGGCAGCCCGTACGCGTCCAGCACGTCGCGAGCGGCGTGGTAGCGCAGCCGCACCGTCGGGTGGCGCAGGTCGGCCACCAGCACCACGTGCGTGAGCAGGCTGCTCGGGAACATCCACGCCAGGACCTGCTCGTGCCACGGCGCCTGCGGGTCGAGCGCGGCGAGCCGCCCGGACAGCGTGTCGACGACGGCGGCGCACCGCCGCCGCACCACGGCCGGGTCGGCATGGATCGGCGCGACGGCGGCGTGCAGGGCCCGCAGCCGCCCGGTGGGGTCGGCGACGACCTGGTCGGTGGCGAAGCTCGGCGCCGTCACCCAGGACGCCGCCACCGCGTCCGCGTCCCCGAGCGCGTCCTCGGCCACGGTGGAGACGTCGAGCAGCGCGCCGCGGTGACGGAACTTGCCCGGTGCCGGTATCGCATCCGCGACGACCAGCCGCACGTCCACGTCCGACCACGGCGGCAGCGGCTCCGAGCCGCCGCGCCAGACCGCGGAACCGCTGAAGAACGCGCCACGGAACCAGGACTCATCGGCCGCGTGCCGCGCCACCCAGTCCCGCGCCGCGGCGCGGCCGTCCTCGACGAGCATCTCCTAGTGCGCGTCGAAGAGCACGCTCACCGACTCGCCGTTGTGGATGGGGCGCACGGCCTCGGCCAGCGCCGGCGCGACCGACAGCACGGTGAGCTTCGCGGCGCTCGCGGCTTCGGGCACCGGGACGGTGTTGGTGCAGACGATCTCGGTGACCGCGTCGCGCTCCCCGATCCGCGCCAGTGCTCCGGCCGTGAACAGGCCGTGCGTGCAGGCGACCCGCACCGACGCCACGTCGTGCTCGGCGAGCCGGTCGAGCAGCTCCAGGATGGTGCTGCCGCGGGCGATCTCGTCGTCGAGCACCACGACGTCGCGGCCGCGGACGTCGCCGATGATCGAGCTGATGACGACCTTGTCGTCGGCCAGCCGCTCCTTCGCGGCGGCCGCGACGGGCCGCCCGAGCAGCCGCGCGAACCGGGACGCCTCCTTCGCGTTGCCCAGGTCGGGCGACACGACGACGGAGTTGGACAGGTCGCTCGCTTGGAAGTGCGCGGCCAGCTCGTGCAGCGCGTGCAGGTGGTCGACCGGAACGCCGAAGAAGCCGTGCACCTGCGGCGAGTGCAGCGTCATCGTCAGCACGCGGTCGGCCCCGGCGGTCTGCATCAGGTCGGCCATCAGCCGGGCGCCGATCGAGATGCGCGGGGCGTCCTTCTTGTCCGAGCGCGCGTAGGCGAAGTGCGGCATCACCACCGTGATCCGCGCGGCCGACGCGCCCCGGGCGGCGTCGAGCATCAGCAGCAGCTCGACGAGGTTCTCCTGCACCGGCGGCACGAGCGGCTGCACGACGAAGACGTCGCGCTCGCGGCAGTTGGCCTGCAACTGCACCTCGAGGCAGTCGTTGGCGAACCGCGTGGTGCGCGAGGGCGCCAGCGGCACGTCGAGGTGGTGGCAGATGGCAGCGGCCAACTCCGGGTGGGCCGAACCACTGAAGATCGTGATGTCGCGCATCGCGCCCCCTTCGGCACCACCCTTCCAGGCGCGCCGATCAGGCCGGTCGCCGCCCCCAGGCGTCGCGCCGGGCGTCGAGCAGCGGGGCCTGGAGCCGGGCCCACGGGGACAGGTCGTCGTCGAGGCGCGCCGCGGCGAGAAACGCCTCCCAGCTCCACCACTCGACCGAGTCGACCTCGTCGGGCCGCGGGCGCGGCTCTCCCACCAGCGTGCAGACGTACACCGGGCACAGCTCGTTCTCCTCGACCCCGCCCGCCGAGGCGCGGTAGGCGAAGTCGGGCAGCACGAGCCGCAGGTCGACCGCCCCCAGGCCGAGCTCGTCGACGAGCCGCCGCCGGATCGCGTCCTCCATCGGCTCGCCCGGCGCGGGGTGCCCGCAGCAGGTGTTGGTGCGGACACCCGGGAACGTGCGCTTGTCCCGGGCCCGCCGCGTCACCAGGAGCCGGCCCGCGCGGTCGAAGCCGTAGCAGGAGAACGCGAGATGACGCGGCGTCGACGCGCCGTGCACGGCGGCCTTGTCCGCCACGCCGATCGGGCGCCCGTCGTCGTCGAGGAGCACGACCTGCTCGGGCGGGGCGGGGGTTCCGGCGGATACGTCGGCCACCTCCTCACTGTGACCGATGCCCGCCGGCACCGCGCGTCGAGGACCACCGATGAGTTGTCGGCCCCGCTCCAGTCATACCTCGGAGGAGATGTCGACCTGAGGAGCGAGAGATGACCCTGCCCGACATCGTGGCCCGCGACGAGTGGCTTGCCGCGCGGCGCACGCTGCTGGCCGAGGAGAAGGAGCTGACCCGACGGCGCGACGCGCTCAACGCTCGGCGGCGCAACCTGCCGATGGTGCGGGTCGACAAGGAGTACGTCTTCACGGGCCCGGACGGCCCGGCGACCCTGCTCGACCTCTTCGACGGCCGGTCGCAGCTCATCGTCGGGCACTTCATGTTCCACCCGGACTGGGACGCAGGCTGTCCCAGCTGCTCGGCGGGTGCGGACGAGATGTCCGACGGGCTGCTGCGGCACCTGCACAGCCGCGACACCACGCTGGTGCAGGTGTCGCGGGCGCCGATCGCGAAGATCGAGGCGTACAAGGCGAGCAAGGGCTGGACCTTCCCCTGGTACTCCTCGTACGGCAGCGACTTCAACTTCGACTTCCACGTCACCCTCGACGAGTCCGTTACCCCGGTCTCGTACAACTACCGTGACCCGGCCGAGCACGAGCGGGCCGGCACGGCGTACTACGTCGAGGGCACACCGCCGATCGAGGCGCCGGGCACGAGCTGCTTCCTGCGGGTCGGCGACGAGATCTTCCACACGTACTCGATGTACGCGCGCGGGGCCGAGTCGCTCGGCGGCTCCTACTACTTCCTCGACCTCACCGCGCTCGGCCGGCAGGAGGACTGGGAGGAGCCGAAGGGGCGGGCCGCGTCCGTCCGGGGCGCGGTGCCGGACTTCGCGGACTGAACCGGGCGGGCGGGCCGTGCGTCACTTCCGGCGTTCCGGCCCGCCGCTCGCCAGCAGGGAGTGCCGCCGCCCGTAGACGAAGTAGATCGCGAGCCCGATCAGCAGCCAGACGGCGAACCGGAGCCAGCTGAGCACGTCGAGGTTGAGCATGAGGTACAGGCACGCCGCCGCCGTGACGATCGGCACCACCGGGGAGAACGGCACCCGGAACGGCCGGTCGAGGTCGGGCCTGCGCTTGCGCAGCACCGGCACCGCGATCGCCACGATGATCATCGCCGAGAGTGCGCCGATGGACACCATGTCGGCGAGCTCGGTGATCGGGGTGAACGCGGCGATGAGCGCGATGACGGCCGCACCGATGATCGTCATCCGGTGCGGGGTGCCGAACCGCGGATGGGTCGTCCCGATCGGCGCGGGCAGCAGCCCGTCACGGCCCATGGCGAAGCCGATCCGCCCGATCGTCACCAGCTCCACCATCATCACCGAGGTGAGCCCGGTGACCGCGCCGAGCGCGACGAGCGCCCCGATCCAGGGCAGCCCGACCGTGGTGAACGCCGCGGAGAGCGGTGCCCCGACGTCGATCTGCTCGTAGGGCACCATCGCGGTCAGCACGAGCGAGATCCCGATGTAGAGCAGGGCGCACACGGCGAGCGCGCCGAGCAGGCCGATCGTGAGGTCGCGGCGCGGGCGGCGGGTCTCCTCGCCCAGGTTCGCCAGCGCCTCGAAGCCGGTGTAGGCGAAGAAGACGATCGCGGCGGCGGTCAGCACGCCGCCGATGCCGTAGACCGTCGGTTCCAGCCCGAACACGGCCCGCACCACGGCCTGCTCCAGCACGGAGCCGCCGCCCTCGGGGGCCTGCGCCGGCGGGATGAACGGGCGCAGGTTCGCGGGATCGAAGAAGAACGCCCCGACCCCGAGGATCAGCACGCACACCGCGATCTTGACGAGCACCAGCACGTTGGTGAACCGGGACGACTGCCGCACGCCGACCACCGCGATCACGGTCAGCACCGCGATGATCAGGACGGCGCCGACGTTCACCACCGACTCCTCGCCGAACAGGCTCTCCGGCAGGCCGAACAGGCTGGCCAGGTACGCCGACCAGCTGCGGGAGACCACCGCGAGCCCGAGCCCGAACTCCAGCAGCAGGTCCCATCCGATGATCCAGGCGAACACCTCGCCGAGGGTCGCGAACGCGTAGGTGTAGGCCGAGCCCGCCGTCGGGACGGACGAGGCGAGCTCGGCGTAGCAGAGCGCGGCGAGCCCGGCGACCACCGCCCCGATCAGGAACGACAGGGTGACGCGGGACCGGCGTTCTCCTTGGCCTGCACGCCCGCGAGGGTGAAGATCCCGGTGCCGATGATGATCCCGACGCCGAACCCGACCAGGTCGCGCGCGCGGAGGGTCCGTCTGAGGGTGTTGCCCTCCCCGCGCTGCAGGACGTGCTCGACGGAGATCGTCCGGGTCACCGACATTCGCCGCACGCTATTGCCACACGACGGAAACGCGCAGGGCGAGCGTGCGTCGCCGGACCGCGTCGGTCAGGTGCGGAGCGCGTACCAGCGTGCGGCGGTGCCGCCGCGCACCTCGGCCAGTCCGGCCGCGTCCAGGCCACAGGCGACCACCGCGGCGTCGAGGTCACGCACGGCCGCCCCGTAGTCGGCCCGCAGCGTGACGACCGGCCAGTTGCTCGCCAGCATGAGCCGCTCGGCGCCGAACCGGTCGACCGCGTGTGCGACGTACGGCGTCAGGTCCGCGGGCCGCCACGCCGGCCACGCCGTGAGCACGTCGATCCCGACCGAGACCTTCATCGCCACGTTCGGGCACGCGGAGAGGGCATCGACGCGGGCCCGCCAGCCGTCGGCAACACCGGTGTCGAGCGGCGGACGCGCCAGATGGTCGACGACGATCCGCAGCCCCGGTACGGCCCGCGCCAGCGCCACGACGGCGTCGGCCTGGCCGTCGGTGACGGGCACGACATCCCACGCCAGGCCCTCGTCGGCGAGCTCGGTGAACAGCGCGACCGCCTCGGCGTCGGCGAGCCAGGAAAGCGGCGCCCGGCCGACCAGGCAGCGCACGCCGCACCACCTGCCCCGGTCGGCGCGGGCGAGCTCGGCCCGGGCCGCGGCGGCGTCGGCCAGCGGCAGCCACCCGACGACGCCCGCGACCCTCGGGAACGCCGCCGCGTAGCCGGCCAGCAGATCGTTCTCGGCGGGGGTGTCGACCGACTCGACGAGCACGGTCGCGTCGACGCCCGCCGCGTCGAGCTGCGGGGCCAGGTCGGCGGGCTCGAAGTCCGCGGCCAGCCCGGCGTGGGCGTCGCCGCGCCACGGTTGCTCCTGGCGGGCGACCTGCCAGAAGTGGTGGTGGGCGTCGATCCGCGGCGCGGGCTGTGCCGAGGATCCGCTCGCAAGCTTGCGCCGTGCCGATGATTCGCTCGCAGGCTCGCTCATCGTCCGCTCCATTCCGGCGTGCGCTTGGCGAGGAACGCCGCCACTCCCTCGGCGAAGTCGGCGCTGCCGTAGCAGTCCGCGAGCAGGTCGTCGCCGTCGATCCCGCGATCGGCCGCGGCGATCCGGCGGTCGATCACCTTGAGCGCCGCGAGCGTCCGCGGTGCCCCGGATGCGAGCCTGCGCACCAGGTCGTCGGCCGCGGCGTCCAGCTCGCCGGGGGCGACGACGGAGTGCACGAACCCGGCGGCGGCCTCCCGCGCGTCGATGTTCTGCGCGGTCAGCAGCATCGCCATGGCCCGGCCCGGCCCGAGCCGCCGCTGCAGCCGGGCGACGACCGCGGGCGGCAGGCAGTTGCCCAACGTCCGCGCGATCGGCGCGCCGAACACCGCCGACTCGCTCGCGACCAGCACGTCGCAGCAGGCCGCGATGGCCAGGCCGCCGCCGACCGCGGGCCCGTCGACGACGCCCAGCACGGGCACCGGCACGGCGAGCAGGCGCTCCAGCACCGCGGCGACGCGGCGCTCGTAGTCCAGCCCGTCCTCCGCGCCGGCGAACGCGGTGAACTGCCCGATGTCGGTGCCGGCCGCGAACGCCCGGCCGGCCCCGCGGACCACGACCACCCGCAGGTCCGGGTCGGCCTGCGCCTCCGTGCACGCCTTCTGCAGCTGGTCGTACATCTCCCAGGTCAGCGCGTTGCGCCGGGCGGGATGCGACAGCGTGAGGTGCAGCGCCGACCCGTCCCGCGTGCTGAGGACGGCGGGCTCGTCGCGCACCTCGGTCCGCGGCCGCAGGACCTCCGCGGTGTGCTGGCCCAGTAGCGGCGGCGGCCTGCGCACCGTCGTCGGTGTGCCGGACAGGTGCAGCGGCGAGGCCAGCACCGGCACCCGGCCGTCCACCGGGTGCTCGACGTGCTCCACCATGCCGCGGGCCTTGACGTGCGGGTCGTCCTCCAGCACCTGGCGGTAGTCCTGGATCGGCCCCGCCGGGACGCCCGCGGCGAGCAGCCGGTCCACCCACGTCGCCGTGTCGGCCGCGGCGAGCCGCTCCTCCAGCACGGCGACGAGCTCGGCGCGGTGCTCCATGCGGTCGACGTTGCGCGCGAACCGGGGGTCGTCGGCCAGGTGCTCCGCCTCCAGCGCCCGGCACAGCCGCCGCCACAGCCGCTCGTTGTTCGCCCCGACGGTCACGTACCCGTCCCGGGTGGCGAGCGCCTGGTACGGCGCCGACATCCGGTTGGCCGAGCCGAGCGGCTGCGGCGGCTTCCCGGTGGCCCAGAACTCCGTGGACTCCCACACCGACAGCGCGAGCGCCGCCTCGAACAGCGACGTCTCGACGTACTGCCCCTGCCCGGTGCGCTGCTTGGACGCCCACGCGGCCAGGATGCCGACGGTGCAGAACAGGCCGGAGCCGAGGTCGGCCACCGGGATGCCCGACTTGATCGGCCGGTCCCCCGGCTCGCCGGTGATGCTCATGACGCCGGACATGGCCTGCGCGATCAGGTCGTAGCCGGGCCGGTCGGCGTACGGACCGGTCTGCCCGAACCCCGAGATGCTCGCGTAGATCAGGCCCGGGTTCAGCGGCGCGAGCCGCTCGTAGTCGACCCCGAGCCGGGCGGCCACCCCCGGCCGCCAGTTCTCGACGACGACGTCGGTGGTGCGGACCAGGTCGTGGAAGGCCGCGAGGCCCTCGGCGGACTTGAGGTCCAGGGTGATGCTGCGCTTGTTGCGGTTGAGCGCCAGGAACGCGCGGCTGTCGTCGCCCGCGCCCGAGTAGCCCCACGAGCGCCGCGTCTGGTCCCCCGTCTCCGGGTTCTCCACCTTGATGACGTCCGCGCCGAGGTCGGCGAGGATCATCGTGCAGTACGGTCCGGCCATCACCTGGGTGAGGTCGAGCACCGTCATTCCGGCGAGTGCCGTCATCGGCTCTCCAAAGCGGTGTTGACCTCGGTGAAGAACGCCGCGGCTGCGTCCTGAGTGGACGTCCCGCCGAAGATCACGCTCTCGTAGGCCCGGGTGAAGGCTCCCTCGAAGCTCGCCTGGTAGCCGGGCGGGTAGACCACGGCGACCGGCGTGCCCGCCACGATCTTCTGGTAGAGGTCGAGCTCGGCGCGCTTCAGCGGCGGAAGCTCCGGGTTGTCGAGCTGCTGCTGCAGCTGCCTGCTGTTGGTCACCGCGCCGTTGTTCGACAGGAAGGTCGCCGCCGCCTCGTCGTCGTTGATCCAGAAGTCGATGAACGCCGCCGCCGTCGGGACGTTCGCGCAGCTGGTCGGGATCGAGAAGCCGGAGGTGAACAGCACGTTCCCGGACCCGGCAGGTCCCGACGGCAGCGGAAGGCTGGCCAGCTGCTGGCCCGGCGCCAAGCCGTCGAGCGTCTTCTGGGCGGGGGTCAGGGCGTTGCCGGGAAGGTTGTCGGCCAGCACCTTGCCCTGCGCCACGTACCGCTGCTCGGTCTGCTCGGGCTCCTCGGCGTTCGCCTCGGCGGTGGTGGTGAGGCCCGCCTGCCGCCACTGCTCCCACATGTCCCAGTACTCGACGAGCAGGTCTTGCGAGAACCCGAGCTGCCGGTCCTCGAAGAGCGTCTCGCCGCGCCCCGCGACGTAGGAGATGAAGTTGTTCGGCAGCGCGCCGCCCAGGTTCACGGGCGGGATTCCCTCGGGCAGGCCCGGCTCCGCCGCGGCGAGCCAGTCGCCGAACGCGGCCCAGTCGTAGCCCTCGGCGGGCAGCCCCACCCCGGCGGCCTCGGCCAGCGTCCGGTTGACGACCATCGCGTCGTAGGCGGCGCCGTAGGGGATCATGTAGAGGGTCCCGTCGAGGCCGCGCCCGGTGTCGAGCACCTCGTCCGGGATCTCGGACACGTCGATCGCACCCGAGTCGATCATCGGCTGCAGGTCGAGCAGGACGTTCTTCGTGGTGTAGTCGTTGAGCTGGCGCCCCTGCAGCTGCGTGACGCACGGCAGGTTGCCGCTGGAGGCCTGGACGTTGAGCCGCTCGAAGTAGGCGCCGAAGTCGGCCGACTCGCCCTCGACGGTCGTGCCGGGGTGGGCGGCCGTGAACTGGTCGATGACGGCGTTGGTCAGCTCGTTGCGCGGGCCGGAGCCCCACCAGGCCACCCGGACGTTGCCGGTGACCTCCCCGGTGCCGTCGGCCCCCTCGTTCGGGTTGGCCCCGATCGAGGTGCTCCCGCCGCACCCCGACGCGACGAGGGCGAGCGCGAGGGCACCGGCCGCGATGCCGGCACTCCGCATGCGTGTGAACATCCTTGTTCCCTTTCTCCTACTTCAGTCCGCTGGTGGCGATGCCCTCGATGAGCAGCTTCTGAGCGACCAGGAAGAATCCGACGATGGGGGCGAGCGAGAGCGTGGCCATGGCGAACAGCGGCCCGTAGGCCGATTCACCGGTGGCGTCGAGGAACCCGTTCAGCCCCTGCGCGACCGTCCACATCTCCGGCCGGATCAGGTACAGCAGCGGTCCCAGGAAGTCGTTCCAGGTGTTGATGAACGTGAACAGCGCCGTGGTGCCCAGCGCCGGGATCGACAGCGGCAGCACCACCCGGCGGAAGATGCCGACGTGCCCGCAGCCGTCCAGCCGGGCCGCGTCGTCGAGCTCCTGCGGCAGGGTCCGGATGAACTGGACCATCAGGAAGATGAAGAACGCGTCCGTGGCCAGGAACTTCGGCACCACCAGCGGCAGGATCGTGTTGATCCACGCCAGCTCGTTGAACAGCACGTACTGCGGCACCAGCGTGACGTGGTAGGGCAGCAGCATCGTGCCGAGCATCAGCGCGAACATCGTGCGCTTGAACGGGAACGACATCCGCGCGAAGGCGTACGCCGCCATCGAGCACGCCACCACGTTGCCGATCACGGCCAGCACGGTGATGACCAGCGAGTTCCAGAAGAACCGGGAGAAGTTCAGGTTCCCGAGCGACCAGCCGCTGATGTAGTTGTCCAGGGTGAAGTCGTCCGGCCAGATGCTGAGCGTCCCGAACGCCTCGTTGCTCGGCCGGAACGACGCCGCCACCATCCACAGCAGCGGATACAGGATGACGATCAGGATGCAGATCATCAGGGCGTGCCGGGCGAGCGCCAGCACCAGCGGGTTGCGGGACCGCCTGCGTCCGAAGAGCGGACGGGGCGGCGCGGGACGCTGCCGCGTGAGGGTGGTCATCTCTCGTCTCCGTAGTGCACCCAGAACCGGGCGCTGGCGAACAGGCCCGCGGTGAACAGCGCCAGCACGACGACCAGCGTCCACGCCATCGCCGATGCGTAGCCCATCTCGAGGTTCGCGAAGCCGCGCTGGTACAGGTAGAGCGTGTAGAAGAGGGTGGAGTCCAGCGGTCCGCCCTCGCCGCGGCTGATGACGTAGGCCGGGGTGAACGCCTGGAACGCGTTCACCGTCGTCAGCAGCAGGTTGAAGAAGATCAGTGGCGTCAGCATCGGCAGCGTCACGTGGAAGAAGCGGCGCACCGCCCCCGCGCCGTCCACGGCGGCTGCCTCGTAGAGCTCCTTCGGCACCTGCCGCAGCCCCGCCAGAAAGATGATCATCGTGGAGCCGAACGCCCAGACGTTGAGCACCACCAGCGTGTACAGCGCGGTGTCGGGATTGCCGATCCAGCTGCCGCCCTCGATCCCGACCAGGGCGAGCACCTCGTTGAGGATGCCGTCCCGCCCGAACACCTGGCGCCACAGCACCGCGATCGCGACGCTGGCCGCGATCAGCGAGGGGAGGTAGAACGCGGCCCGGTAGCCGGACAGGAACCGCATGCCCCGGTTGAGCACCATCGCCACCAGCAGCGACACCACCAGCACCGCGGGCACCGAGATCAGGACGTACCGCACGGTGACCCCGACCGAGTTCAGGTACCGCGGGTCGGCGGTGAGCATCCGGGTGTAGTTCTCGAACCCGACCCACTCCGGCGGCGTCATGAGGTTGTAGGAGGTGAACGACAGGTACAGCGAGTAGATCATCGGGCCGATGGTCAGCAGGAGCATCCCCGCGATCCACGGCGAGAGGAAGCCGTAGGCCGCGAGTGCCTCGCGGCGCCGCCTGCTGCGGCCCGTCCACTCCTTGGCCGGCCGCGCCGAGGACCGGGGCTGCGGTTCGGCCTGCGGCTTCGGACGCACTTCTGTCGGACTCATCGGTCACCTCCGTTCGCCTTCGCCGCGTGCGCCTCGACCCGCGCCGCGACCGTCTGCGCCAGCCAGCCGGCCAGCGGCACCGGCACCTCGACCGTCCGGGCGGCCTGTACGATCTCGTCGAGGTCCTTGCTCCACGGCCGGGCGGCGACCGGAGTGCCGCCCGCGTCGTAGGCCGCGGCCGTCCGGTCGAAGAAGCCCCAGTTGCGGGCGACCCAGGAGTCGCCGGTGCTGGTGGCGAGCACCGCGAGCAGCGGCTCCGGGGCGACGCCGTGGGCGGCGGCCAGGTCGAGCGCCTCGTGCAGCCCCGCCAAGTTCGCGAACATCGCGAGCTGGTTGGCGAGCTTCGCGGCGGCGCCCGCCCCCGCCGGTCCGACGTGGATCACGTCGTCGCCGACGGTCTCGAGCAACGGACGCAGGCGCTCCAGCGCCCCGTCGTCGCCCCCGACCATCACGGTGAGCTCGCCCGAGGCGGCCCGGTCCGAGCCGCCGCTGACGGGCGCGTCGAGCAGGTCGACCCCGCGCTCCGCCGCGACCTCGGCCAGCTGCCGGGCCGTCTCGGGCAGAACCGTGCTGTGCACGATCACGGCCCGCCCCTCGCAGCTCCCGTCGAGGTGGCCACCCGGCCCCTCGAGCACACCGCGCACCGCGGCGTCGTCCGGCACGACCAGGACGAGGACGTCGCAGTCGACGAGGTCCGCGCGGTCCTTCGCGGCCGTCGCGCCGTGTTCGACGCAGGCCTGCACGGGCTCGGGCCGCGTGTCCAGGACGGTCAGGTCCCAGCCCGCCCGCATCAACGTGCAGGCGAGCGGGAGACCCAGGTTTCCGAGCCCGACGAGCCCGATACTCGTGGACCCCGGCGACACTGCCATGGCTGCTCCAGGGAGGGAGGGGTCGCTAGACGCCGGCGTAGTACGCCTCGATGGCGTCGATGTCGATCGAGCTGTCGGCGGGCAGGCCGAGGGTGGCGTAGTGCTTGCGGCGGGCGTTCATGTCGGCGAGGAGGATCGCCCGTGCGTGCGTGGCGACCTCGTGGGCGACCTCGGCCGGCACCACGATGCAGCCGTCGCCGTCGGCGCCGACGATGTCGCCGGGGCGCACCTGCACGCCGCCGCAGGCGATGGTGGTCTGCACCTCGACGACCTCGATGCGGCCCGGGATGATCGTGCGGCCGCGGTGCCGGACGCAGACGGGCGTGCGCTGGATAATCACCTCGTCGGTGTCGCGGCAGTACCCGTCGGTGATGATGCCGTTCGCGCCGTTCGCGATCGCGCCCATCGTGTTCTCCGAGCCCCACAGCCCGACCTCGCGGCCGCCGCCGGAGTCGGTGACGATCACGTGGCCCGGCGCCAGGTCGTTCGGCAGCTTGACGTGCCCGTGCTTGCGGAACCAGTGACCGTGGGCGTCGACGATGTCCTCGGTGGTGTCCAGCTTCCACATCGGCTTGTTGGAGGGAACGCAGCGCATGGTGGCGGCGTGCCCCCAGAACCGCATCCCGCTCCAGAGCGGGCGGATCTCGGGCGACATCAGCGTCAGGTCGAAGTAGCCGATGCCGTCGAGCGCATCCGCCACGTCGGCCACCCGCAGGTGCTTGTAGAGCGTGTGGACGTTGTCGGGGTCGGCCTTCGCGGGAGCGGCCTGGTCCTGGGCGACGGTCATGGAACGCCTTTCGAGTAGTCCTGCCGTGCGAGGTGAGCTATTGTCTACAACAGTCAATCGACGTGGCGCAAGACACGAACGGCAGGAAAGTGGTCTGATGGCGACGGTCCGACCGCTAGCCGTCCGACCGGAAGGGGGGCCTACATGACGACGGGCGCACGCACGGATCGCGACCGCAGCGCGGTGCGGATCAACCCACCGAGCCTGGTGGAGCTGGCCGCGGAGTCGATCCGGAAGATGATCCTGTCCGGCGAGTTCGCACCCGGCGAGCGGCTCATCGAGGAGCGGCTGACCGAGCAGCTGGGGATCAGCCGTCCGCCCCTGCGCGAGGCCCTGCGGCTGCTCAACAACGAGGGCTTGATCGAGACCAGGCCGCGCTACGGCTCGACCGTGGCCACGATGACCGACCAGGACGTGTTCGAGGTCATGAGCCTGCGCTCCGGCCTGGAGAAGATGGCCGTGGAGCTGGGCGTGCCGGTGCGGGACCCGGAGCGACTGGCGGTCTGCCGCGAGGCGCTGGAACGGATGGAGCGCAACGCCCGCGACGAGGACCGCGGCTCGCTCGTGGAGAACGGCTACGCCTTCCACGCATCGATCGTCGGGCTGGCCGGGCACCGGCGGCTGAGCGAGATCTACCGGTCGGTCCAGCAGCAGGTGCTGCTGTGCATGGCGCGCAACCTCGACACCCGGGAGCGCTACCACGAGAACCTCGTCGACCACGTGGGCCGCCACCGGTACCTGCTCGAGCTGATCGAGGCAGGCGACCCGCAGGCGGTGCTGGCCGAGCTCGCGGTGCACGGCGAGCGGTCCTTCGCCGAGCACTGACGACGCGCTCCGGCAAACGCATTCCGCCCGCGCGGACCGACCGCGGACCGCCATCTGCCACCATCAGTCCCGGAGCGGACGAATCTGGTCCGGACGACCGGAGGGCGGGGCGAGATGGCGCGGCGGCAGGTGACGCTCATCGAGGTGGCGCAGAACGCAGGCACGTCCCTCGCCACCGCGTCGCGCGTGCTGAACGGCAGCAGCAGGCGGGTCAGCGACGCGCTGCGGGAGCGGGTGGTCGAGTCGGCCCGCGCGCTGGGCTACATCGCCGACGCGTCGGCTCAGGCACTGGCCCGCAGCAGCAGCCCCGTGGTCGGACTGATCGTGCACGACATCGCCGACCCGTACTTCTCGAGCATCGCGGCGGGCGTCATCCGGGTCGCCGAGGAGCGGCAGCTCGTCGTCGTGCTCGGCACGACCGGGCGCGACGCCGACCGGGAGCTGGAGCTGGTCTCCACGCTGCGGTCACACCGGGCCCGCGCGATCGTGCTCGCGGGCAGCCGCAGCACCGACACCGCCCGCACCCGCCTGCTCGCCGAGGAGCTCGCCCGATTCACCGAACGCGGCGGCCGTGCGGTGTGCATCTCGCAGGCCCGGCTGCCCGCCGACACCGTCGTCCCCGCGAACCGCTCCGGCGCGCGCCAGCTCGCCCGCGCGCTCGCCGGGCTCGGCCACACCCGGTTCGCCGTGCTCGGCGGACCCCGGGAGCTGCTGACCGCGCGCGACCGCGTCAGCGGGTTCCGGGCAGGCCTCTCCGAGGCGGGCATCAGCCTCCAGGCCGCCGACGTCCTGCACGGCGAGTTCACCCGCGACGGCGGCTACGAGGCCGCCCAGGAACTGCTGCGCCGCCGGTCGGACGTCACGTGCCTGTTCGCCGTCAACGACGTCATGGCCACCGGCGCGATGGCCGCGCTGCGCGACGCCGGGCTGACCGTGCCCGTCGACATGTCGGTGGCCGGCTTCGACAACATCCCGACCCTGCGCGACCTCACCCCGGGCCTGAGCACCGTGGCCCTCCCCCTGGAGCGCATGGGCGAGGTGGCCGCCGAGCTGGCCTTCGACGAGGACGCCGACGCCTCCTCGGAGGCCGGGACCGACGGCGAGGCCGACGAGACGAACGGCGAGGAGGAGCCGGGACGGCACCGGACGGTCCGCATCGCCGCCGAGGTGGTCCTGCGGGAGAGCACGGCGGCGCCGGCGCGATGACGGCCGTGCGCCCGTGATCGCCGTGAGGCGGCCGTTGTTGCAGCGATGAGCGCGTGAACCCGCATCTCACGGCGATCACGGCGGCCGTGGCCGCCGCGAGATGGCCGTTGTTGCACCGCCGAGTGCACCGATGCGCATCTCGAGGCGATCATGGTGGCCGTGATCGCCGCGAGGTGGCCGTTGTTGCACCGCTGTGTGCGTGAACCCGCATCTCGCGACGATCATGGCGGCCGGGACCGCCGCGAGATGGCCGTTGTCGCACCGCCGAGCGCACCGATGCGCATCTCGCGGCGATCATGTCGCGGCGGACCGCCGCGAGCAGCGCACCGGTGCCGTGATCAGCGATCCGGCGCACACGGCCGCATCCGGCCGGAAACGCGCCCAACCGACGATCACGGCCCGGTGCTGCGGGGGACGGACGGGAGACGAGAGGGTGATCGCCGCGAGGTGGCCGTTGTTGCACCGCTGAGTGCGTGAACCCACATCTCGCGACGATCGCGACGGCCGTGACCGCCGCGAGATCGCGGTTGTTGCACCGAGGAGCACGCGGATGCGCATCTCACGACGATCATGCCGCGGCGGACCACCGCGAGCAGCGCACCCGTGCCGTGATCACCGATCCGGCGCACACCCGGCCAGATCCGGCCGAAACACCCCGAAGTGACGACCACCCCGCCCCAGGGGTCCGGCAAGGTCGCGCCGAACGGCGTGTCGGGGCGGTGACACGCTGGTGATGGTGTAGGCGGACACGGCAGTACCGGTGATCATCGCGGTTCCTACACCTGCTCGATCACCCGAGGCGCTGCCGTGTCCGCTTGTTCATCTTCCCCGATCACTGTGCTGGCTGCGTGCAGCGACGCCGCACCCGACCTGGCGAACGCCGCAACCGTTGATCCCGGGGCCGAGGATCTGCTGGTCGCGCTGGGCGCGGTGACCGATCCGCGTAAGTGCCGTGGGGTGCGCCACCAGCTGGTCACCGTGCTCGCCGCTGCGGTGTGCGCGGTGCTGGCCGGGTCCCGCTCCTACACGGTGATCGCCGAGTGGGCCCACGACCTGCCGATCTCGGTGTGGCTGCGGCTGGGCATGAGCCGGCGGGCACCGAGCGAGTCGACATTCCGGCGGGTCCTGCAACGAGTAGATCCCGACGAGCTGGACACCGCCGTCAGCGGATGGCTCGCCCGGCGCGCCGCCGCCTCGACCAGCACGAGCCAGACCGGGGCCGGCCAGACCGGGTCCGGCCAGGCCGGGGCCGGGCCGGTGCGGGCGATCGCCATCGACGGCAAGACCGCCCGCGGTGCCCGCCACGGCGACGGGCGAGCGGTGCACCTGCTCGGCGCGCTCGACCACGGCAGCGGGGTCGTGCTCGGCCAGACCGAGGTCGATCAGAAGACCAACGAGATCACCGCGTTCCTCCCGCTGCTCGAGCGCATCGACCGAGCCTGCCCGCTGACCGGCGCGGTGATCACCGCCGATGCGCTGCACACCCAAGACCGCCACGCCCGCTGGCTCCACGAGCACAGCGCGCACTACGTGTTCGTGGTCAAGGGCAACCGGCCCACGCTGCGCGCCCAGCTCGCCGACCTGCCCTGGCGCACCGTGCCGGTGGTCGACGAGGTCCGTGGGCGCGGACACGGCCGAGTCGAGACCCGCACCCTGCAACTCTGCGCGGTGGCCGCAGGCATCGGGTTCCCGCACGCCCGCCTGGCCGCGCGGATCGTGCGCCGTCGACGCCCCATCAACAGCACGAAGCGGTGGTCCACCGAGACGGTCTACGCGGTGACCAGCCTCGGTTACAGCGACGTCCGCGCCCACCGGCTGGCGAAGATCATCCGCGGGCACTGGCACATCGAGAACCAGCTGCACTGGGTGCGCGACGTGACGTTCGCCGAAGACCTGTCCCAGATCCGCACCGGCACCGGTCCCGCGGTGATGGCAGTGCTGCGCAACCTCGCGATCAGCCGCCACCGTCTCGCCGGCGCCACCAACATCGCTGCCGCTTGCCGCGATACCGCCCGCCACCCCCTACGCGCCGCTGACCTGCTCATATAACTGCAACATCAACTATGCCGGGACCCTGCACCCCGCCCACGGCGCTCCGGCCGAAGATCACGTACCCGGCGCAACCGGAAATCTGGTCGGAACGCCGACGTGGCGATCAATTACCGACGCGGCAACCGGCCCGTGACCGCCGGATCGGGGGTCCGCCGGCAAACACCCGCCCGCGATCACGGGCAGATGGCCGCGAGCGATGACCCGTACCCAACCTTCCGGCCGTGATCACCCCCGGCCGAACACCACCCCCGCGGTCATGGCCAGAAGGCCGCGATCGTCGACGCGCGCCCGCCCAACAGCCGTGATCACCCTCCGGCCGACAGGGCACCCCTCGCGATCACGGGCAGAAGGCCGCTATCAACAACCCGTACACGACCTACCGGCCGTGATCACCGCCGACCGAACGCGACTCCCCGCGATCACGGGCAGAAGGCCGCGACCGACGACGCATGCACCACCTTCCGGCCGTGATCACCCCCGCGTGGACCGACCGAACTCCCCGCGATCACGGGCGGAAGGCCGCCGTCGGAGATCGTCGGTCGCCCCTCGCCCCGTGATCGTCGAACGGCGGGCGGCCGGCACCCACGCATCCGGAACCCGAGCGCCTCACCCCACCTCCACCGGCGCCACGTGCTCGCGGTAGCGCTGCACCATCGTGGCGAGCACGTCGTCGCCGTCGGCGGCCCAGATGTCGGCGTTGAAGATCTCCACCTCGACGTCGCCGTCGTAGCCGGCCGCTGCGACCGAGCGGCCGAGCGCGCGGAAGTCGACGTGCCCGTCGCCCATCATCCCGCGGCTGAGCAGCGCGTCCTCGGCGAGCGGGAGGATCCAGTCGCACACCTGGAACGAGGCGATCCGTTCCCCCGCCCGCGCGATCTGGTCGTGCACCTCGGGGTCCCACCACACGTGGTAGGCGTCGACGACCACCCCGACCGCGTCGACCGGGAACCGTTCGGCGATGTCGAGCGCCTGCCGGAGCGTGGAGAGCACGGCCCGGTCGGCGCAGTACATGGGGTGCAGTGGTTCCAGCGCGAGCCGCACCCCCCACTCCTGCGCGTACGGGGCGAGCAGGCCCACCCGCTGCGCCATCCGCTTCCGGACGGCGACGATGTCGCGCTCCCCCGGCGGCAGCCCCCCGACCACCATCACCAGGCACGGGGCGCCCAATGCGGCGGCCTCGTCGATGGCGCGGCGGTTGTCGTCGAGCGTCGCGGCTTCGTCCGGTCCGGTGAGGAACCCGCCGCGGCAGTACGACGAGACGCGCAATCCGGCGTCCCGGACCAGCCTCACGGCGGCGTCGAGACCGGTCTCGGCCACCGGCTCGCGCCAGAGCCCGATCGCACCGATCCCGGCCCGCACGCAGCCGTCCACCGCCTGCTCGACGGTCCAGTACTTCGTGGTGGCCTGGTTGAGCGAGAGCTTGCCGATCATGCCGTCACCCCCGCCACCTGCAGCAGTTGGTGCCACCGCCGCGCCGCGAGGTCGGGGTCGGCAAGTGCGCCTGCGGCGTCGGCCAGCCGCAGGGTCTGCGCGAGGTGCGGCAGGCTGCGGGCGCTCTGCATCCCGCCGACCATCGTGAACCCCGGCTGGTGCCCGTTCAGCCAGGCGAGGAACGCGATCCCGGTCTTGTAGTGCGGGGTCGGCGCGGAGAACAGGTGCCGCGACAGCGCCACGGTGGGCTCCATCAGCGCGTCGTAGCCGTCGACGTCGCCGTCGTCGAGCCGGCGCAGCGCAGCGGCGGCCACCGGCCCGATCGCCGCGAGGATGCCCAGCAGCGCGTCCGAGTGCCCCCGATCGTCGCCGCGGATCAGCTCCGGGTAGTGGAAGTCGTCGCCCGTGTAGAGCCGCACGCCGGACGGCAGTGCGTTCCGCAGCCGCACCTCGATCGCGGCGTCGAGTACCGACACCTTGATCCCGTCGATGGCTCCGGCGTGCTCGGCGATCAGCCCCGCCACCGTGTCCACGGCGTCGGCCGGATCGGCGTGCCCCCAGTAGCCGGCGAGCTGCGGGTCGAAGACCGCCCCGAGCCAGTGCAGCACCACCGGGCGGCGCACCTGGGCGAGCAGTCGGCCGTAGACGGCGCGGTAGTCGTCGGGGCCCGCGGCCAGCGCGGCGAGCTGCCGGCTCGCCATCAGCACCACCCCGGACCCGCTGCCCTCGACAACCTCGAGCTGCTCCTCGTAGGCCGCCACGACCTCGTCGAGCGAGCCGAGCCGGGGCGCGACATGGTCGGTGCCCGCACCGCTCACGAGCGCTCCCCCGCACGCCGCGGCCTCCGCGGCCGAGCGGCGGACCAGCTCGGCGGTGGCCGCCCAGTCGAGCCCCATCCCGCGCTGTGCGGTGTCCATCGCGTCGGCCACGCCGAGGCCGTGCGACCAGAGGTGGTGCCGGAAGGCCAGCGTGGCGTCCCAGTCGAGCACCGCGGGCGCATCGGGAGCGTTGTCCCCTGCCGGATCGGCGACGACGTGCGCGGCCGCGTAGGCCACCCGTGAGCGGGGCGGCACCGCGCTGGGCGACGGGAGCGGCCCGGCGCGCAGCTCGTGGCGGACGATCCCGTCCGCGGTGGGCAGGAGGAGTCCGGCGGTCACTGCGCCCCCAGTTCCGGGAGCTCCACCCGGCAGCCGGTGCGGGAGGACTCGAGCCCGGCCTCGGCGAGCTGGACGCCGCGGGCCCCCGCCATGAAGTCGTGCGGGAACGGCGTGCCGGCCACGACGTGGCGGATGAACCGCTCCCACTGCACGCGGAACCCGTTGTCCGGGAAGCCGTTGTCCGGCACCTCCTGCCACTGCGACCGGAACGGCTGGGGCTCGGCGACGTCCGGGTCCCAGACGGGCATCGGCGTGGTGGCCCGGTGCTGGATCCGGCAGCGCCGCAGCCCGGCGACCGCGCTGCCCTCGGTGCCGTCCACCTGGAACTCGACGAGCTCGTCGCGGAACACCCGCACGCTCCACGAGGAGTTGATCGATGCGACCACGCCACCGGCCAGCTCGAAGATCCCGTACGCGGAGTCGTCGGCGGTGGCCGCGTAGGCCTCGCCGCGCTCGTCCCACCGCTGCTGGATGTGCGTGACCGCCCGCGCCGTCACGGCGTCCACCCGCCCGAACAGCCCTTCGAGCAGGTAGTGCCAGTGCGGGAACATGTCGACGACGATGCCGCCGCCGTCCTCGGCGCGGTAGTTCCAGCTGGGGCGCTGCGCGGTCTGCCAGTCGCCCTCGAACACCCAGTAGCCGAACTCGCCGCGCACCGACAGGATGCGGCCGAAGAAGCCGCCGTCGATCAGGCGCTTGAGCTTGAGCAGCCCGGGCAGGAACAGCTTGTCCTGCACCACCCCGGTCCGCACGCCCGCGGCCTCGGCGAGCTTCGCCAGCTCGACCGCGCCCGCCAGGGACGTGGCGGTGGGCTTCTCGGCGTAGATGTGCTTGCCCGCCGCGATCGCCTTGCGCACCGCGGCCTCGCGGGCGCTGGTGACCTGCGCGTCGAAGTAGATCGCGACCGACGGGTCGGCCAGCACCTCGTCGAGGTCGGTGCTCCAGCGCTCGACCTTGTGGGCGGCGGCGAGGTCGCGCAGCTTCTGCTCGGTGCGCCCGACGAGGATCGGCTCCACCTGCACGCGGCTGCCGTCCGGCAGCACCACCCCGCCCGCCTCGCGGATCGCCAGGATCGACCGGATGAGGTGCTGGCGGGTGCCCATGCGACCCGTCACCCCGTTCATCGCGATTCCCAGCACCGGCTCGTCCATCCCGCACTCCCTTCGTGGAAAACGCTTTCCATCCTATGCTCTTCCGGCCGGTGCGCCAAGCCCCCCTCCGTGCACCTGTCGCCAAGCACACAGCGTTATCAGTTGCACGTTCATGTTTCGGCCGTGTTGACTTGGGACGCCATGCTGAGAGAACTGCGCCCCCCGCACCCCGCCCGCCGGCTGGTCCGCCGCCGGGTGGTCGACATGTGCCGGCGCACGGCATCGGGCTGTCGCATCCGGCACTGACCCCGCGCCGCCCGCTTCCTTCCCCCTGTCCCGCACCGGGACGCAATGCGCGCCCACGCGCCCTCCGGAGAGTCCGTGATCTCGGTCGAGAACCTGACCAAGTCCTTCGCCACGCCCGCCGGGCCGGTCCGCGCGCTCGACGACGTGAGCCTGACCGTCCCCGCCGGGACGGTCTGCGGCGTGGTCGGCCCGAGCGGTGCGGGCAAGTCGACGCTGGCGCGGTGCGTCCCGCTGCTGGAACGGCCCGACTCGGGCGCCGTCCGCATCGACGGCACCGACCTCGTGCCCCTGCGCGGCCGTGCGCTGCGTGACGCGCGGCGCCGGATCGGCGTCGTCCCGCAGGGCGACTCGCTGCTGCGCCAGCGCAACGCGGCCGGGAACGTTGCGCTGCCGCTGGAGGCCGCGGGCGTCGACGGAGCGGAGCGCCGGCAGCGGGTCGGTGAGCTGCTGGATCTCGTCGGGCTCGCCGACAAGGCCGACAGCTACCCCGACCAGCTCTCCGGCGGGCAGCGCCAGCGCGTCGCGGTGGCCAGGGCGCTCGCCGCCCGGCCGCGGGTGCTGCTGGCCGACGAGCCGACCTCGGCGCTGGACCCCACGACCACCGCGTCCGTGCTCGCCGTGCTCGAGCGCGCCCGCGCCGAGCTGGGGGTCACGGTCCTCGTCGTCACCCACGACATGGCCGTCGTCCGCACGATCTGCTCGGACGTGGCCGTGCTCGACCAGGGCCGGATCGTCGAGCACGGTCCGGTGCTGCGCCTGGTCGCCGAACCCGGCAGCCACACGGCCGCGGCCCTGCTCCCGGAGCTCGACGGCCCGCAGCCCCCGCCCGACGCCGGGCTCGTCGCCGACGTCGTGCTCGTGGGCGACGTCGCCGCGAGCCCGCTGCTGACCGCGACCGCCGCACGGTTCGGCGCCGACCTCACGCTGTGGGGCGGCGGCTTCACCCGCCTCGCCGGGGCGCCGGTGGCCCGGTTCCGGATCGGGGTGAGCGGCGCGGACGCGGGCGCCGTCCTGGACGCGCTGTCGGACGCGGGCGCGGTCGTCGAGCGGCACGCCCGGACGGAGGTCGCGGCATGAGAGAAGCCACCCCGTGGACCGAGGTCCTCGCGCTGCTCGCGACCGGGACCGGCGAGACCCTCTACATGGTCGGCGTCTCGACCCTGCTCGCCGCCCTGTTCGGCATCCCGCTCGGCGTGCTGCTGCACCTCACCGCGCCCGGCGGGCTGCACCCTCGGCCGCTGCTGCACCGGCTGCTCGGCGCGGTCGTCGATCTCGGCCGCGCCATGCCGTTCATCGTGCTGCTGGTGGTGCTGCTGTCGTTCACCCGGTTCCTGATCGGGACGTCGATCGGGCCCACCGCCGCGATCGTGCCGCTCGCGGTCGGCGCCGTCCCGTTCGTCGGGCGCCTGGTGCAGAACGTGCTGGCCGAGGTGCACGTCGCCGTCGTCGAGGCCGCCGTGACCACCGGTGCGAGCACGTCGAAGATCGTCCGAAGCGTGCTGCTGCGCGAGTCGGTGCCCGCCCTGATCGGCGCGCTCGGCGTCACCACGATCGCGCTCATCGGCTACTCGGCGATGGCCGGTGTGATCGGCGGCGGCGGGCTCGGTGACCTCGCGATCCGCATCGGCTACCAGCGCTTCGACAGTCGCGTGCTGTGGAGCACCGTGCTCGTCCTCGCCGTGCTGACCACCGTCGTGCAGCTCGCCTTCTCGTTCGCGGCGAGGCGGCTGGACCGCCGCCGGCACGCGAGCGCCTAGAACTCACCCCTTCACGAGAGGAACCCCTCATGCGTCTGCGCTCCCTCGCCGTCGCCGCCGCGGCGGCCGTCGTCGCGCTCGCCGGGTGCTCGAGCGGCGGCGCCGCCGAGCCCGGTGCCGCCGCCGACCCGGCCGCCCCGCTGCGCGTCGGCGTCAGCCCCACCCCGCACGGGCAGATCCTGCAGTACGTCGCCGACGAGCTGGCCCCGGCGCGCGACCTGCAGATCGAGGTCGTCGAGTTCACCGACTACGTCCAGCCGAACACCGCGCTGGTCGACGGCTCGCTGGACGCCAACTACTTCCAGACGGTGCCGTTCCTGGACGAGTTCACCGCCAGCAGCGGCGCCGAGCTGACCTGGGTGGCCCCGGTGCACCTCGAGCCGCTCGGGGTGTACTCGGAGTCGGTGACGGCGCTCGCCGACCTGCCCGACGGCGCCACCATCGGCATCGCCAACGACCCGGCCAACGAGGCTCGCGGGCTGCGCCTGCTCGCCGCGAACGGGCTGATCACCCTGAACCCGGGCTCCGAGGCCACCGCCACGCCGCGCGACATCGCCTCCAACCCGAAGAACCTGCAGTTCACGGAGCTGGAGGCGGCGCAGCTGCCGCGCAGCCTCGCCGACACCGACGCCTCGGTGGTCAACGGCAACTACGCGATCGACGCGGGCCTCGACCCGGCGCAGGACGCGCTGGTGCTGGAGTCGGCGGAGAACAACCCGAACGCCAACGGCCTGGTCACCCGGCCCGAGCTGCAGAGCGACCCGCGGATCCAGGCGCTGGCCGAGCTGCTGACCTCGCCGGAGGTCGAGAGCTACATCCAGCAGACCTTCCAGGGCGCGGTCATCCCCGTCTGAGCCCGCGCCCCGCGCCGCGCCGCGCCGCGCCGCGCCAACGGCACTTTCGCTCAAGCCTATTGAGCGAAAGTGCCGTTCGCGTATTCGGCGCGGCGCACGTAGAGCGCGAACGGCTCCCCGTGCAGCCACAGCTCGTGGTCGTAGGCGAACCCGAGGCGTTCCATCACCGCCCGCGACCGCCGGTTGCGGGCCTCGGTGAACGCGACGACCTCGGGCTCGCCCAGCTCGTCGAACGCGATCTCCAGCCCGGCGCGGCCGATCTCGCCCGCGTAGCCCCGCCCCCAGAGCTCCTGCCGGACCGCCCACCCGATCTCGAGCCGGCGCCGCCCCTCGACGTCGGCCTAGGAGAGCCCGCCGCGGCCCCCGACCGGCGGTCGTAGGCGAGCCACTTGTGCACCCCGTCGGACTCCCAGCCGCGGGCCATGGCGGCCGCGTGGTCGCGGGCGTCGTCGCGGGTCCAGGTGCCGTACCACTGCGCGATGCCCGGGTCCTGGTGCAGGCGGTACAGGTCGTCGGCCCGGTCCGGTCCGACGGGCTCCAGGCGCAACCTGGCGGTGCTGCTGCTGCCTGGTGTGGTCATACCCCGTCCCGCGTCGGCTGCCGGCGGGGATCATCGCACGGCGGTGCTCGTCCGGGTGCTCGAGGTTTTCCCGCACTCCGGAGCGTGAACTTGCATCAAGCGCACCGGGGCGCAACCCTCATGCCGTGACCGAGCAGGCCATCCACCTCGATCTCGACGACGCCGGTGTGGCGAGCAACTTGCCCCGGCCGGTTCACGAGAGCGACGAAGTCCAACAGGTGCCCTACCGACCTGTGCAGTTCCGCGACGACGACCTACCGACTGCGCTCGAGCGGTCCGCCGCCTGGCTGCGCAGCGTGCAGGAATGGCTGGGCGAGCCGATCGACGTCATCGCCGTGCACCTGGACTACGACGATCGCGCAGGCCAGCCCTACTACGAGGTGAAGTTGCTCTGCAACGAGGAGGACCTGGCGGGCGCGCCCCTCGCGATGCGCGCGCGCCGCACATCGTCCGCCGAGGACTGAGCGGCAGCACGGACCGCACGGCGCCCGCGGTGGCTCACGTGCCCGGCCGGACCGGGTCGGCGAGCCGGTCGACCAGGTCCTCCCACGCGGCGGGCCGGGCGAAGAGCCACCCCTGCCCCGTGTCGCAGCCGCTGGCCCGCAGCTGCTCGGCCTGCGCCACGGTCTCGACGGCCTCCGCGATGACCGTGAGCCCCAGGGCGTGGGCGAGGACGACCAGGCTGGCGACGATCGAGCCGCCGCCCGTCGCGGGCTTGCGCAGCCCGTCGACGAGCACGCCGGCGAGCTTGAGCGTGTGCAGCGGCAGGCGCGGGAGGTAGCTCAGGTTCGAGTAGCCGGTGCCGAAGTCGTCCACGGCGATGCGCACGCCCATGTCGGCGAGCGCGGTGATCGCTTCCACGGGGCGCCCGGCCGGGCCGAGCAGGGCGCTCTCGGTCAGCTCGAGCTGCAGCAGCCGCGGCGGCAGCCCGGTCTCGTCGAGGATGCGGGCGACGTCCTGGACGAGGTCGGGCTCGTGGGTCTGGCGCACGGCCAGGTTGACGCTGACGAACAGGTCGGCGTCGGGGTGCGCGGCGTTCCACACCGCGGCCCGCTCGCACGCCTCGGTGAGCACCCGGCGGCCGAGCGGGACGATGAAGCCGTTCTCCTCGGCCAGCTCGATGAACGCCCCCGGCCCGAGCAGGCCGAACGTGGGATGCGCCCACCGCACGAGCGCCTCGACGCCACGCACGCGGCCGTCGTCCAGCCCAACGATCGGCTGGTACTCCACCCGGAACTCGTCGCGCTCCAGCCCGGGCAGCAGCGTGGTGGAGAGGGTGTAGCGGGTCATGTCGCGGGCGTTGCGCTCCGGGTCGAAGCGGGCCCAGCGGTTGCGCCCGTCGGACTTCGCCCAGTAGAGGGTGACGTCCGCGGCCTTGAGCACGTCGGCGGGCGTGGTGCCGGCGACCGCCCGCTCGATCACCCCGATGCTGGCCGAGACCGCGAGCCGGTGGCCGTCGATCTCGACCGGCTCGGCGAGCACCTCGAGCACGGTGTCGGCGAGCACGGCCAGCTCGCCGTCCGGCGGGTCCTCGACGAGGATGACGAACTCGTCGCCGCCCATCCGCGCCACGAGGTGCCCCCGGGTGGACACGCACTCGTCCAGCCTGCCCGCCACGGCGACGAGCAGCCGGTCGCCCACGTCGTGGCCGAGCCGGTCGTTCACGGCCTTGAAGCGGTCGAGGTCCAGGTAACAGACCCCCACCCGGGCACCCGGGCGTGCGAACACCTCGGTGAGCCGGTCCAGGAACAGCGTCCGGTTCGGCAGCAGGGTCAGCGGGTCGTGGAGGGCCTGCCTGCGCAGCCGCTCCTGCAGCTCGCGGCGCGCGGTCACGTCCTCGACCATCGCGACGGTGTACTTCGGCGCACCCGAGGCGTCCCGGATCAGCGACGCGGTCATGTCGGTCCACATGAAGTGCCCGTCGCGGTGGCGGTAGCGCTTCTCGACGCGGGCGTGGTCCCGCCTGCCGTCGATGACGTCCTGGTACATCTCCCACATCCCGGCGGCGTCGTCCTCGTAGAACAGGTCGCTCACCCGGAGGCGGCAGAACTCCGGGATGGTGTAGCCGAGCATCGACGCGAAGGCCTGGTTCGCGTCGACGATGCGGCCCTCCATGTCGCCGATGCCGATACCGATCCCGGCGTCCGAGAAGATCGCGCGGAACCGCGCCTCGCTCGACCGCAGCGCCTGCTCGATCTGGCGGCGCGCCTCCACCTCCGCGCGCCGCACCATCTCCTGCTCGTCGAGCAGCCGGGCCCGCAGGCGGGTGACGTAGCCGTCGGCGACGGCGGCCTGCGCCTCGGGCGCCACCTCCCGAGGGTCGCGGGCCCCTCCCGCCGCGATCTCGGCAAGGTGCCTGCCGAGCGCGGCCACGGTGCCCGGGAGCACCTCCGCGGAGACCAGGTCGGCGTCGACGAGCGCGGCGCCCGTCCGGCGGGCGAGGTGCAGGTCGACGGGATCGGCCACCGCGGCGTCGACCAGCCGCCGGGCGAGGACGGTGAGGAACTCGCCGAGCTCGGCGCGCGCCATCGGCAGGTACGGAGCACGGGCCAGCGCGCCGGTCCACGACGAGACGAGCGCGCTCACGTCAGCGTCGCCCGGCCGCCGCCTCCGGCCCGCCCGTCCCCCTCGGCCGGTCATCGGTGTGAGCATACGGTTCCCGCGCGGAGGAGAGAGCCGTAGGCTTCGCGCGGAGATCATTCGCCCGAGGGACGGAGACACGTGGAACGGCCGAGCTGGGCACCGGAGGACATCGATCTCGACCGGCCGAGCGCGGCCAGGGTGTACGACTACTTCCTCGGCGGGGCGCACAACTTCGCCGTCGACCGCCAGCTCGCCGAGGCGATCGCGAGCATGACGCCGAACATCGGCGACACGATGCGGGCCAACCGCTCGTTCCTGCGCCGCATGGTGCGCTACCTCATCGGCGAGGGCGTCACGCAGTTCCTGGACCTCGGCTCGGGCATCCCGACGGTCGGCAACGTCCACGAGGTGGCGCAGCAGGCGGATCCCGACGCGCGCGTCGTCTACGTCGACGTCGACCCGATCGCGGTGTCGCACAGCCGCGCGATCCTCGCCGACGACCCGAACACCACGGCAATCCAGGCCGACGTCCGCGAGGTCGACCGCATCCTCGCCGACCCCGAGACGCGGCGGCTGCTGGACCTCGACCGTCCGGTCGCCGTGCTCCTGCTCGGCGTTCTGCACTTCGTGCCCGACTCCGACGACCCGGCCGGGCTCGTCGCCCGGCTCCGCGACGCGATCAGTCCCGGCAGCTTCGTCGCGCAGGTGAACGTCACGCACGAGGACCAGCCACCGGAGGTCATCGAGGCGCAGAAGCTGTCCGGCCGTACCGGCACTCCGATCCACCTGCGGTCGCGGGCCGAGCTGCTCGCGCAGTTCGCCGGGATGTCCCTGGTCGAGCCGGGTCTGGTGCACATCCCGCTCTGGCGCCCCGACTCGCCGCTGGACGTCGACGACCGCCGGGAGCGCTTCGGGGCCCTCGCCGGGGTGGCGCGCAAGGACGCCGAGTAGCGGCGAAGTCCCCCGAAGGTAGTTGCCGTCGCAACGCCTGGACGGTTGCAGCGCGGGTACCCGGGTGGTCGCCAGAACCCGAAGGAGGAGCGACCACATGACCGAAGTCAACGCCGCAGTGATCTACTACTCGGCCACCGGCAGCACCTACGCGATGGCCCAGGCGGCCGCCAAGGCGGCGGAGGCCGCCGGCGCGGACGTGCGGCTGCGCAAGGTGCGCGAGCTGGCCCCGGACGAGGCGATCGCCAGCAACGAAGGCTGGGCCGAACACGCCAAGCGGACCCAGGACGTGCCCGAGGCCACCCTCGACGACCTGGAGTGGGCCGATGTGTTGATCTTCGGGACCCCCACCCGCTACGGGCTGCCGACGGCGCAGATCAAGCAGTTTATCGATGCCACCGGGCCGTTGTGGGGCGCGGGCAAGCTCGTGAACAAGGTCGCGACGTCGTTCACCTCGACCGGCACCGCACACGGCGGTCAGGAGACGACCATCACCGCGCTGAACAACACCTTCTACCACTGGGGCGCGATCATCGTCGCTCCCGGCTACGCCGACCCCATCCAGTTCGAGGCGGGCAACCCTTACGGCGCCAGCCACATCTCGAACAACGGGGCCATCCCTCCGGGTGACACCGAGCTCGGGTCGGTGAGCTTCCAGGCCACGCGGGCCGTGGAGATCGGCCAGGCCCTCAAGGCCGGCCTCGCGGCCGCCTGATGAACCCCTGCGGACGCGGCATCCCGGCCGTGCGGCCGGGACGGGCCGGCGGCGTACGCCGGAGCTCACCCGATCGGCGGCCGGCGTGAGCACCCACGGCAGTGCCCTGGCCCCCCGGGAGACGAGCCGGGGCAGGCGGGCGCAGCCGATGCTGGTCGTGGGCGCGGTTCCGGGCTGGGTGTCGCAGTGGTGCCGCGCCCGCGGACGCGAGCTCCTGCCCGTCGACGACGTTCCGAGCACCGCCGGGGACGAGCCCGGCAGGACGCGGCACGCGCGCGTCGTCGCCGCGTTTCCCGGGCGGACCGTGCTCGTCCAGCCCGAGATGGGCCACCGGGACGCACCGCCGGTGCGGGTCGTCGCCGCGCTGCGGCGGCTGCCCGAGGATGCGCACGTGCTGGGCGACGCGGCCGAAGCCGCCGCGCAGCTGGCCGTGCCGCTCACCATCCTGCACGCCGTGCCGCTGTCGTTTGGGGAGCGGAGCGTCGGCCTCGAGGAAGCGCTGGACCGGGGCAGGCGCGTACTGCGCACGGCGGTGCGGCAGGCCGGCGCGGGCGAGCCCGCGCTCGAGCTCGCGTCGCAGCTGCTGCGTGCGCGGCCGCACGAGCTGGTCGGCGACCTGGGCGACGACGCGCTGCTCGTGATCGGCGGCCCGCGCCAGCGCGGCGCGGTCGGCCTCGTCACGAACAGCGCGCTGCACCACGCGCCCTGCCCCGTCCTGGTCGCGGCGCGCCCGGTGCGGCCCGGCGGGACCGCCTGACCCCGGCGCCCGTCAGGCCGTGGAGCGCCCGGCGAGCGCCCACTGCATCAGCAGCATCCGCAGCGCGCTCACCAGCGGCAGCGGCTGGTCGAGCATCGGGTGGTGACCGGCATCGGGCAGCTCGACGATCGGGACGCGGTGGCCCAGCAGGGCGTCGATCTGACGCGCCATCGGCGGCGGGACGAGCCCGAACTCCGTGCGGATGAAGGCCGCCCGGCACCGCAGCTGCGGCAGCAGATCGCGCAGCAACAGCCGCGGCCCGAACATCGACGGGTCGAACTTCCACGTCCAGCCGCCATCGACGGCGCGGAGGGACTCCTCGGCGATGTGTCGCCGGACGTAGGGCAGCAGGACCTCCTGCTGCGGGATCGTCACGAACCGGCCGATCGCCTCCTCGCGGTCGGCGTAGACCTTCGTGGCCTGGCGCCTGCGGCGCAGCCGGGCCTCTTCCGGCGGCTGGTCGTTGAGCGGCGAGTCGATGATCACGACGCCGTCGAGCCGCTCGCCGTGGTGCGCCCCGACCGTCGCCGCGACCCACCCGCCCATGCTGTGGCCGATCACGAGTGGCGTGTCGCCCGCACCGCCCGCCTCGGCGGCCGCGAGCACCTCGCGGGCCCACACCGTCATGTCGTAGTCGTCGCGGCGCCCGCTGTCGCCGTGGCCGCTGAGGTCGAGCGCCACGACCCGGTGGCTGCGGGCCAGCAGCGGCGCGATGTGGTCCCACCAGCCGGAGTGGGCGGCGCCGCCGTGCACCAGGACCAGGCCCGGCCGGTCGTCGGCTCCCCAGCACCGCAGGTGGATCCGGCAGCCGTCGACCTCGATGTCCCGGTGCTCCGGGACCTGGCCCAGCGCGTCGCGGAACCAACGGGGCGACACGTCGGTGCTCATCCACCTACTCCTCGGTAGTTTGCGGGCCGAACACGGTTCTACCGCATCGGCCCGCCGCGCACCCGGCCACCATGACCGGCGTCGCACCGACCCGGTCATCCGGAGGATCGGCCGAGCACGGTTTCGGCGTCCGGGTCCACGCCGGCGTAGGCATGCGCGAACCACCGCGCGAGGAGCGGATCGTCCCGCAGGGCGGCCACCCACCCCTCGCCCAGACCCCGCATGAACCCTCCCGGAACCGCACCGGCGGGTTCGACGCCGTCGCGGAGGCCTGCCATGAGCACGCGCAGGAACCAGTTGGAGAACGCCTGCGTCCGCCAGATCGCCGGGAGCCGCGTGCTCGTGTACGCGCGCAGGCGGCGGCCGTCGCCGAACGACCCGAACCGGTCGATCAGGCCGTGCGCCAGCTCGACGGCGTCCTGGATCGCCAGGTTCATCCCCTTGCCCCCGGCGGATGTGATCAGGTGGGCGGCGTCGCCGGCGACGAACAGCCGGCCCTGCTGCATCGGGTCCAGGACCTTGGTCCGGAAATCGACGAATGCCGGCGCGTCGAACCGGACGTCGCTCAGCTCGCCCCCGACGTCGAGCCGGACCGAGAGCTCCTCCCGGATCCGGCGCTCCGGCCACTCCCGGGCGGCGTCCGTGCGCGGCACCTCGAGGTAGTAGCGGGTCTGAGCGGGGCCCCGGCGCATCTGTCCCGCGAAACCTCGCGGGTGCGGGGCGTAGATCGTGTGGTTCTCGAGCGGCGGCGCCGCCGCGACCACCGCCAGCATCCGCACGGGCAGCAGTTCGTCGCTGGTCCGGGCGCCGGTGATGGCCGGAGCGACCACGCTGTGGGAACCCTCGGCGCCGACCACGGCATGACACTCGATCTCCGAGCCGTCCGCCAGGGACACCACCGCTCGGTCCCGGCTCTGGCGCACCGCCACCGCCGGCTGCCCGAACTGCACGTCGGCGCCCTCGGCGGCGAGAGCGTCGTACAGCCGGCCCACCAGCAGATGCTGCGGATAGATGTAGTTCGGGCGGCGGCCCGTGAGCAGCCCGTAGTCGAGCAGCATCGAGCCCGCAGGCGTCCGGAACTCCATACGCCCGTTCTCGGTGGTGAACTCCAGGTCGGTGTCCGCGAGGCCCACCTTCCGCAACAGCTCCACGGTGCGGTACTCGATGAGACCGGCCCTGGGCTGGGCACCGAGCTCCGCACGCGACTTGCGCTCGAGCACCGTGAACGAGACGCCCGCGCGCTGCAGCAGGCGGGCGATCACCAGTCCTGCGGGTCCAGCGCCCACCACGACGACATCCGGCACGACATCCCCCCGATACATCGGCCCCCCGACCCCGGCGCCCAGTCAACGCCGAGGCCGGAGGAGCCATTCCCGTCGCCCATTGGCGGGGGCCCACGGGACGGGGTGGCTCAGGAGGTGTGGTGCACCTCCTGCAGCCCGTAAACCGGGGTGGCGATGCCTTCGGCCCGCGCCTTGAGCTGCAGGGCCAGGTACAGCGAGTAGTGCCGGGACTGGTGCAGGTTCCCGCCGTGGAACCACAGCCCGTCCTGCTGGGTGGGCTTCCACATGTTGCGCTGCTCGCCCTCCCACGGCCCGGGGTCCTTCGTCGTGTCCGACCCGAGGCCCCACACCTTGCCGACCTTGTCGGCCACCTCCTGGCTGATCAGGTCCGCGGCCCAGCCGTTCATCGAGCCGTAGCCAGTGGCGTAGACGACCAGGTCCGCCTCGAGCTCGGTGCCGTCCTCCAGCTTCACGGTGTGCTCGGTCAACTCGGTGACCTGGCCGTGCACCAGCTTGACGTCCCCGTTCGCGACCAGGTCCGCGGCGCCGACGTCGATGTAGTAGCCCGATCCTCGGCGCAGGTACTTCATGAACAGCCCGGAGTCGTCGTCGCCCCAGTCGTGCCGGAACCCCGCCTTCTCCAGCCGGTCGTAGAACTCGGCGTCGCGCTCCCGGATCGCCGCGTACACCGGCTGCTGGAACGTGTGCATGATCCGGTACGGCAGCGAGGCGAAGGTCATGTCGGCCTTCTGCGTGGTCATCCCCGCGGCCAGCGCGCGCTCCGAGTAGAGGTCGCCGAGACCGAGGTCCATCAGCGAGTCGGACTTGACGATGTGGGTGGAGCTGCACTGCACCATCGTCACGTCGGCGCCGACCTCCCAGAGCGCCCCGCAGATGTCGAACGCCGAGTTGTTCGAGCCGATGACCACGGCCTTCTTGCCCTTGTAGGCGTCGGGGCCGGGGTGCTGCGAGCTGTGGTGCTGGTCGCCGCGGAAAACGTCCTGTCCGGGCAGCGTCGGCACGTTCGGCTTCCCGGACATCCCGGTGGCCAGCACGAGCTGCGCGGGCCGCAGCGTGATCTCCTCGCCGTCACGGTCGAGGACGACCGTCCACTCCCCCGCCACCTCGTCGTAGGTGGCACTGCGGCAGGTCGTGGAGCTCCAGTAGTTGACCTCCATGACCTTCGTGTACATCTCGAGCCAGTCGCCGATCTTGTCCTTCGGCGCGAACACCGGCCAGTTGCGCGGGAAGTCGAGGTACGGCAGGTGGTCGTACCAGACCGGGTCGTGCAGGCACAGCGACTTGTAGCGGCCGCGCCACTGGTCACCCGGGCGGGCGTGCCGGTCCACCACGACGTGCGGGACGCCGAGCTGCTTGAGCCGCGCCCCGAGCGCGATCCCGCCCTGGCCGCCGCCGACCACGAGGACGTAGGGCTGGCGGGTGCGGCCCATCTCCTCCGACTCGGCGTCCCGCATCTCCTTCCACGTCATCCGGTCGGGGTTCACGCCGTGCTCGGCACCCATCGGCCGCCGGTCACCGGACGGCTCCTCGTGGCCCTTCAGCTCGTACAGCGTGGTGAGCAGGGTCCGCGCACCGTCGTCGGTGAGCCGCAGATGCCCTCGTCCCCGCCCCACCGCGGTCTCGAACGCGATCCACGCCTCGACGACGCCGTCGGCCTCGGTGGGCTCCTCGGTGGTGTGGAAACCGCGGGCGTCGGCGGACTCCGCGGTGGCCCGCACCAGGTCCGCGACGCCGTCACGGTTCTCGACGGTCTTGAGGTTCCAGGTGAACGCGATCAGGTCCCGCCAGAACGAGGTGGCGGCGAACAGGCCTGCCACCCGCTCGGGATCCCGATCGCTCAGAGCGCGCTCGAAGTCCCTCAGCCACGCGTCGACACGCTGCTGGGGGGTGCCCGTCGCCGCTGCGGGCTCGATGGTCTGCGTCATTGCATTGCCTTCCCACGCGATCGGACCCCCAGCACATCCCGTGAGCTCCGGCGGCGGCAAGGGTTGCACGAGGTTGCATGCCTGATCGGGGCACGCCCTCGGGCGGGTACGGCGACCATGGGGCGGGCATGGAGGCCGGTCGCCGCGGGTAGTACTGCAACGGCACTTCGGCGTGTCGTGAGAGGGTGAGGTCTGTTCGGCGGTGATGATCACCGTGTGGTGGATCTTGCTGGGTGAGTCGCGTCGTTGGATGCGGTGGTGGAGCTGATCGCGGGCCGGTTCGGTCGGGTCGAGCCGCGCCGGCGTGTCGGGGCGTACCTGCGGGGTCTGCTGGCCGGGTTGGAGCGCAAGAACGGGTGGACGCTGGCCGAGCGCGCCGGTGCGGTGTCGCCGGACGGGATGCAGCGGCTGCTGCGCACTGCGGGCTGGGATGTCGATGGGGTGCGCGATGACCTGCGTGGCTACGTGCTCGATGAGCTGGGTGACCCGGCTGGGGTGTTCATCGTCGACCTATGCCGACACCGCGACTATGCCGAGACGCAGGCCGCTGGGGCGTGGTGATGCAGGAGGTCGGCAGGCTCGTGGCTCGGCATAGTCACAGGCTTTCGAGGAACGCGAGGATCTTGTCCGGTGGGCGGTAGCGGCCGGGCCGGGCTGCCGCGGGTGTGGTGAGGGCGAGGGCCTTCTCCTTGATGGTGATGTCGGCGTGCACGTAGGCGTCGGTGGAACGGACGCCGGCGTGGCCGAGCCAGAGCGCGATCACGGAGGTGTCGACGCCGGCTTGCAGCAGGGACATGGCGCAGCTGTGCCGAAGGACGTGCGGGTGTACTCGTTTACCCAGCAGCGACGGGCATCGCTGCGCGGCGGTCGCAGCGTGAGTATTGACCCGCAGGGCGACGGCGTCGCGGCTGAGTCGTCGTCCGGTGTGGGTCGGGAACAGCGGGTCGGTCGAGCGCCCGGCTCGCTCGCGCAGCCAGACGCGCAGCAGCGCCTCGACCGGGCCGCTGAGGGGAACGGCGCGTTGCTTGCGTCCCTTGCCCTCGCAGCGGACGTTCGCGCCGGCTCCCAGGGTGACGTCGGCGCAGTTCAGGCCGGTGAGTTCGGAGACTCGCAGGCCGGTCTGGACGGCCAGGAACATGAGGATGCGATCGCGTCGGCCTTTCCAGCGGGACTGGTCCGGAGCCGCGAGCAGCGCGTCGACCTCGGGTGCGGTCAGGAACGTCACGATCCGCTTGTCGAACCGCTTTGGGGGGATGGCCAGGACGCGTTGGATAAGCAGCGCGTGCTCGGGGTGACGCAGGGCGGCGTAGGAGAACAACGAGCGGATCGCTGTCAGCCTGACGTTGCGGGTCCTGATGGAGTTGCGACGCTCGCGCTCCAGGTGAGTGAGGAACGAGGAGATCACCGTCGCGTCCAGGTCGTCCCAGTCGAGCTGGGCCGGCGTCGTGCCGGTGCTGCCGTGCACGAACTCGAGCAGTAGCCGCAGGGCGTCGCGGTATGCCGCGATGGTGCGCGGGCTGGCCTGGCGCTGCGTGGCGAGCCGGTCGGTGAAGAAAGCTTGCAGCGTCGGCGCGATCAGGGTCATGAGCGGGCCGCCGACCACGCGGTGTCCTGGCGGGCGGCGGCCAGAGCGAGCAGTTCCGGGGCGGCCGACATGTACCAGTAGGTGGAGCTCGGTTCGCGGTGTCCCAGATAGGTCGACAACGACGGGATCTTGGCCGCGACGTCGTCGTCCGCGTGATACCAGCCGAGCAGGGTGCGGACCGCGAAGGTATGGCGAAAATCGTGCAGCCGCGGCGGGCAAGGTGCATCGGCTCCGACGCCGGCGTTGTTGATCAGCTGTCGGAAGGTCTGGGAGACCACGGCGTAGACCAGCCGTGTGCCGCTGAGGGACACGAAGAAGCTGGGAGCCTCGGGGCGCGTCGCGAGCTCGTCACGCAGCCGGGTGTAGTCCTGCAGCGCTGCCATGCTGCTGGCCGCCAAGGGCACCAGCCGGGACTTGCCGAACTTCGACTCGCGGATCAACAGCACCCCCTCGACCCAGTCGACGTCGCCACGGTCGAGCTTGATCGCCTCCCCGATTCGTATCCCGCTGGCCGCCAGCAGGCCGATCAGGGTCGCGTAGGTAGCGGCTCGCAGCGGCGAGACGATCGAACGACGGGCCTGGTCGAGCAGCATGTCGACATCAGCCGGGGAGTAGATGAACGGCCTGCGCCACCGCTGCTGGTGCGGCATCAGCCCGAGCGGTGGCACCTCGGTGTCGGGGTCGATGCCGGCCAGATAGCGGGCGAAGCCGCGGACAGCAGTCATTCGCCGAGGGCCGACGCTCGCGCCCCGGCCCGTGCCGCCCTGCTGGGCCCACGCCAGCGCCGTCTCGATCGTCACGGTGCGCGATCCGCGGGCATCCAGGTGGGCCACGAAGCCCGGCAGCAGCCAGCCGGCCTCAGCCAGTTCGTGTCCGAGCGAGCGCCGCAGCTGCAGGTAGTCGGCCAGGGCCTGCTCCAAGGCGCTCACCGGGCCGCTCCCGGCCAGGGCTGGGCGACTTGGCGCAGCGCGTCGAGGTCGACCTTGGCGTAGAGGGCGGTGGTGGCCAGGTCCTGATGGCGAAGGACCTGGCTGATCGCGGCCAACCCAGCGCCGCGACGCAACAACTCGCCGGCCAGGCTGTGACGCAGACGGTGTGGCCCTACCCGTGGCAGCCCGGCTCGCGCGCAGGCTCGCTCGACGACGTCACCGACCAAGTCCGCCCGGATCGGGCCGCGGGGGGCTCGGCAGGTGAGGAACAGATGGCGGGCTCGGTCGGGGTCGCGGCCGCGTGACAGGTAGGCCACGAGAGCCTCACCCACGTCCGCGAGCAACGGCAGTCGGTCATGGCGGCGCCCCTTACCACGGACAACGAGTTCCCCGCTCCGCCAGTCCACATCGCGCAGCTGAAGCCGTGCGACTTCGATCGACCGCAAGCCCAGCCGCGCGACCAGCATCATGATCGCGAAGTTCCGGATACCGACCGCGCTGCCGCGATCGCAGCAGTCGAGCAGCCGCTGGACGTCCGCGGCCGCCATCGTGGGCGGCGGCAGCGTGGCCAACCGCCACCCACCGACCGGGGGCACCGCCGTCCCGAGCGGCAACGGGGTGAGGCCCCGCAAGTACAGGAACCGCAGGATCGAGCGCAGCTCCGCCACCCGTCCCTTGGCCGACCCCGCCGAGACGCGACCACACTCCCGCAGCAGGAACACGTTGACGTCCGCCCCGGACAGCGCTCCGAGCTCGAACCTCTCATCGACCGACGCCTGTTCCTGCAGGAAACGGCGCGCGGTGTTCTCGTAGCGCCGCACGGTGGTCGCGGCCAAGCCCCGCTCCCCGAGCAGCCAGGACCGATACCGCCCGAGCAGCACGCCCAGCGGCGACACAAGCGGCTCCGCCGCCGGGACGACCCCGGCCTCCCTCAGGTAGCCCAGCAGCGGCGCCAACGCCCGCGCCCCCGGAACCCTCCGCTGACCGGCGGCCCGCCGGGCGGCGAGGAACGCGACCATCCGATCCTCGTCCAGCTGCGCGGCTTCCAACCCCTCCGCCACCGACCACTGACCAACCTGGCCCAGGTCGTTCAGCATGTTCTTGATCGTCCCTGGCGTATAGCCCCGCTGCGTCAACCACGCTCGGTAGCCCTTGGACCGTTCCCGATCTTGTAGACACCCGGTCGTAGACTGCCGCTGATCGCAGCGGAGGGAATCGCGTGGCGACACGCCGACACTTCACCCAGGAGTACAAGGAGGGTTATTCAGCGAAGCGTTTCGTTACGGTTCTGAGATCAACTTGCGCGTGTCGACAAACGAGTGACGGTCCGATTCACGCGAGAATGGGTTTGCCAACACAAGCCCACGTGAACGGACCGTCGC
>NZ_JAHKRK010000350.1 GCF_019396355.1 Pseudonocardia nigra
GCTCTCGGCCACCCGCACCGTCAGGGTGGCCGAGAGCTCCTCGGCGCGGCGGCGCGCGACGGCGAGCAGGGCGCTGCCGATGCCCCGCCGCCGGTGGGCCGGGTGCACCGTGCCCTCGGCGAACAGTCGGCGCCCTTCCACCCCTTCGCGCAGGTGCAGCACCTGGTAGGCAACGGGGCGCTCGCCGTCCAGCACGATGCAGCTGTTGCGCTCCAGGTCCACCTCGGGGTCGGCGAGCTCGTCGGCGCAGTCCTGCGCGTCGTAGTTCTCGCCGCGCCGGTCGACCTCCTCCGCCGCGGCCAACAGCTCCGCCCAGCGGGCGGCGTCGTCGGCCCGCATCGGCCGGGAGTGCAGCTGGCTGGGGAGGACGGGCGCGTGCACGCCAGCACGGTAGTCGCGACCGGGGCCGTGGCGCGCAGGATTACTCGGGCCGCCGGAACTCCTGCGCCTCCTCGTCCAGCACGAGCACGCGCGCGGACGGGATGTCGAAGTACAGCCCGAGCAGCGCGGCGTCGACGCCGTGGGCGCGCAGCGCGTCGAGCTGGACCGCCACGTTGACCATCGCCAGTGCCTCGGCCTCGCCGAACCCTGCGGCCAGCGCGGCACGCCCCACGGCGTGTCCCGTCCGGAACGCCTCCAGGCCGGGTGCCCCCGCACGCAGCCAGTCGCCGAGTGCGTCGGCGGGCCGCTCGCCCTCGTCGAGCAGGGCGCGCATCGCCCCGCACCCGGAGTGCCCGCACACGGCGATCAGCGGGACGTGCAGCACCGCCGTCGCGTACTGCAGGGCCGCCCGCACCGAGGTCCCGGCGACCAGGTTGCCCACGTTCTGCACGGTGAACAGGTCGCCGGGACCGCTGCCGGTGATCAGGTTCGGCTGCACGCGGGAGTCGGCGCACGACAGCAGGAGCCCCTTCGGCGACTGGGCGTCGGCCAGCTCCTGGAGTGTGGGCCGCACCAGCTCCGCCGCTTCGGAGTGGAACGCGGCCACGCCGGCGAGGATCGGCGCGTGCGGGGCGTGGTCGACCTCCTGCCACTGGGACCACGTCGCGTACCCGTGGCGGGGCCGCTCGCCCACCGCCGCCGGGGCGCCGGGCTCGGTCACCTCGACGGCGCCGCCGGCGGCGCGGTGGCGCGCCGCCCAGGAGCCGAGGTGGTCGAACGCGGCGTGGTCCAGGTAGTCCACGACGAGCTCGACGCGGACGGGCACGCCGGCGGGCACCGCGGCGAGGGTGCGCGACAGCACCGGCACCGACAGGAAGCTCAGCGTGCCCTCCACGACCACGCGCCACGGCTGCCCGGCCGCGTGGCCGGCCCCGTCGGGCTCCACGATCCGGACGCGGGCCCGCACGGCGCGGCGCAGCATGGTCAGCCCGGCCAGGACCAACCCGATCACCACCCCCTCCAGCAGGGTCAGCGCGAGCACGCCGGCGACCGTGCCGAGGTAGACGGGCAGCTCGCCGTGGGCGCGGGCCGCGCGCACGTCCGCGGGCTTCACCAGCTGCACCCCGACGACGACGAGCAGCCCGGCGAGCGCGGCCAGCGGGATCAGCTCCACGACTCCCACCAGCGCGATCCCGAACACCGCGATCCAGATGCCGTGCAGCACCGCCGACGCGCGCGTCCGGGCCCCGGCCTCGACGTTGGTGGCGCTGCGCACGATCACCCCGGTGACGGGGAGCCCGCCGAGCAGGCCGGACAGGGTGTTGGCCGCGCCCTGGCCGACCAGCTCCCGGTCGGGGTTCGCCCGCCGTCCCCCGTGCATGCGATCCACCGCGACGGCCGACAGGAGGCTCTCGACGCTCGCGATGAGCGCGACGGTGAGCATCCCGCCCACGACCCCGGCCCAGGGCACGTCGGGCAGCAGGGTCGGCAGCGTGATCGCGTCGAGCAGGTTGCCGGGGAGGTCGACGCGCGGCACGTCCGAGGACAGGAGCGCGAGCGCGGTCGCGGCGGCCACCGCCACCAACGCGCCGGGCAGGACCCGCAGCCGCCGTGGGAGCCGCGGCCACAGCAGGAGCATCGCGATGGTTCCGGCACCGACGAGCGCCGCATCGGGGCGGATCCGGGCCAGCTGTCCCGGGAGCTCGACGATGGCGGCGATGGCTCCCGTCGGCGGTTCGGCCCCGAGCACGACGTGGATCTGGGAGAGCGCGATGGTCACGCCAATTCCGGCCAGCATCCCGTGCACGACCGCGGGCGGGATCGCCTGCGCGAACCGGGCGATGCGGGCGAACCCGAAGCCGATCTGCAGCAGGCCGGCGCCCGCGGTGATCAGGCAGGTGGTCTCCCAGCCGAACCGGGCCACCAGTTCGGCGACCACCACGGCCAGGCCGGCGGCGGGACCGCTGACCTGGAGCGGGGATCCCCCGAGCACGCCCGCCACGACGCCGCCCACGACCGCGGCGACGAGCCCGGCCATGATCGGCGCCCCGGAGGCGAGGGCGATGCCCAGCGAGAGGGGCACGGCGACGAGGAAGACGACGAACGAGGCACCGAGGTCGGCGCGAAAGCGGGAGGAGCGGTCGTCGGCGGGTGCGGGCTGCACGGGTCGGGCGATCGCGGTCACGCACCTGGAACTACCCGCTCGGCGATTCCGTTCCGTCCGATGTGCCGGATTCCGGCGGCAGCCCCCGAGGCGCTCACCAGCGGTGACAGCACCTGGACACCGTGGGATGCGATCGGCCCCCCCGGTCGGGGGCGCGCGCCTCGGCGTCGGGGGCGTCGGCCACTGCGCGTCCAACCGGGCGGCCTCGCCGGGCGCGCCGAGCACCAGATCGAGTGGATCTTGACATCACGACCCGGGGCGGTCGGAGTAAGAATGGTGCTATTCTTACCGGGTGCGCATCACGAGCAAGGGCCAGATCACCATTCCCCAGCAGGTGCGACGCGAGCTGGGCCTTGCCCCCGGCGACGAGGTCGACGTCGTGGCGAAGAACGGAGTGGCGACGATCGTTCCTGCCCAGGGTCCCGGCGGACGGGGACGACGCACGGCGGAAGCCCTACTCGGGCGCGGTGACGTCGATCTCACGACCGACGAGATCATGGCCTTGACGCGTGGGGACTGAGGACGGCCCCGGTACGTTGGTCGACTCGAACGTCCTGCTCGATCTCTTCACCCGGGACCCGACGTGGGTGGACTGGTCGGCCGACCACCTCGCCGAGGCACTGGAGCGCGGGCCGGTGGTGGTGAACCAGGTCGTCTACGCGGAGGTCTCGCTGCGGTTCTCGACGGTCGAGGCGCTGGACGCGGCGTTGACCCACGACCGGTTCGTCCGCGCGAACCTCCCGTGGCCCGCCGCCTATCTGGCCGCCCGCGCCCACCGGACGTATCGGGCGCGCGGCGGTACCCGCGGGTCCACGTTGCCCGACTTTCTCATCGGCGCGCACGCCGCCGTCCTCGGCCTGCGCCTGCTGACTCGCGATGCGGCGCGGTACCGGACCTACTTCCCTTCGCTCGAGCTGATCGCCCCGGAGTGACCCGCCGACGCGGCCGCCACCACCGCCGCCGTGATCGTCGCGATGTCCTCGGGCGTGCAGACGTAGGGCGGCATCGTGTAGATCAGGTCGCGGAACGGGCGCAGCCACACGCCCGTGTCCACGGCCGCAGCGGTCGCCGCCGGCATGTCCACCTCCCCGTCGAGCTGCACCACGCCGATCGCTCCCCGCACCCGGACGTCGACCACGCCGGGGAGGTGCCGCGCCGGGGCGAGGCCGCTGCGCAGCCCGGCCTCGACCGCCCGCACGTCGGCCCGCCAGTCGCGTTCCAGCAGCAGCCGGGTCGACGCCCCCGCGACGGCAGTGGCGAGCGGGTTCCCCATGAACGTCGGCCCGTGCATGAGCACGCCCGCCTCGCCGTCGCTGATCCCGCGGGCAACCTCGCCAGTGCACAGCGCGGCGGCCAGCGTCAGGTATCCGCCGGTGAGCGCCTTGCCGACGCACATGACGTCGGGGGCGATGCCGGCGTGGTCGGCGGCGAACAGCTCGCCGGTGCGCCCGAACCCGGTGGCGATCTCGTCGAAGACCAGCAGCACATCGTGGGTCAGGCACAGCTCGCGCAGCACGTGCAGGTAGCGCGGGTCGTGGAAGCGCATGCCGCCCGCGCCCTGCACCACCGGCTCGACGATCACGGCGGCCAGCTCGTCGGCGTGCCGTTCGACCAGCTCGGCGAGCTCGGCCACGTACGCCGTCTCGAACGTGGCGGGCGGCGGCCCGGCGAACACCTGCTGCGGCAGGACGTCGCGCCACAGGGCGTGCATGCCCCCCTCGGGGTCGCACACGCTCATCGCGCCGAAGGTGTCGCCGTGGTAACCGCCGCGCCAGGTCATCAGCCGGTGCTTCTCCGGGCGGCCCCGCGACCGCCAGTACTGCAGGCACATCTTCATGGCGACCTCCACCGACACCGATCCGGAGTCGGCGAGGAAGACGTGCTCCAGTCCGCCCGGGGCGATGTCGACCAGCAGCCGCGCCAGATCCACCGCCGGGCCGTGGGTGAGGCCGCCGAACATCACGTGGCTCATGGCGCCGAGCTGGTTGCGCACGGCGGCGTCGAGCACCGGGTGCGCGTAGCCGTGGATCGCGGCCCACCACGACGACATCCCGTCCACCAGCTCGCGCCCGTCGGCCAGGCGCAGCCGCACGCCGGCGGCCGACTCCACCACGAGCGGCGCCGACCGGGCCGGCATCGGCGCGTAGGGGTGCCAGACATGGGCCCGGTCGGTCGCCAGCAGATCCTCCGTCGTCACGGGGAGCGAGCGTAGGTGCTGGCACCCCGCACTAGAGCGTGTCCCGTGGATCATGCGGGTGGGCTGCGGTAGATCTCTTCTGTGCTTGATCGCCACGACTTGACCGACGCGGAGTGGGCACGGCTGGAGCCGTTGCTGCCCGACCGGACACCGCGA
>NZ_JAHKRK010000351.1 GCF_019396355.1 Pseudonocardia nigra
GAGTTCCGCGACAGCAGGTGCTCGAGCTTGGCCAGCCTGTCCGCCAGCGCCTCGTTGGTCTCCATCAGCTGCGCGAGCCGCCCGGACATGTCACGGATCTGCCGGTCCTGCGCGGCCAACTGCCCGGCCTGACGCCGCACCACAACGATCAGCTCGTCGCGCGACATCTCCTCCGGCTCGGACACCCCAAGATCACACCGCAGACCAGCCGATCATTCGTGATCGACACGCCACTGCCGCCAAGATCACACTGACCCCGACACGAGGTCACGCTCAAGATCGGGCTGAATGCTTACGCTCGCGGTAGTGAACCCAACGGCCGCGGGGCGCGCCGGTCGACCCCGAGGTGTGGCCAAGCGCAGCAGGCGGTGATGGCGTCTACTCCTCTGCTGGCCGCCTCCCCACGTCGACGCCCGGAAGCGCTCGCTCCAGCACGCCGCCGCGAGAGCTCTCAGAGGGGCTCGACGTTCTCCGCCTGCGGCCCCTTCTAGCCCTGTGTGGTGTCGAAGGACACCCGCTGGCCCTCCTCCAACGATTTGAAGCCGCTCCCCGTGATGGCCGAGTAGTGCACGAAAACGTCCTTACCACCGTCGTCAGGGGTGATGAAGCCGTAGCCCTTCTCGCCGTTGAACCATTTCACCGTGCCCTGAGTCATGTGTCCTCCCTGGTCGTCGCCAACGCGGTCGGTGTCGAAGGTATCTGTTCGCACTGTAGAACCATCGCCGGTCCGTCGGGGAGCAGACCGACCTGTCGTGTCCAACCAGACCTTTGTCGGTAGAGAATTGACAACCTTTCGCGTCAGCGTGGCGCGTAGGTATCGGTTGCGCCGAGCACGCCCGTAGCGCGTCGAGCTCATCGATGTCGACCGGCAGCTGGTGGTGACGCCGAGCCAGGGAGCGGAGCCCGACTCGGGTGGGCGGTGGTCGGGTCGCCGTTCTCGCCGCCATGCGCCGGCTCGACCTGACCGCCCCGCGCGACCTCGCGGTCATCAGCGCCGACGACATCCCGACCGCCGCCCTGGTCCCCGACCCTGGTCCCGAGCTCGGCGGTCGACTACGCACTCGTCGTCGCATCGGCACTCCCGGCGCAGCAAGCCAGCCCACGACCGAGCATCGTCTGTCGGTGCCTCTGGTTTCACTACAACGCCGCTCACCTGTGGCTTGTCCCCGGCGCCGTCGGCTGGTTCGGTGGGTTGGTGGGTGCCGGCCGGATGCCCGCTCGTCAGGTTCAGGCTGCGCCCGTACTGGCCCACTCATCTCGGGAGCAGACATGGCCACCGCCGACCCGACATTCTACCGCAGCGCCGCCGAGGCCGCGGCCGCGCCACCGGAGCAACTCGCCTACGTCGTCGCGTTCGACCGCAGTGGGGAGCTCCCGGATGCGCTCACCGTCATCGATGTCGACCCGGCATCGTCGGAGTACGGCCGGGTCGTCGGTTGGGCGGACCTCCCGACTCGCGGTGACGAGCTGCACCACTTCGGGTGGAACGCCTGCAGCAGCGCTCTGAAGCACAAGGGCCACGACACCGACGGCCTGGCGCGGCGCTACCTGCTGCTGCCTGGCCTGCGCAGCTCGAACGTCCACGTCTACGACACCGGGCCGGACCCGCGCTCGCCGCAGCTCGTGAGGACGATCGAGGCGCGGGAGCTGGCCAACATGGCGGGCTATTCCCGGCCGCACACGCTGCATTGCGGCCCGGACGGCATCTTCCTGTCCTGCCTGGGCGGGGCGGACGGCGCCGACGGCCCGGGGGGCATCGCGCTGCTCGACCACTCCACGTTCGACGTGCTGCGCGCGTGGGAGACCGACCGCGGACCGCAGTACCTCGCCTACGACGCCTGGTGGCACCTCAACCAGAACACACTGATCACCAGCGAGTGGGGCACCCCGTCGATGATCGAGGGCGGGGTCGACCCCGAGCTCCTGCTGGGCCAGAAGTACGGCCATTCCCTGCACTTCTGGGATCTGGCGGAAGGCCGACACGTTCAGTCCATAGACCTCGGGGCCCAGCACCAGATGGTGCTCGAGCTGCGTCCGTCGCACGACCCGGAGGCGACCTGGGGGTTCGTCGGTGTCGTCGTGTCGACCGAGGACCTGTCGGCATCGGTGTGGCGCTGGCATCGGGACGGTGACGCCTGGGCGGCGGAGAAGGTCATCTCGATTCCTGCCGAGCCGGCGGACGCCGACCTGCTGCCCCCGGCGCTGCAGCCCTTCGGTGCGGTACCGCCGCTGATCACCGACATCAACCTGGCGGTGGACGACAGCCTGCTCTACGTCTCCTGCTGGGGTACGGGCGAGCTCAAGCAGTTCGACGTGACCGACCCGGCGCACCCGCGGGAGGCCGGCTCGGTGCGCCTCGGTGGGATCGTCGGCCGCGTCCCGCACCCGGCCACCCCCGGCGAGCGGCTGGCCGGCGGCCCGCAAATGGTCGAGGTCAGTCGGGACGGGCGGCGCGTGTACCTCTCCAACTCGCTCTATGGTGCGTGGGACGACCAGTTCTACCCGCATGGCGTAGGGGCGTGGATGGCGAGGATCGACGCGAACCCCGGCGGCGGGATGGCGATCGACGAGCGGTTCTTCCCGCACGAGGATGACTTCCGCGGCCTGCGGGTGCACCAGGTGCGGCTGCAGGGCGGGGACGCGTCGTCGGATTCCTACTGCTACCGCTGACGCACCGCTCGGAGCTGGGTCCGCAGCAGTCGGTTCCGCTGGCGGAGGCGGAGCGCATCGCCCAGCAGTGGCCTGCTGCTCCGCGGAAGGCGGCCGAGACGATCCTGGACCACTACGGGCCGCCCAACGAGGCGACGCCGACCAAGATGTTCTGGTACCGGGTCGGCCCGTGGGCGCGGATGGAGATCACCGCCGACGAGGTGCTGCACAACTTCCCCACGCCGCACACCGACTACCTGACCCAATGGATCGACTACCCGGTCCCGGCCGAGGCCGGCAGCGCCCTCGCCGCCTTCGACGGCAGCACGCTCGTCGACCGCACCGCCGGTCAGCTCGGGGCCCGCTGTGACCACGAGGCCTACAACACCCTCACCCTCAACCTCGCCGCGGAGATCATCGAGGGCCGTCGCACCGTCGAGGACGCCCGCCGGTTCTACGGCGAAACCGCCGCCGCGTTCGTGCTCGGGCGCGACGCGCCCTACGCCGAGCGGCTCCAGGTCGTCCCACCCCGCGCGGAGACCGCCGACCCGGACGAGTCGATCATCGCCGGCCCGATGGCCGATCAGATCGCCGAGAAGCTCAAGGACCTGGTCGGGCGCGGCGAGCCGCCACGCTAGGTCGCGCGGAGGGAACGGGCGGCGGCCGCGATCACCCTGGGGTCGGCGCGGTCGTCCGGGGTCCGCGGACGCCAGATCCGGCGGACCACCCCGTCGACGACGAGCGCGTCGCCCCCCAGCTGCCGGGTGTCCTCCACGGGCTTCTGCAGCCGCCTGCCCCGCGCGACGGCGCGCGTGTAGTGCAGGAGGGTGCCCGGCGAGTAGACCTGCCAGACGGGCGCGCGCCCCAGGCCCAGCAGCCGGTACAGGTCGCGGTCCGGATCCGACAGCACCGTGCCGGTGAGCCCCAGGTGGTAGGCGAGCGCGTCGAGGGCCGCCGGCGGGCTAAGCTTGCTCTTTAACCCGCGCGCTGTTGTCGGGCGATCATGGTGAGGTCGCGTTTGACGGTCTTTCCGACGTCGTAGCGGGGTGCCGGTGTGTGGTTGCGGGAGCCGGGTGGTCGCCCGGGGCCGGGGCGCGCGGGTTTGGGTGCCCGGGCGGGGAGGACTGTCCGGGCGCGGAGGTTCCGAAAGCTGCGGCGCACCCTGGCTGGGGTCAGCCGCCCTGGCGGCGCGGGTTTCTCCCACGGGCGACGCAGGTCCTCAGCCAGCGGTCGGGCGAGGCGGAGTTGGGTGTGGGCGGCGATGATGAGCCAGGTCCAGCGGTCGGCGGCCTGGGGGGTGCGGATCTTCGGAGCGGTCCAGCCCAGGGTCTGCTTGAGCAGCCGGAAGGTGTGCTCGAGGTCGAACCTGCGCAGGAACGACTGCCACCAGCGGTCGACCTCGGCCGCGGCGGCGCCAGTGGTTGAGGACCACAGGCAGACCGGCTTGGGGTCACGATCCCCGGGCAGGTGCTGCAGGCGGATGAGGGTGCCTTCGATGACGGGCAGCTCACCGGCGTGGTCGAGCCAGCAACCGCGATGGGTGAGCCGCGGGTGCAGCCGGTCCCAGCTGGTGGCGGTCGCGGTGCCATAGCGGGTGGTCTCGGTGATCGTGACCTGGGCCGGCTCGGGCCAGGTCGCGGGCTTGTCCAGCGCGAACTCGGGCCCGTGCTTGGGTGGGCGCCCGGTAGTGCCGGGCGGCCGGGGCGGCTTCGGTAGCCGCAATACTGAATCGTCCTTGGTGGTGGAGAGGCTCTGATCTAGCAAGGAGACTGGAGCCGTGCCTGCACCTCGGAAGTTCGATGAGGAGACCCGTGCCCGGGCGGTGCGTCTGTACGCCGACCGGTTGCGTGATCGTGGGGAGTCCAAGCTCGCAGCCCGTAAGCACGTAGGTGAGTTGCTGGACATCAACCCGGCGACGATTCGGAATTGGGTGGAAGCCGACGAGCGTGCCGGCCGTCCTGCCGGGCCAGACGCGCACGATTCGGTCGATCCTGCGGCCGAGCTCGCCCGGCTGCGCGCCGAAAACGCCGAGCTGCGGCGGGCGAATGACATCCTGAAGACCGCCTCGGCGTTTTTCGCCCAGGCGGAGCTCGACCGCCGTAGCTATTCAGCAGGGTTCGGCGGCTGGTGGTAGCCATGCCCCGGTGGTGAACAGCTGAGTGAGGACGTCGAAGCTGTCGAGGCCCCACTTGGCGGTGGTGGACAGGTAGGACTGGACGACGGCGA
>NZ_JAHKRK010000352.1 GCF_019396355.1 Pseudonocardia nigra
CCATCCGACCCCCACCTCGATCCCCGACCTGACGTCGAGATCGAGAGTGAGATCAACAGGACTCCAATTCGGGGACGCTGACCGGCGTGTCGCCAACCCGGTGAACGTTCATGGTCAACGCACTAGCCAATCTGGAGCCCGAAGACGTTCAGCAGGGTATAGATCCCGAGCAGTCCGATCGCGATGCTGCTCACGACGAGCAGGACGTTGAAGGTGCGCCCGCCGTAGAGCCTCGGGTCGATCTCGGTCTTCCGCAGGTACCAGACCGCGATGACCACGGCGACGAGGAAGACGCCGGTCATCACCCCGCCGATCTGCACCATGATGACCGGTGACTGGATCGCCAGGTAGGCCACCGCCCAGACGATCGGCAGCGCGACGGTGAAGATGCGGATCCACCGCAGCCGCGCCACGGGGTCCTGCCAGTCGAGCACGCCCATCGTCGCCAGCAGGTTCACGTACATCCGCGACCAGCTGGGGATCGCCGCCCACATCGTCGAGCCGAGGACGGCGATGGCGCCGATCAGGAAGATGACGCTGGCCCACGTCCCGAGGGTGTCGGTGTAGATGCGTGACAGCGTCGTGATCATGCCGTTGCCCTCGGGCACGAGGCCCTGGGGGTTCAGCACCGCCGCGCCCATGAGGTAGAAGGCCAGCGTGCCGAAGGTGTAGATGATCCAGGACACCAGGGCGTCCTTGTACATCACCTTGATCCACCCGTTGGCCCGGCGCGCCCACTCGTCGCTGCCGTCGTTGGGGCCTGCCCAGCGCGCGTAGCCCTTCTCCACGCACCAGTACGTGTAGAAGGTGATCTCGTCGGCGCCGACGCCGGTGATGCCGAACATCGCCATCGCGGCGCCTACCGCGCCTGCGGGGATCAAGAACGTCAGACCGCTGGCGAGGTCACCGCCGTCGTACGCGAAGGGCGTCAGCGGCAGGCCGAGCGCGATCAACACGGTGACGAAGGAGAAGACCACCACGAGGAAGACAGCACCGCGCTCGATGAGGGAGTACTTGTTCGAGTAGAGCATCGCGATGCTGGCGACGGCGATGAACGACGTCCAGATCAGCAGCGACGTGAAGCCCAGCGGATCGCCACCGATCGGCAGCAGGATGCTGCAGGCCACGGCGACGCCACCGATGATGCCGCCGAGCTGCAACAGCTTGGTCAGCGCCAGCAGCATCCACAGCACGTTCACCCAGCCCAGCCGACCTATCTTGGGCGGCACCCTGTTGTAGCCGGTGAGGGCGGGTTGCCCGGTGGCGATGGTCCAGCGGGCGAGCTCGACCTGGACGGCCACCTTCACGAACGTGCTGAAGATGACCAGCCACAGCAGCACGAACCCGGCCTGGGCGCCGAGCGTGGTGGTGGCGATGAGCTCACCCGATCCCACGATCGACGCGCTGAGGATCAGGCCCGGCCCGAGATACCGGAAGCTCGCCTTCCAACCGACGGGCGGTTCCTTGATCCCGTCAGCTGTGAGTGTGTAGGGGTCGGTCTTGTCTGATCCGATTGTGGAGGACATGCGTCGGCCTCCCTCTCGCCGGTCGGCAACTCATCTGATGTGTGAGCGGCATCATCGCTGCCCACCCGGGAGGCGTCAATGGTCCGACGACTTACGATTCAGTCTCCGTTGTCCAGACCGCAGCAGCGGGTAGATCAACACGAGCACGGTGACCACCAGCAACACGGCGCTGATCGGCCGGGTGAAGAACTGCGTGAGGTCCCAGTTGGTCTTGATCACACTCTGCATGAAGTTGATCTCGACGATCGGCCCGAGCACGAGCCCGAGCACCACCGGGGCCAACGGGAACCCGGTCCGTTCCATGGCGTAGCCGAGCACCCCGAGCAGCAGCATCACGAGGATCTCGAGGTACCCGTTGTTGATCGCGAACGACCCGACGACGCAGAAGGCCACGATCACCGGCATCAGCACGGCGGCGGGGACGCGCAGCAGCAAACCGCTGCCCCGGATCGCCAGGTAGCCGAGCGGCAGCAGGAGCAGGTTCGCCAGGATGAAGATCAGGTAGATCGCGAAGAGCAGCGGCGCCTGCTCGGTGAACAGCATCGGCCCCGGCTGGACGCCCTTGACCAGCAGCACCCCGATGAGGATCGCCGTGATCGTGTCGCCGGGGATCCCGAACGCGAGCGACGGCACGTAGGCGGACGCGAGCGCGGCATTGTTGGCCGAGCCCGCCGCCACGATCGGCTCGATGTGGCCCTCGCCCTTGCCGAACCGGTCGCCCTCGCGGGAGGCGTTCTTCGTGGCCGCGTACGACACCCAGGCCGCGATGTCACCGCCTGCCCCGGGCAGCGCCCCGATGCCGCCGCCGATGGCGTTGCCGCTGACGACGCCCTTCTTGTAGCGCCAGAGAGTGCGGAAGGTGTCGCGGAACATCCCGCGGGTCTCGAGCCGTACGGGCCGCACCCGGCCCGTCGGGTGCAGCACGTTGCGCAGCACCTCGGACAGGCCGAACAACCCGATCATCGCCGGGATGAAGCTGATGCCCTGCAGGAGGTCGGTGCTCCCGAACGTGAAGCGCGCGTAGCCGAGGGCGATGTCGATGCCGACGGTCGACAGCAGCAGGCCCACGAGCAGCGAGACCGCGCCCTTGACCTGGGAACCGCGGGAGATGATCACCGAGGCGGCGAGGCCGAGCACCGCCACCCAGAAGTACTCGTAGGAGGTGAAGCGCAGGGCGAACTCGGCCAGCGCCGGCGCCGCCGCCATCAGCACGACGGCGCCGACGATCCCGCCGATGGCCGATCCGACCAGCGCCACACCCAGCACGAGACTGCCGTGGCCGGCCTGCGTGAGCCGGTAGGCGTCCTCCGTGTAGGCCGCGCTCGCCGGTGTGCCCGGCATCCGCACGAGTGCCGACGGCAGGTCGCCCGCGAAGATCGCCATCGCCGACATCGTGATGATCGCCGCGATCGCGGGGAGCGGGTCGAGGAAGAACGCGAACGGCACGAGCAGGGCGGTCGCCAGCGTGGCGGTCAGCCCGGGGATGGCCCCGATGAACAGGCCGTACACGGCCGCGGCCAGTACGGCGATCAGCAGCGTGCCGTCGGCCAGCATGCCGAACGCGGCGACGAGGTCCTGGCCCATCGCCGCCCTACCCCAGCAACCCGGTGGGCAGCGGCACGAAGAGGATCTCCCGGAAGATCAGCACGATGACCCCGGTCGTGACGGCGGTGGCTGCGGCGGCGACCCACACCCGAGCGCCGAGCAGCCACATCAGCAGGAACAGCAGCGGCCCCATGGTGAGGACGAAACCCAGCGTCTCCGCCAGCAGCAGGTAGGCGACGACGAGCCCCAGCACGGCGAGCGCACGCAGTCGCGCCCCGGTGCCCGTGGCGGCCGCGTCCTCCGGTGCCGCGGCCCGGCGCGCCCGCAGGGCCCGGACGACCAGGGTCAGGCCGAAGACCACGAGCAGCGCACCGATGATCCCCGGGAACAGGGCTGGCCCCGGCTGGCCGTCCGGCAGTTCGGGGAAGCCCTGGACGTACAGCAGGACGGCGGCACCGAGCGCCGCGGCGAGTGCGCCGCCGAGCAGGTCCTGCCGCCACCACGCGTCGTCGGCCGTCCGGGCCGCGGTCGGCTCGGAGTCCCTCATGCCGCCAGCCCGGCGGCCTTCATGATCTCGCCCTTCTGGGCGTCCTGCTCGGCCATGAACGTCGCGAAGTCGGCCGGGCCCATCCACTCGATGCCGAAGCCGGTCGTCGACATGAACTCCTCGTACGCCGCGCCGTGGACGATCTCGTCGAGGTGACAGCTCAGCTCGTTCACGATCTCCTCCGGCAGCCCGTCGGGCCCCGCGATGCCGCGCCACGCGGCCATGGTGAAGTCGATGCCCTGCTCGGCGAGCGTCGGCACGTCCGGGAAGTCCGGGAGCCGCTCCTCACTCATCACGGCGAGGGCCTTGGCCCGCCCGGCCTCGATCATCGTCTGGTTCTCCACCAGGCTGGCGGTGGAGATGTCGATGCCGCCCGCCACGAGTTCCTGTAGCGCGGGTGCCGCGCCCTCGCTGGGCACCCAGCGGATGGCGTTCGGGTCCAGGCCTGCCTCGAGGAGCATCCCGGCCCGTGCCAGGTCCCAGATGCCGCCGCGCCCGGTCCCGGACGCGGTCAGACTCCCCGGGTTCGCCTGCGCCTCGGCGAGCAGCGCCTGGACGTCGGCCCACGGCGCGTCGGCCCGCACGGTCACGCCTGCGGGGTCGGAGTTGACCAGCGCGATCGGCGTCGACGCCTCGTGCGTGAGGTCGGTGAGCCCGAGCCAGTGCATCATCGTGATCTCGACGGTCGCGAGCCCGATCGTCGAGCCGTCCGGCCGGGCGGTGGCGATCGCGCTGTGCCCCACCACGCCGCCGCCGCCCGTGCGGTTCACGACGTTGACCTGGGCGTCGAGCCGCTCGGCAAGCTGCGTGCCGAGGAACCGGGCGACGCTGTCGGTGCCACCACCCGCAGCCCACGGGACGATCAGCTCGACGGGGCCCCGCGGGTAGTTCGGCGCGGTGTCGCAGCCCGCCGCGGCGGCGTCGCCACCCGCCTGCGTGCCGGAGCTCCCACCTCCGCCGCAGGCCGTCGCCACCACGGCGAGCGTTGCGGAGAGGAGAGCCAGCCAGGTGCGACGGGGCAGCGACATCGTTGAACGCTCCAGTCACGTTGCGATCAGCAGTACCCGATGATGTGCGCTCCGCCCGAATCGGGTCAATCGCCTCCTGCGACTAGAGCGTGTCCCTTGGATCATGGGACGGGGTCGCGGAGCCAGATCCTGATCGAGGCGACGTCGATGGTTCCGCGGAACATGTAGTCGCGCTTGTCGTAGCGGGTGGCGACCGCGCGGTGGC
>NZ_JAHKRK010000353.1 GCF_019396355.1 Pseudonocardia nigra
GAGGCGGCTGGGGCGGCGGCGGTGACTGTGGCGGCGGCTTCAGCGGCGGCGGGGGCGGCGACGGCGGTGGGGGCGGCGGGGGCGGCTGCTGACCGGCGCGGGGGTCCGAGAGGATTGCAGCAAAGCCACTTTCAGGCAACGCCGTTGCGTGAAAGTGGCTTTGCTGCAACGGGGGCAAGGGCACGCCGTAGGGTGGGCGGCCGTGCGCGTCGTCCTCGCCTCGGCCTCCCCCGCCCGGCTGTCGGTCCTGCGGGCGGCGGGCCTCGACCCGGTCGTCGAGGTCGCCGACGTGGACGAGGACGCGCTGCTCGCCGCGATGCCGCAGGCGTCGGCCGCGGAGAAGGTCACCACGCTCGCGGGCGCGAAGGCCACCACCGTCGCCCGGCGCATCGCCGCCGCCCACCCCGACGCCGTCGTGATCGGCTGCGACTCGATGCTCCACATCGACGGCGCGCTCGTCGGCAAGCCCCGCGACCCCGACACCGCGCGGAAGCGCTGGGCCGCGATGGCGGGCCGCAGCGGTGAGCTGGTCACCGGGCACACCGTCCTGCGGATGGCCGAGGGGGACATCGACCGGGTCGCCGAGGGCCACGCCGTCACCGTCGTGCGGTTCGCCGAGCCGTCGGAGCCGGAGCTCGCGGCCTACCTCTCCACCGGCGAGCCGCTGGCCGTGGCGGGGGCGTTCACGCTCGACGGGCTCGGCGGCTGGTTCGTCGAGGGGATCGACGGCGACCCGTCCAACGTCATCGGGATCAGCCTGCCGCTCACCCGGCGGCTGCTCGCCGGCGTGGGCGTCACCGTGACCGACCTGTGGGCGGTGCCTGGAGGCGCGGGCGCGAACAGCGCGGACTAACCTCGGCACATGGCTCTGGAGAACGACACCGACCCGAAGCTGGCGGAGTACGCGCACCCCGAGCGCCTCGTCACCACCGAGTGGCTGGCGCGCCATCTCGGCGAACCCGGGCTCGTCGTCGTCGAGTCGGACGAGGACGTGCTGCTCTACGACACCGGGCACATCCCCGGTGCGGTGAAGGTGGACTGGCACACCGAGCTCAACGACCCGGTCACCCGCGACTACGTGAACGGGGAGCGGTTCGCCGAGCTCTGCGGTGAGCGCGGCATCACGCGCGACACCACGGTCGTCTTCTACGGCGACCGCAACAACTGGTGGGCCACCTACGCCCTGTGGGTCTTCTCGCTGTTCGGCCACCCAGACGTGCGGATCCTCGACGGCGGCCGGGCGAAGTGGGTGGCCGAGGGCCGCGAGATGAACCCGGACGCGCCCAAGCCCGAGCGGGTCGACTACCCGGTCGTCGAACGCGACGACGCCACGATCCGGGCGTTCAAGGAGGACGTGCTCGCCCACCTCGGCAAGCCGCTGGTCGACGTCCGCTCCCCCGGGGAGTACTCCGGGGAGTTGCTGCACATGCCGGACTACCCGCAGGAGGGCGCGGTCCGCGGCGGGCACATCCCCGGCGCGGCGAGCGTCCCGTGGGCCCGCGCCGCGGCCGAGGACGCCACCTTCAAGCCGCGGTCCGAGCTCGAGGCCATCTACCAGCAGGAACAGGGCCTCAGCGCCGACGACGACGTGGTGGCCTACTGCCGCATCGGCGAGCGTTCGAGCCACACGTGGTTCGTGCTCACCCACCTGCTGGGCTTCGGGAAGGTCCGCAACTACGACGGCAGCTGGACCGAGTGGGGCAACTTGGTGCGCGTGCCGATCGTGCAGGGTTCGGAGCGCGGGTCGGCATGACGACCGCACTCCCCCCGCAGCTCGCGGAGCTCGTCGAGGACTTCGCGGGGGTCGGGCCCAAGGACCGGTTGCAGCTGCTGCTGGAGCTGTCGCAGGAGCTGCCCGATCTCCCGGAGCGCTACGCCGACGCGGCCGACACGATGGAGCAGGTGCACGAGTGCCAGTCGCCGCTGTTCCTGGCGGTGGAGGTCGACGCCGACCCCGAGCGGCACGTGCACCTGTACTTCTCGGCCCCGCCGGAGGCGCCGACCACGCGTGGTTTCGCCTCGATCATGCACACCGGGCTCGACGGCGAGCCCGCCGCCGACGTGCTGGCCGTCCCCGACGACTTCTACACCGCGCTGGGGCTCGCCGAGGCGGTGAGCCCACTGCGGCTGCGCGGGATGGCGGCGATGCTGGCACGGGTCAAGAAGCAGGTCCGCGCGGCCACTGCTGCCTGAAGGCAACCTCAAGTCCTTGTGAAGAACGTTCCCTGCGCCACCTGACGCCCCCGAGACTGTGAGGCGTCTCATAAGGACGGCCAGGAGGTGTTCGATGACCCTCGCAGCCACCGCTGACGTCTGGGGCATCAGCGGATCGACGTTCTTGCTCGCCTACCTCGTGATCGCCACCGCGGTCTGGCTCGCGAGCAGCCGGGCGCGCCGTGCGCTCGCCGACCACCCGGCACCGGGCCCGGTGGGCGACCTCGCGGCGCGCCCGCACGACGTCGCCTGTCTGAGCGGCGGCGCCGAGCTGGCGGTCTACTCGGCGCTGAGCGCGATGCACCTGCGGGGCACCATCCTCTCCTCGCGCGGCACCGTGCGCGCCGTCGGTCGCCTCGGCCCGGACGCCGACGAGCTGGAGCGGGCGATCCATCTCGTCGCGTCGGCGCCCGTCCAGCACCGGAGGCTGCGGTTCCACCGCACCGTGCTGCGGGCGCTCGCCACACCCGAACACCGGCTCACGGCCGCAGGTCTGCTGCTCCCGGAGGAGCAGCGCCGCCGGATCAGGCGGGTCGGCGGCTGGATGCTCGCGGTCGCCGTCCTCGGCCTGGTGCGGTTGCTGGCGGGGATCGCCGAGGCCCGTTCGGTCGGGCTGCTCGTCATGGCGCTGCTCGCCGTCACGATGGTCGCGGCCGTCCAGCTCGCCACGGCCCCGCGGCGCACCCGCTCCGGGGACCGGACGCTGGCCCGGCTCCGCGCCGAGCACCATGCGTTGTCGCCCGCCGTCAAGCCGGACTGGGCGCTGCACGGGCCCGCAGCGGCCGCGCTCGGGATCGGGCTCTTCGGCACGAGCGCGCTGTGGGCATCGGACCCGGACTTCGCAGGCGAGCTGGCCGCACACCACGTCGGACCAGGGGGGCCGGGCGACGGTGGGGTCGCCCTCGCCGACGGGGGCGACGGCGACTGATCTCCGCCAGGGCGCCGCGGAGCTCGCTCCCGCAGGTCCGCCTCGAGGGGTGGCGGACCTGCGGGCGTGATGCTGCACGTGAAGGGTCGCCTACACCACACCGATCGCACCGAGCGCGCGCGAGATCCGCCCTTAAACTCCCCGGTAACCACTGCGCCGGGGCACGGGGCCCCTGGGCACCACGAGGGAGGCCACCGTGCCGCGCTTGAGCAAGGTTCTCGTCGCGAACCGCGGGGAGATCGCCGTCCGCGTCGTCCGTGCCTGTCGGGACGCCGGCCTGCAGAGCGTGGCGGTGTACGCCGACCCCGACCGCGACGCTCCGTTCGTGCGACTCGCCGACGAGGCGTTCGCCCTGGGCGGCACCACGGCGGCGGAGTCGTACCTCGTGTTCGACAAGCTGCTCGACGCCGCGAAGCAGGCGGGCGCCGACGGGGTCCACCCTGGTTACGGGTTCCTATCGGAGAACGCCGACTTCGCCCAGGCCGTGATCGACGCCGGGCTCACCTGGATCGGGCCGACGCCGCAGGCCATCCGCGACCTGGGCGACAAGGTCACCGCCCGGCACATCGCGATGCGCGCCGGCGCCCCGCTGGTCCCCGGCACGAAGGACCCGGTGAAGGGCGCCGAGGAGGTCGAGGCGTTCGCCGACGAGCACGGGCTCCCGGTCGCGATCAAGGCCGCGTTCGGCGGCGGCGGGCGCGGCATGAAGGTGGCGCGCGAACGGCGTGAGATCGCCGAGCTGTACGAGTCGGCGGTCCGCGAGGCCACGGCGGCGTTCGGCCGCGGCGAGTGCTTCGTGGAGCGGTACCTGGACAAGCCGCGCCACGTCGAGGCGCAGGTGCTCGCCGACACGCACGGGAACGTCATCGTCGTCGGCACCCGCGACTGCTCGCTGCAGCGGCGGTTCCAGAAGCTGGTCGAGGAGGCACCCGCCCCGTTCCTCACCGACGAGCAGCGCGCGACGATCCACACCGCCGCCAAGGCGATCTGCAAGGAGGCCGGCTACCACGGTGCCGGCACGGTCGAGTTCCTCGTGGGGCAGGACGGGCTCATCTCGTTCCTCGAGGTGAACACGCGGCTGCAGGTGGAGCACCCGGTCTCGGAGGAGACCAGCGGACTCGACCTGGTGCGCGAGCAGTTCCGCATCGCCGAGGGCGAGGTGCTCAACCTGCTCGAGGACCCCGAGCCGCGCGGGCACTCCATCGAGTTCCGGATCAATGGCGAGGACACCGGCCGCAACTTCCTGCCCGCCCCCGGCACGGTCACCGCGATCAGCTTCCCGGCCGGCCCGGGCGTGCGCGTCGACGCGGGCGTCGAAGCCGGCTCGGTGATCGGCGGGCAGTTCGACTCGCTGCTGGCCAAGCTCATCGTCACCGGGTCGGACCGGGCGCAGGCGCTGGAGCGGTCGCGGCGCGCGCTCGCCGAGTTCCAGGTCGAGGGCATGGCCACGGTGCTGCCGTTCCACCGGCTGGTGGTGGACGACCCCGCGTTCGCGGCGACGTCGGACGACGGCTTCACCGTCCACACCCGCTGGATCGAGACCGAGTGGGACAACACCGTCACGCCGTTCGTCGGCGGCGCCGAGGCCGAGGAGGACGGCGCGCCGCGTCAGTCGGTGGTCGTCGAGGTCGGGGGCAGGCGGCTGGAGGTCTCGCTGCCCGGCGACCTCGCGTTCGGCGGCGGGGGCGGGGCGGGGGGGGCCGCG
>NZ_JAHKRK010000354.1 GCF_019396355.1 Pseudonocardia nigra
CCCGCCCGCCCCGGCGGCCGCCGCCGCTGCCGACCGGCCGGGGACCGTCCCGGCGCGCCTCGCGGTGCTCGCGCTCGTCGGGTCGACGTTCGTCATGGCGTGCGGGGTCGTCGTGCGCGAACCGGGGTTCGTGCAGCTCGGGGCACTGCTCGCCCTCGCGGGGCTGCCCGTGCTCACCCGCGAGGGGCCCCGGGTGCCCAGCGTGGCCGCGCTGCCCGAGGTGCGCCGGTTCCTCGCCGCCCGCCCGGGGCCCGGGACCCCCGGCCGGGTCGTCACCGACTTCCTGGCGAGCCTGCAGCCCGCCTGGTGGGTGGCCCGCGCACTCGTCGCGGCCGCGGTGGTGCTGTGGGTGGTCGCGGACGTCGAGGCCGGTCCGGTCCTGCTGCTGGACCTGGTGACGGTGCCGGCGTCGGTCTGGGTGGGTCGCCGCTCGCAGCGGGATCGGCGCTGGCTGTGGGCGGTCGTGCCGCTGAACGGTGTCGCCGCGGTGCTGTCGTTCCTCGGGCTGGTCGTGAGCGGGGCGGCGGTCTTCCAGCCCGCGTCGAACGTGAGCTACGCGCCGTACCACCAGCCCGGGCTGTGGCAGGACGACCGGGAGATCCGCGACATCCGCCCGGTCGACGCGAACGGCAACCCGCTGACCGACGTGTACCTGTTCGACCAGGACGGGCGCCCGATCAACACCGCGGACCACTGCTACGACGGCTACGGCGACCCGGGTTACCCGACGACCGACCCCGTGCGCCCGTACCCGCGGGGCGTCAAGGAGTACGACTCCACCGGCCGATGCGTCACCGTTCCGCCCGGTCCCCTGGTCGTCGCGGTGCCGTCCGCAGCGCCGTCCGCGAGCGCCGCGCCCGGCGTCCCGGCCCCGCCTGCGGACGCCGGGCCGACGACAGTGCCGCCGTCCACGGCGCCGCCGCTCCCGACCACCGTACCGCCGCCCCCGGGCGGGTGACCGACGTCGTCGCGCGCGGGCGGACGGCCTGAGTCGCCGCAGCCGGGCGACTCACCCGCCGATTCCGGGCGACTCGCGGAGATGTTCCGCGAGTCGCCCGATTTCGACGCGCGAGTCGCCCCGGTTCTGACGCGCGAGTCGCCCCGTTGCGTCAGTAGCCGAAGTCCTGCACCCAGTAGTTGCCGTCGGAGTGGTGGCCCACGCCGATCGTCGCGTAGTCGCAGTTCACGATGTTGCTGCGGTGGCTGGGCGACTCCATCCAGGCCTCCACTACCCGCTGGGGGCTGTCCTGACCCATCGCGATGTTCTCGCCGCCGCGACGCGGGTAGCCCGACTCCGCGACGCGGTCGTTGAACTCCCGGCCGTCGTCGCTGGTGTGGGAGAAGTAGTCGTCCTCCGCCATGTCGGCCGCGTGCCCCTCCGCCGCCGCCTCCAGCCGCTCGTCGGCCACGAGGTCGGGACAACCCGCCTGCTGCCGTTCGGCATTGGCGAGGGCGACGACGGCGTCGGCGTAGCCGTCCTGCTGGCCGGACTCGGATGCCATGCGGGGAGCGGCGATCGCGACACCGCCGACGAGGACCGCGCCGGCGGTCGTCGCGACGAGGAGAGCAGCGCCTCGGCGCCCGATGCTGATCACGGCGGCGTAACCTAGCAGGGTGTGAGCGCTGACACTGGCGAGGTGGTCCGGGTCACAGCCTGGGTCCACGGACATGTCCAAGGCGTGGGTTTCCGCTGGTGGACGCGGTGTAGGGCCCTCGAGTTGGGGTTGGTGGGAAGCGCCAGGAACCTCTCTGACGGGCGCGTTTGCGTGACAGCGGAGGGTGAGCGGAAGGCCTGCGAAGCCCTTGTTTTCGCCCTTTCGAGTGACGGGACGCCGGGTCGCGTGGACCAGGTCGTCACGCAATGGGGAGATGCCCGGGGTGGACTGGAGGGGTTCGTCGAGGCGTGACCTCGGGTCGTCGCCGACCCGCCGAGCAGGGGTGAACGGCCACGGGTGCCGCGCTCGGTAGCCTTCTCCGTCGACCCTGCTGGCTGGAGAAACCGCCCGTGCACCTGAAGAGCCTGACGATGAAGGGCTTCAAGTCCTTCGCCTCGGCCACCACCATGCGGCTGGAGCCGGGGATCACCTGCGTCGTCGGGCCCAACGGGTCGGGGAAGTCCAATGTCGTCGACGCGATCAGCTGGGTGCTCGGCGAGCAGGGCGCCAAGGCGCTGCGCGGCGGCAAGATGGAGGACGTCATCTTCGCCGGCACCTCCGGGCGGGCGCCGCTGGGTCGGGCCGAGGTGACGCTCACGATCGACAACGCCGACGGGGCCCTGCCGATCGACTACTCCGAGGTGTCGATCACCCGTCGGATGTTCCGAGACGGCGCCGGCGAGTACGAGATCAACGGCTCGTCCTGCCGGCTGCTGGACATCCAGGAGCTGCTGTCGGACTCCGGTATCGGCCGGGAGATGCACGTCATCGTCGGGCAGGGGCAGCTCGACTCGGTGCTCCAGTCCAAGCCGGAGGACCGCCGTGCCTACATCGAGGAGGCCGCGGGCGTCCTCAAGCACCGCAAGCGCAAGGAGAAGGCCCTCCGCAAGCTCGACGCGATGCAGGCCAACCTCACCCGGCTCACCGACCTCACCGCGGAGCTGCGCCGTCAGCTCAAGCCGCTGGGGCGGCAGGCGGAGATCGCGCGGCGGGCCCAGGCCGTGCAGTCCGAGCTGCGCGACGCCCGGCTGCGGCTCGCCGCCGACGACGTCGTCACCGTGCGCGACGAGCTGGCCCGCGAGGAGGCCGACGAGGCGAGCGCCCGCGCCCGACGCGCCGAGGTCGAGGAGCAGCTGTCGGTCGCGCGGGTGGAGCAGGAGCGGCTCGAAACCGCCCTGGCCCAGGACGCGCCGCGGCTCGCCGCGGCCCAGGACACCTGGTACCGCCTGTCCGCGCTCGCCGAGCGGCTCGCCGGCACCGTCCGGCTCGCGCAGGAGCGCACCCGCCACCTCGCCGACCCGCAGGAGCGCACGCCGGGGCGCGACCCCGACGAGCTCGACGCCGAGGCCGACGCGATCGCCGAGCAGGAGGAGGAGCTCGTCGCGGCCGTCGCGGAGGCGCGCAGGCGACTCTCCGAGGTGCTGGAGGAGCGCGCCGAGCACGAGAAGACGCTCGCGGCCGCCGAGCGCGCCCACATGGCCGCCGTCCGCGCGCTGGCCGACCGCAAGGCGGGCCTCGCCACGCTCGCCGGGCGCGCCGAGGCCCTCCGCAGCGGAGCCGCCGCCACGGCCGATGAGATCGACCGGCTGTCCGAGGCGCTGGCCGAGGCGCAGGAGCGCATCGAGGCGGCGGAGGTGGAGCTGGCCCAGGCCCGCGACGACCTCGGCGCCATCGAGGACGGAGGGTCTGCCGATGGGTCGCTCGTCAGCTCTCTCCGGGACCTCGGGCAGCGGTCCGTCGAGGCCGTCGAGGCGCACGAGTCCGCCCGCGCCCGCGTGGCGGAGCTGGTGGCGCGCGAGCGCGAGCTGGAGCAGCAGCGGGCGCACTGGCGGGCGCGGGTCGACGCGCTGTCGGTGGGGCTCGCCCGGCGTGACGGCTCCGGGGAGCTGCTGGGCGCCGACGGCGTCCTCGGCGCGGTGTCGGGCCTGCTCACCGTCGAGCCGTGGGCCCGGACGGCCGTCGCCGCAGCCATGGGCGAGCTGGCCGACGCCGTGGCCGTGGAGTCGCCGGACGCCGCCGTGGCCGCACTCCGCCTGCTCCGCACCCGCGACGCCGGCCGCGCATCGCTCGTGGTGGGGTCCGCCGAATTACAGCAAAGCCACTTTGACGCAACGTGGTTGCGTGAAAGTGGCTTTGCTGCAACGGCGCGGTGGGCCCTCGACGGGGTCAGCGCCGACGGACCGCTCGCCGGGGCCGTCCACCGGCTGCTCGCGGGCGTCCTCGTCGTCGACGACCTCGACGCGGCGCAGGCCGTGGTCGCCGCACACCCCGAGCTCACCGCCGTCACCGCCGAGGGGGACGTCCTCGGCGTCGCGTGCGCGTCCGGCGGCTCCGGCACCGCGTCGAGCGCGCTGGACGTCCAGGCCGCGGTGAACGAGGCCGTCGAGCAGCGGGAGACCGTCGAGGAGGAGCTCGAGCGGCTGCGCCCGACGCTGGAGGGCGCCCGCGCCGAGGAGGGCGCGCGGCTGGCCGACGTGGAGGCGGCGCAGAAGGTGCAGTCGGCGGCCGAGACCCGCCGCTCCGCCGCGTCCGCCCAGCTCGGACGCCTGGAACAGGTGGTTCGCTCGGCCACCGCGGAGGCGCAGCGGATGCGGGAGCGCCGCGACGGCGTCGAGTCCCGGCGCTCGGACGCCCTCCTGGCGCTGGAGGCCGCCGAGCAGCAGCTCGCGATCGCCGAGGACGAGCCGGTCGACGACGAGCCCGACACCGAGGTCCGCGACGCCGCCGCCGAGTCGGTCGCCGCCGCCCGCGCCGAGGAGGTCGAGGCCCGGCTCGCCCTGCGCACCGCCGAGGAGCGGGCGCGGGCGATCGCCGGGCGCGCCGAGTCGCTGCGGCGGCAGGCCGCGTCCGAGCGGCAGGCACGCGCCCGGGCCGCCGCCGCCCGCGAGGCCAGGGAGCGCAACGCCGCCATCGCCACGCTCGTGGCCACCGCGGGCGAGACCGCCTGCGAGCGCATCGCCGTCTCGCTCGATGCCGCGGCCGCCGAGCGCGACGCCGCCGCGGCCGCCCGC
>NZ_JAHKRK010000355.1 GCF_019396355.1 Pseudonocardia nigra
TGGCCCGCAGCGGCGCCGACGCGGTGCTGATCCCCGAGGTGCCCTTCGCCCTCGACGGCGAGCAGGGGCTGCTGGCGCACCTGCGCCGGCGGGTCGCCGAGCGCGGGCACGCCGTGGTCGTCGTCGCCGAGGGCGCGGGCCAGGAGCTGCTGGGCGGGCACCCCGAGGACGCCGGCACGGAGCGCGACGCCTCGGGCAACGCCCGGCTCCACGACATCGGCCCGTACCTGCGGCGGCGCATCGCCGACCACTTCACCGACGCCGGCGTCGAGACCTCCATCCGCTACATCGACCCCAGCTACGCCATCCGCAGCGTCCCGGCCAACCCCTACGACTCCGTCTACTGCGTCCGGCTCTCGCAGGCCGCCGTGCACGCGGCCATGTCCGGGCGCACCGAGATGGTCGTCGGCCGCTACCGCCGCCGCTTCGTCCACATCCCGATGTCGGTCGCGGTCAGCCGGCGCAACCAGGTCGACCCGCACGGCGACACCTGGCTCGCGGTACTGGAATCCACCGGCCAACCGGTCCGCTTCGAGTAGCGACTTCACCGACCGGTGCGTCCGAGCCAGCGTGATCGGAGCCACCGCGAATCTACCCTCACGTGAGGGTAGATTCGGGAAGGTGAACCAACCTCTTGCGACCAACGCCCGACCGGTCACGCGCATGGAGATCCTCGACCTCGTCGAAGGCGCCTTCGGCACGTCGGGAGCCATCAAGCGGGACATCGTCGACCATGCCGAGTACAACGCTGCGCGGCCGGCCGTGTTCGACGTCCTGGCCAGGCTGGATGACGTACGTCGCTACGCCACGGTCCGCGACCTCTGGTCGGATCTCGCCGACGTGCCCGTGGAGTAACACGCCACCGCCGCGGAAGTGCCCGGTTCGGGCGCTGCGCCACTTCTCGGTCGGCGCAACACCGGCCCCCGGAACGGCCGAACACTACCGCGTCGTTAGAGTCGGCCGAGTGAATCCCCTTGGCGATCACCGCACTCCGACCATGACCGCGAGCCCGCGGTGACGACCACGGCTCGGCGCTCCGAACGCACTGGCGTCGGCGACGGACTCGCGCTCTCGCTGTCCGCAGTCATCGGTTCTCTGGCCGGATTCCTCAGCTGGTTGATCGCGGCCCGCATCATGCCGCAGGCCGAGGTCGGACGGGCCTCGGCAGTCGTCTCGGCATTCATCCTGGTGGCAGGGGCAACTCAGCTCAATCTCGGCGTCGGGTTGATGCGGTGGCTTCCTACGTCAGGCCGACACGCCGCCGACCTCGTGTGGCGGGCGACGGCCGTCGTACTCCCCCTGTCCGGGGCCGTAGGCCTGGTGTACGTGCTCCTGGTACCCGCGCTGGCCGAGACAGCAGCAGGCGACGCACCACTCGCGGTCGGCATCGTCGTCTTCGTCCTGGCCACCGCGGGGTGGGGGATGTTGGTGGTGCACGACTTCATCCTCGTCGCGATTCAGCGACCGTGGTGGGCACCGTGGCGCAACGCCGTCTTCGCCGTTGTTCGGATCACCCTCCTCGTCGTCCTCGGCAGCAGCCTGGGCGCTCAAGGTGTGGTGCTGTCATGGGCGCTACCGATCGTCGTGTGGATCGCGGCCGGGACGGTGGCGATCGGATTCCTCTCTCCCGGCGCTTCGCCCGCCGCTCCGAGAGCGGCGTCCTGCCCTCGCGCAGCAACGTGATCGGGTTCCTCGGTCCGACCGCGGTTGCGCAGCTGGGAACCGTGCTGCTCTACAACCAGGTCCCACTGCTGGTGACACTCCGATACGGCCCGGAACCGGGCGCGGCGTTCTTCATCTGGCAGGCCGTGACCGTCGTCGACATCGCCGCGACGTTCTTCGTCAACTCGCTCTCGGTACACGTCGCCAGAGAACCCGAGCGCACCGGCGAGCTCTGCGCTGCTGCACGCCGTCGCATCCTGTTGCTCTTCCTGCCGGCCCTCGGGGTCGGCGCCCTGGTCGCCGAACCGGTGCTGGCGATCTTCGGGTCCGGCTATGCCGAAGCCGCGACCGTGCTCCGAGTGTTGCTGCTCGGACTCGCCTTCCGACTCGTCGTCGTCCACGAGCTCGGGGTTCGCCAAGCCCTCGGGCAGGCGATGGGCTTCGCCCGCCTGCAGCTCATCAGTACTCTGCTCGTCCTCCTCGCCGTCATCGTTCTCCCGGCCCGGCCGGCCGCAGGCCTGGGTGAGGCCCTGCTTCCCGTTGCCTGGGGATACGTCATCGTCCAAGTCGCCTGCGCAGTCGGTGTCCTCGCCCTGCCCTTGGTTCGCGGCCGGCTTCTCTGCATCGCGAAGTAGAGCCGCAACCCTCACGTGCAGGTAGAGTTGAGGTGAGCACACACAGCCGTGACCTACCTCCGGAGGTGCGATGACCGCAGTTTCAACTACTGCCGAGCGACTGGAGACGAGATCGCTTCTCACGGGACTTGCTGACACCGCGGCGTCGCTCGTACGCAGGACGGGGCGCAGCGTCCTCCTGGTGAAGGACCAGGGGGGCCGCGGCCCGGAGCACTCCGAGACGCTGCGTTCGAAGGTGCGCCGTCGCGGATTGCACGGTGTCGTGCTGAATTGCGATGAGCTCGTCGACGCCGCCTATCGATACGCGTCGGATTTTTCACTCGTGGTTGACCCGAACCCTTTCGGGCTAGTGCAGAGCCGTCTGCTTGCCGCCCACCTCGGTGTGCCGCTCCTCACTCCTGACGCTCTTGACGGTACCGACGATGACGTGAGCTCAGTAACGGCGCCCACGCACGTGCAGTCGGTTCGACGTGCCTGCCATGCGATTTCGCTCGCCGCAGCGAAGTACAACGACAGCGCCCTCGCTCAGGCGTCGATCACGTCCCTCGGCCCCGACCCGATCGCCCTCAACCTCGACATCAACCATCGCGCCGTGCATCTCCCCCGATCCGAGATTCACGTCAGTGTGCACGACGATCTCCTCGCGATCGACGCCATGACGCCTTCTGGAGTGCGCCGCTTCCGGGGAGTTCATTGCCAGATCGAACCTCTGAGCGGGCGATTCCTCGTCTCACGCGACGGCACACGCCGTGCTGAGCTGCGCGGCCGCCTGGCCCTGCGCGTCTGGAGGCGATACGTCACCACACATGTTCTGACCACCGCGACAGCGGCGTCGAGCAGTCAGCAATAGAGTTCTACTGGCGCAGCCGGCCGCCGACTGACACCTGGCTGGGGCGCAGGTTCCGCACGACCTTCGCCGCGTTGATGGCCTGCGTGGCCCAGCCGCGGCCTCCTCAACCGTCGGCGGGGGTCAAGAAGCCGTGAAGGTGAGGCTACCGGGGATGGCGTCGAACGCCTCTTCGACGTGGCGGATCAGGCGCTCGCTGCCGCCGGGGCCGCGCCACGTCCCGAGTTTCTCCCGCGGTCCAGACCCCTCGGGGCCGCGCCCGGCGATCCAGTTCCGGGCCGCGCAGCGCCAGGCGCTCAGAGAGAGCTCGCCCAGCAGGCGCAGCCGGACGTCCTCGCGGCTATCGATGCCGAGCTTGGTCTCGAGCACGCCAACGACCCGGGACTGGACGGTCACGGACAGCAGCAGGCTGCGGTCCCATAGCGCGGGAGTGCGGGCGATGAGCCCGCGCGTGGCGACGAACCGTCGGTCCCAGTCCTCGCCGCGCCCCGCGATCGCGGCGATCAGTGTCTCACCCAGGAACGTCAGCACCGGGCCGCGGAGCTCCCGGGAGCCGACCTCGGCGACGTAGGCGTCCCACAGCTCGACCTCCGCCGCCATCGCGACGTCCTCTTTCGAGCCGTACATGCGGAAGAACGTGCGCTTGGAGACCTCGACCGCGTCGACGAGCTCGTCGAGCGTCGTCTCGTGGAAGCCCCGGTCCAGGAACAGCCGCAACGCGGTATCGGCCAGCGCCTGCCGGGTGCGCAGCTTCTTGCGTTCGCGCAGCGGCAGCTCGGGGTTCCTCGGGATCGGCACTGGCCTGTTCATCACGTCGAGTCTAGCCCCCTCGATGCAAACGCCACTAGTACTCATCCGCCAGTCAGTGTAAAGTGCTATCGAGTGGCACATCAGACGGGAGGGAGATGCCGGTGGAGAACGACCGCGAGCCGAGATGGGGCGACCGGCTGATGCAGGCGCATGACGTGCTGCGACAGCAGGTGGCTGCCGCCAGAGCTGCGCTTCCCGCAGGAGCTGGGCTGTCCGAACAGCTGCGGACGCACTGCGAGACCGTGTGCGTCTACCTGCACGGCCACCACACGAGCGAGGACGGCGGGTTCTTTCCTCACGTTGAGACGAAATTCCCGGGTCTCGAGGAGGCCATTGCCCGGCTGCGCCGCGAACATGTCGTGGTAGACCGCGTCTTGAGCGAGCTGAAGGCGGTGAACGACGGCGAGGACCCCGAGCAAGCCCGCGTCCAACTCGACCAGCTGGCGTCCATGCTCGAGGCTCACTTCGCCTAAGAGGAGGAGCAGCTCGTCCCCGCCCTGAACGCGCTGACCGGTAAACATTCAGCGGTGTGGTGGCATGGCGTGATCGCCGGTCGGCCGTTCGGCCTCCGGTGCGCTCGGCTCGGTGTCCGTGGTCAGGTGGGCGCGGGTAGTGCCGGCATCCAGGGGTGGCCG
>NZ_JAHKRK010000356.1 GCF_019396355.1 Pseudonocardia nigra
CGCCGCCCAACCCGAGGAGATCGCCCGGCTCGCGGTGTTCCTCGCCTCCAGCGAGGCCGACTACGTCACCGGCGCAACCTACGTCATGGACGGCGGGCTGATGCAGATGTCCGGCCAGGGCGCCTAGCGCTAGAGGATGCGCAGTGCGACGCACAGCCAGCCGGTCTGCTCCTGCTCAAAGCGTGCGGCGACGGCGCGGTGCCGCTGGTCAACGGCCACGACGGCGGCCGCCTCCACGGCGTGCTCGGCCGGGCGGCACACGCGAAGCGACAGCAGCCGCGACACCCGCGCCGGGCGCCCGGCCAGCCGCGCCGCACGGGCGTAGCGCAGCACGGACGGCGCAGCCACCCCGGCCAGCTGTGCGACCGGACGCCGGGCGTTGATCACCTCGAAGATTAGCCAGAGCATCCGCGCCACCGGAAGCTGTACCGCCCCGGCATCCGGCAAGTCCACCACGATCGCCGCGGCATGTACATCGGACGTGTCCGGCGCCGAGTCGGAAGCTCCGAACGTGATCGATGCGCCGCAATGCGGACAGGACATCGTCGACGGCTGCGCCGGTTCGGCGGTCGGCTCGTAGGCGATCGGACGGATCCGGAGAGCCTTCCCACTGCTGCTGGTCATCGTGGTCTCCCCGCGCCCAGGGCCTGTCGGCCCGTCCCCCTTTGGGGTGGCGGGGTGCTGTCCCCCGCCGCCGCAAGGCGCCCCAGCACGGCCGTGGAGGCTCGCCGTCAAGGGCGGCGGACGGCCGTCGCGCAGCGACGCGGAGCGCAGCGCAGCGCCCTTGACGGTGAGTCAGGCCGTGCTAAGCCAAGGGCCGACAGGCCCCCGCCGAAGGCGGTCCACCAGGAGTTCTCTCGGCCCGCGCGGCCCTGAGCGCAACCCGAGGCCTACGCAACCCCCTGTCGCCGGGCACTCCCCGGATCACCACGGCGCCGCCTGCGGCGGCGGCGTCGCCAGCTGCGCCGGCCCCGCCGACCCACGCCCTCTACTTCCGGCCCGGTCGGGGCCGGCAGGGCCGGCTTTCCGGCCACTACCGCTGCAGCGGCGCTCGATCAGCCCACCGGTTCCGGCAGGAGCCGCGGGATCGCGCGCACGTAAACCACCATGCCCACGACCTCGACCAGCGTTTGCGTCACGATCACGACGGCCGCGACCGCGAGGGTGTCCGGCAGGGCCAGCGCCAACGGGAGCACGACCAGTGAGTTGCGCGTGGCGCCGGTGAAGACGATCGCGCGGCCAGCGCTCGTGTCGAGGCGGAAGGCCCGGGCGACGACCAGGCCGAGCCCCGCCATGACGACCAGGAACACGACGTAGAACGGGACGACCCCGAGCACGACCGTGCCGCCGTCGCCGAGCTTCGGAACCTGCGAGGCGACCACCACGAGCAAGGTGGCGACCATGAGCGGCACCATCAACGCGCCGGCCCAGGACGAGAAGGCCTCCCCGGCGGGCCTCCGGGCCGCCCAAGCCTGGGTGAGCCAGGCCAGCGCCAGCGGAATCACGATCAGCACGACGAACGCCTCAACGAAGGGGCCGACCTCGATCACGTCGGCCAGCGCAGGCCCCATGAACAGCAACAGGAACACCGGCAGCAGCGCCATCTGCGCGACGAGCAGCAGCGGCGTCGCGGCGAGGAGCCGATCACTACTCCCACCGGCGAGGCCGCTGAACACGATCACGTAGTCCACGCACGGGGTGAGCAGCACCAGCAGCACACCCAGCCGGACGCCCAGAACAGCAGGCAGGAACCCGAACATGGCCGCGACGACCAGCGGCACGACCACGAAGTTGACGACCAGGGCCGCGCCCAGGAACCGCCCCGCGCGCAAGGACCGCAGCAGCTCGCGCGCCGGCACCTGCAGGAACGTCACGTAGAGCAGGGACCCGAGCACCGGATTGATCGCAACCTCGAGGCCTGGCCCGGCCGACGGCGCGAGGAACCCGACGAGCACCCCGGCCAGGATCGCCCCGACGTAGATCGCCACCTGGTGGCGCTCCATCCGGTCCACCAGGCCGCTCGTCCCCTGCTGCAACAACGCCTCCATGTCCGACTGCGATCCGTTGAGGCGCCCTTGCCCGCTTCGGTCTCATTCTGCCTAGCCCCGCACGTCGGCGCGGGCGTGCTGTCGCTCAGCTGTGACAGGTGCAATCGCCCGAGCCACAGCCCTGATGCCCAGCGGCCCGACGCCTTGTTCGCAGGTGCAGAAACCAGAGCAGAGCGGCTGCGACGAACAGGATCACGGCGACGACGGTGAGACCGGTGGTGGCCGCCGCGACTCCGCCCCCGGTCAGTACCCCGAGAGGGACCAGCACCGGCACCGCACAGCACCCAGCGCACGCGAGAACACCCAGCACCCCAGCGAGCTTGCTCCGCGCTCCCAAGCGGCTCGGTCGCGACCCTCGGGCCGCCGAGCCGCTGTCCTGCGCGAGCAGATTCCGGTCGGGATCGAGGGTCACGCCGACTCTCCTCGGGAGGGGGATGGACGCAGCTCGGCCAGTTCGATGAAAGGCAGCGGGCAGTCCTGGCACGTGCAGTTCGCGAGGCTGTCGCAGCGGGCCTGCACGACCTGGAGCAGCCCGTCGCGGATCCGGGCGAGATCCGCCATGCGGTCCTCGACCTCGGCGAGCTTCGCCCGGGCCCGCTCCTGCAGATCAGCGGTCGGGTGCCGCCGCCGACCTGCGTCCAGTAGCTCGGCCACTTCGTCGAGGGTGAAGCCGAGCCGCTGCGCGGACTTCACCACGCGCAGCAGCGCGACCGCGTCTTCGTCGTACTCGCGGTACCCGCCCAACGTCCGGCGAGGCTCGGGCAGCAGACCGCGGCGCTCGTAGTAGCGCAACGTCTGCACGTTCACCCCGGCCGCCTTGGCCAGCTGCCCGGACCTCATCACTGACTCCTTCACACGCGCGCCGCATACGCGGCCTCCGCCTGCGCGGTCAGGCCGTCCAGCACGATGACCCGGCTCGCCGGCACCCGCACGTCCACCACCAGCTCGCCATCACCCCGGTGGACGTCGAAGTCGAAGAACGAGCAGCACGACGCCTCCCGGGCGGTCAGGTCCCGCGCGTTCTCCTCCACCCCCTCGCCGTCGTCGAGCCGCAGCCGCAGCCACCCCGGCTCCTCACGGCGCAATCCCCGCAGCCACGCGAACAGGCCGTCGAACTCCGCCAGCCGGGTCGGCCGCTCGGCCGTGGGCAGCGTGCACGCATCAGCGGTCACCCAGGCCAGCTCCGACCGAGCGCCCTCCACCCGGCCGGCCGCCAGCTCGAACAACCCCCGCAGCACCGCCTCCGGCTGCGCACCCACCACGGTGACCGGCTGCTTACCGCCGTCCACCACGAACAGCGTCGGCGTCGACGACACCCCGAACAGCTCCACCAGGCCCGGGCTCTCGTCCGCGTTGACCTGCACGAACCTCACCGACGCAGCGAACTCAGCCGCCAACCGGTCCAGGACCGGCGCCACCCGCCGGCAGTTGCCACACCAGGTCGCGAAGAACTCCACCACCACCGGCACCGGAGACGCCCCAACCTCCCGGTCGAACGTCTCCCCGGTGACCGTCACCGCCATCCCGCCACCTCCGCAGCGCTCCTGAATTGACGTCCACGACGCTAAGCCTGTACCTCAGTACAACCCTCAACGTGGCCTCCATCACACCGCAACGAGCTGGTGAGATGTCAGTCCCCCCGCCGGAGATGATCCGCGTCTCCACGGTGCTGGCGAGCAGCCGGGCCCGGGCCTTCGCGTCCCGATCGGCCTCGGCCTCGGTGACCATGTGCGCGGCGCGGTCGGCGAGCTCGGCGCCCAGCGTCCACTGGGTGGAGATGTCCCGCCGCAACGCCCACGTCAACGCGCGCAGGGCGCGCGGCCACGGCTGCGGGTGCGGCCCGCCCCGCCGGGCCTGCACCACCCGCCACGCCTCCCGCAGTGTGCGCGCGGCCGCGGCCTCGCGCGCGCAGTCATCGCGCAGCGCCAGGATGCGCGGGAGCTCTGCGCGCAGCTCGAGCAGGATCTGACGGGCGTAGAGCTCAACCAGCGCCTCGCGCCGGTCCACCACACGCGGCTCCTGGCTGCTGCCGACATTCGTCGCCCGCGGGCCCGGGTCCTCGTCGTACAGCCGCAGGTTCGGCGCGCAAACCCACGCGAGCGTCGTGTCCTCCACGACCAGCACCGTAAGACAACACCCGCCCCTCGGGGGCCGATTGACCAATACCTACGGCACCACCGCCGCGCCGAGCGTGGACCCGCCAGCACCGCGGAAGCCCCGTGATCACGCCGCACCCCCGGCCTCGTTGTCGCTGACATGGTCGGGCTCGAAGTCGCTGCCGCATACCCCACAGGTGATCGGCCCGGCGGCCAGCACGGTCGGCGAGACCCGGATGCGGCGCCCGCAATCGCACACGCACGCCGGCGGCGTCGGCTTCTTCGGCTTCCCCCCGTCGGTGGTCTCAGCCGTGCGGTGCAGCCGCAGCGCCCGCCCCAGCTGGTCGATCACCTCGGCGTAGTCCTTGCGGGTGCTGGTGGGGAGGCTGGTCGGGGACCAGC
>NZ_JAHKRK010000357.1 GCF_019396355.1 Pseudonocardia nigra
CGGTGTCCGGTCGGGCAGCAACGGCTCCAGCCGTGCCCACTCCGCGTCGGTCAAGTCGTGGCGATCAAGCACAGAAGAGATCTACCGCAGCCGACCCGCATGATCCACGGGACACGCTCTAGCCCGCGAGGCGATTGCGTGCCGCCGGGTCTCGATTCAGCGCGTGCCGGCCCGCCAGCCGCTGCTGTGCGCTGCGGCGGCGATCTGTACCGCCACCTCCGCGTGCCGGTCGGTGAGTAGCCCGACGGTGACGCGGATGTGGTCCTGTGCGGAGGGCAGGAGGGCGAACGGTTTGCCGGGTGCGACGCCGATTCCCTGGCTGGCCAGCCGGACGATGGGCGGCCGCCTCGTTGTGAACCGGCACCCAGATGTTGATCCCGTCGGTGCCCTTGACGGTGACGCCGAGTGCCGCCAGCTCGTCGACGACCATCCGGCGGCGCCGGGCGTACTCGTGGCGGGCCGCGGACACGGCAGAGCAGGCGTTGGGGTCGGTGAGCAGGTTGAGCAGGATGCGCTGCAGGAGTCTGCTGCTCCAGCCTTGGCCGTACTGTCGTCGGGCGGTGACGGCACCCAGTATATCGGCCGGTCCGCTCATGGCGGCCAGGCGCAGGTCGGGGCCGTGGGACTTGGAGAAGCTGCGGATGTGCACGGTCTGGTCGGGGAGCCAGCGGCCGAGGCTCGTCGGTGTCGATACGGAGGTGGGTCCGGCCGAGTCGTCCTCCACGATCACCGTCTCGGTCCCGTCGAGCAGCTCGGCGAGCGAGCGCGCTCGTTCGGGTCGCATCGAGATGCCGGTCGGGTTCTGGGCGCGGGGCTGCAGGACCACGGCGGCCAATCGAGCGTGCAGCGCCGCCGGATCCGGCCCGGCGTCGTCCATTGGCAGCGCCACGATCTGGACGCCGACCGCCTCGAGCAGGTCGACCAGGGGCGGGAAGCACGGGTCCTTGACCGCGACCCGGTCGCCGAACCGCAGGGCCGAGCGGGCCACCAGGTCCAGCGCGTCCATCGCGCCGTCCACGACGGACAGCTCGGTGGCGGGATACGGCCAGTCCTGCAGCAGCCCCTCGCGCAGCTGCGGCAGGACGGGCTCGTCGAGGTAGCTGCCGGGGGTGCCGGCCGTGGTGAGCTGCGCGAGCGCGCCTGCCAGGCTCGGCAGCAGGGCGGCGTCGGGCACGCCGGTCGACAGGTCGAGGCGCAGCGTCGCCTGGTGATCGAGCGTCTGCCGGTAGCGGCCGGCGGACGGCGCGGTCGTGTCGACGACGGTGGTGCCCCGCCTGCCGTCGGTCCGGGTCGTCCCGGACCGGGCCAGCAGCGCCCACGCGGCGCTGACCGTGGTGGGGGACAGCGCCAGCTCGGTGGCGACCTCGCGGATCGGCGGCAGCTTGACGCCCGGGCGCAGGACGCCGTCACTGATCGCTCGCCCGACGGCGTTGGCCAGGTCGCGGGCCGTGGGCCGGTCCAGGCCGTGCTCGATCGCCGACAGAAGCTCGTTCCGCACTTATGTAACATAACAATAGGGATTCGTTCGGGAGCATCCTGGCGCTTAACGTGCCCGCATGACGAGGCGCATTCCGCACTGGATCGACGGCCGCGAGGCCCCCGGCACCTCGGGCCGCGTGGCGCCAGTGTTCAACCCGGCGACGGGGCGGCAGACCGGCGAGGTGGACCTGGCAGGCGGGGCCGAGACGGACGCCGCCGTCGCGAGCGCGACCGCCGCGGCCAAGGAGTGGCGCCGTGCGTCGCTCTCGACGCGGAGCGCAGTCCTGTTCCGGTTCCGCGAGCTGTTGCACGATCGCTCGGACGAGCTCGCCGCGATCATCACCGCCGAGCACGGGAAGGTGCTCGCGGACGCGGCGGGCGAGATCGCGCGTGGCCTGGAGAACGTCGAGTTCGCTGCCGGGGTGCCCCAGCTGCTCAAAGGCGGGTTCTCCGAGCAGGCCGCCACGGGCGTGGACGTCTACAACATCCGCCAGCCGCTCGGCGTGGTCGCCGGTATCACCCCGTTCAACTTCCCGGCGATGGTCCCGCTGTGGATGTGCGCGAACGCGATCGCGTGCGGCAACGCGTTCGTGCTCAAGCCCAGTGAGAAGGACCCGTCCGCCGCGCTGTTCCTGGCCCGGCTGTGGCAGGAGGCCGGGCTCCCCGACGGCGTGTTCACCGTGCTGCAGGGCGACAAGGAGGCCGTCGACACGCTGCTGACGCACCCTGACGTCGCCGCGGTCAGCTTCGTCGGCTCGACACCGATCGCCCACTACGTCTACGAGACGGGCACGGCGCACGGCAAGCGGGTGCAGGCGCTGGGCGGGGCGAAGAACCACGCGCTGGTACTGCCGGACGCGGACGTCGACATGGCGGCCGACGCGGTGGTGTCCGCGGCCTACGGCGCGGCCGGTGAGCGGTGCATGGCACTGTCGGTCACCGTGGCGGTCGGCGACGTCGGCGACGCATTGGTGGATGCTTTCGCCGCGCGGCTGCCGAAGCTGACCGTCGGGGACGGCGCCCACGCCGACACCGACATGGGCCCGCTGATCACCCGGGAACACCGGGACCGGGTCGCAGGCTACGTAGGGGCGGGTGCCGAGGCGGGCGCGACGGTCGTGGTCGACGGCCGGGAGGCGGACGTGCCGGCCGACGGGTCTTCCTCGGCACGACGCTGCTGGACCACGTGCGCCCGGACATGACCGTCTACACCGACGAGATCTTCGGGCCGGTGCTGTCGGTGGTGCGTGTCGACACCTACGAGGAGGGCCTGGCCCTGATCAACGCCAACCCGTTCGCGAACGGTACCGCGATCTTCACTCGCGACGGCGGGGCAGCGCGCCGGTTCCAGTTCGACGTCGAGGTCGGCATGGTCGGCATCAACGTACCGATCCCGGTGCCGGTGGCCTACTACTCTTTCGGCGGCTGGAAGGCCTCGCTGCTCGGGGACACACACATGTACGGCCCGGAGGGGATCAACTTCTACACCCGCAGCAAGGTCGTCACCTCGCGCTGGCCGGACCCGGCCACGTCCAGCGTCGACCTCGGCTTCCCGCGCACCCGCTAAGGAGGACACGATGACGCAGACCGTGGACGCCCACATCGTGGAGGAGCCCCGCAGGGCGGACGAGGAGCGGATCCGCCGCGACGACCGGGCGCACGTCTTCCACTCCTGGTCGGCCCAGGAGCTGATCGACCCGGTGCCCATCGAGCGCGCGGCGGGCTCGTACTTCTGGGACTACGCGGGCAACCGCTACCTCGACTTCTCCTCCCAGCTGGTCAAAGTCAACATCGGCTACCAGCACCCCGCACTGGTCGCGGCGATCACGGAGCAGGCCGCGCGACTGTGCACGGTCGCCCCGAGCTTCGCCAACGACGCCCGCTCCGAGGCCGCCCGGCTGATCGCCGAGGTGGCTCCCGGTGACCTCGACGCGGTGTTCTTCACGAACGGCGGCGCGGAGGCCAACGAGAACGCGCTGCGCATGGCCCGGCTGCACACCGGCCGGCACAAGGTACTGGCTGCCTATCGCAGCTACCACAGCGCGACGGCCGGGGCCATCGCGGTGACGGGGGACCCCCGGCGCTGGCCGTCGGAGCCCGGGATGTCCGGCGTGGTGCGCTACTGGGGGCCCTACCTCTACCGTTCGGCGTTGCACGCGGCGGACGAGCAGGAGGAGAGCGAGCGAGCGCTGCAGTACCTGCGCGACACGCTGATGGTCGAGGGCCCGCACACGGTCGCCGCGATCCTCCTCGAGACGGTGGTGGGCACCAACGGCGTGCTGGTGCCGCCGCCCGGCTACCTAGCGGGCGTGCGCGCGCTGTGCGACGAGTTCGGCATCGTCATGATCGCCGACGAGGTGATGTCGGGGTTCGGCCGCTGCGGCGAGTGGTTCGCCGTCGACCACTGGGACGTCGTGCCCGACCTGATCACGTTCGCGAAGGGCGTGAACTCCGGCTACGTGCCGCTGGGCGGTGTGGTCATCTCGCAGGCGATCGCCGCGACGTTCGCTGAGCGCCCCTATCCCGGCGGGCTCACCTACTCCGGTCACCCGCTGGCTTGCGCGTCCGCCGTGGCGTCGATGAACGTCTTTCACGAAGAGGGGATCCTCGACCACGCCCGCAGCCTCGGCCGGGACGTGATCGGCCCCGAGCTGCGCGCGCTCGCCGACCGGCACCCCAGCGTCGGCGAGGTCCGCGGGCTCGGCGTGATGTGGGCCCTCGAGCTGGTGCGCGACCGCTCCACCCGCGAACCGCTGGTGCCGTTCAACGCCGCCGGCGCCGCCGCGGCCCCGATGGCAGAGTTGGCCGCCGCCTGTAAGGCACACGGGCTCTGGCCGTTCACGCACTTCAACCGGACCCATGTAGTCCCACCGTGCACGACGACGGCCGATGAGATCCGCGAAGGCATCGCGGTCCTCGACACCACGCTCGGTAAACATTCAGCGGTGTGGTGGCATGGCGTGATCGCCGGTCGGCCGTTCGGCCTCCGGTGCGCTCGGCTCGGTGTCCGTGGTCAGGTGGGCGCGGGTAGTGCCGGCATCCAGGGGTGGCCGGTG
>NZ_JAHKRK010000358.1 GCF_019396355.1 Pseudonocardia nigra
CTCGCCGGCCGCGCCAACCTCGCCCACGCCCGACGCGACCTCCACGACCACGCCGCCGCCTTCGCGGTCTTCGGAATCTAACAACAAACGATCAAACCGGACAAAGATCTACAACGCCGGGGCCCTGTGCGCATCGCGAGCAGGTGGGCTCCGGCCAGCGCCGCGGCCCGTATCGTCTCAGTCGTAACGGATTAGCCGCGCGATCCTCAGCCCGTCGTAGCTCGCCGAGGACAGCAGATCGGCGCCGGGATTGACGTACGTCGCCGAACAGGTGCGTCTTGAGATAGCGGGCCCCCATCCGACCGGGGTACCCGATGAAGAATGGGGTGTTGTAGGAGTAACCTGCGTCGTAGTCGGGCGTATCCCGCACGATCGCGACGCCACGGCGTCTCGCGATTTCGCGAGCCGGGCCGGTCAGGTCCTTGCCGGCAAGGGCGTATACGGCGTGGCCGATGTCATAGCCGGTGACGAACAGTTCGGGAGTGATCAGCCGGCGGGCGTCCCGCGCGGGAGCATCTGGGCGGCCCGGTCGAGTTCGGCAATCGCCCGGGACGTTGCCGGGTGTGCCAGCTGGTTGCAAGCCGGCGAGCCTCATGGCGCCGACCAGACGCAGCTGCCGCCCACCCACGTCGAGCGGATCGGCACCGACGCGATCTCGGCCGGGTCGACGGCCGTCAGGTCGGCGCCCAGGACCACGAAGTCGGCAAGCTGGCCCGGCGTCAGCCTCCCCTTGATCGCGCTCTCGCCCGTGGCGTGGGCCGACCCGGCGGTGTAGACGGCCAGCGCGTCGAGCACGTCGAGCCGCTGGCCCGGCCCCACCACCAGCCCGCTCGCGGTGCGGCGGGTGACCAGGCTCTGCAGGGCCAGCAGCGGGTCAATCGGCACGATCGGGAAGTCCGACGAGCCGCCGACCTGCACGCCCGCATCCAGCAACGACCGGTGCGCGCACGCCATCTCGGTGCGCTCCGGGCCGTAGAAGCCGCGGACCGCCTCGCCGAACAGCGCGATGAACGGGCCGAAGGGCACCGGCGTCACCCCGGCGCGCTTGATCCGCCCGATCAAGGCGTCGTCGACGATGCTGCAGTGCTCGATCCGGTGGTTGGGCCGTGACGGCCGGTCGGGCAGTGACTCCAGCACGTCCAAGACCTTCGCGATCGCGAGGTCCCCATTGGCGTGGACCGCCACGCGCAGGCCTGCCGCGTCGACGGCACGCACCTTCTCGGCGAAGCCGGCGTCCCCGAGCACCTGCAGGCCATTGTCGGCACCCGTCGCGCTCGGATACGGATGCCGGCACAGGCAGGTGCCACCGGAGAACGCGCCGTCGAGCATCATCTTCACACCGGCGAGCTGCAGGTGCACGGCGTCCGGCTGCTCCTGCGGCCAGGCCTGCGGGTCGAAGTAGCTGTGCCACAGCAGCATGCTCACCCGCGGCGTGAGCTGCCCGGCCCGCAGGGCAGAGACGTACATCTGCTGCTCCAGTGGCGTGACGATCGCGTCGCAGTAGGACGTGATGCCCACCCGGTGCAGCTCGGCGTTGATCTCCCGCAGGGCCGCCACCTGCGCGGCGGCCTCCCCGCCGGGGGCGATCGAGGCACGCTGCGGCCCGGGCAGCCACGGGTCCAGCCACGCCCGCTCGAACATCCAGCCGTCGAGACGGCCGTCCGCACCGACCGTCAGCTCACCGCCGTCCGGCGCGTCGGCAGGCGCGCGGTAGCCGAGCATCTCCAGGGCCCGGCTGTTCACAACCGCCCGATGAAACGTGTACTGGATGATCACAATCGGGTGCTCGGTCGAGACGGTGTCGAGGAAGTCCCGGTCGACCCCGGCCACCTCGCGCTCGTTCAGCGGCTGGCCGACGACCCACTCCCCCGCCGGCACGACGGCCGCGCGGGCCCGCAATGCCGCCCGCACCTCCTCACGGTCGGCAGCCGTGGACAGGTCCACGCGCACCCGCGCCAGCGCCGCCTGCGACGGGTGGCAATGCGCATCGTTGAAGCCGGGGACGACGAGCGCACCCTCCAGGTCGACCCACTCGGCGCCCGGGTAGCGCTCACGCAGCTCCGCCCGCGGACCCGAGGCCACCACCCACTCGCCGTCGACGGCGAACGCCTCCGGCTCCGGGCCCTCCAGTGGTAGGATCCGCGGCCCGGTGAAGACCTTCACGGCGCCACCAGCCCGCCGTAGGACTCCGGGCGGCGGTCGCGAAAGAACGCCCAGCGATCCCGGATCTCGCGGATCTGATCCAGGTCGAGGTCGCGGACGACCAGCTCGGCCTTCGCGTCGCTTGCCGGCTCACCGACAGTCGCTCCATCCGGCCCGACGAAGTAGGAGCTTCCGTAGAAGTCGTTGTCGCCGTACTCCTCCACCCCGACCCGATTGAGGGCGCCGACGAAGTAGGCGTTCGCCACGGCGGACGCGGGCTGCTCGAGCTGCCACAGGTACTGCGACAGCCCGCGGTGGGAGGCCGACGGATTGAAGACGATCTCGGCGCCGCCAAGGCCAAACGCCCGCCAGCCCTCGGGGAAGTGCCGGTCATAGCAGATGTAGATACCGATACGCCCGGCGGCCGTGTCGAAGACCGGGTAGCCCAGGTTTCCGGGCCGGAAGTAGAACTTCTCCCAGAACCCCTTCAGGTTCGGGATGTGGTTCTTGCGGTACTTGCCGAGGAAGGTGCCGTCGGCGTCTACCACGGCCGCGGTGTTGTACAGCACTCCCGGCTGCTCCTCCTCGAACACGGGCAGGATCATCACGAGCCCGAGCTCGGCGGCGAGCGCGCGGAACCGCTCGACGGTCGGCCCGTCCGGCACCCGCTCGGCGTAGCCGTAGAACTCCCGGTCCTGCACCTGACAGAAGAACGGGCCGTGGAACAGCTCTTGGAAACAGAGCACCTGGGCACCCTGCTCGGCAGCCTGCCTGGCGGCCTGTTCGTGCTCATCCAGCATGGACTCTTGATCGCCGGTCCATGCCGTCTGGAACATTGCGGCGCGCACCATTCTGGTCATGACGGGACGGCTCCCCTCGTCGAGTTCAGGGCGGTGACCTCGCGGTCGAGGTTCGTCCGGGGTCCGCACGAAATCGCGATCAGCGCGACTACGGACACCGCGGACAGGTAGGCGCCGACGGCCAAGCTGCTCTGTGTCGCCGCGTAGAGGTACGTCGCGACGAAGGGCGCCGGGGCCGAGGCGATGATCCCGCTGAGCTGGTAGGCCAATCCGGCTCCGGTGTAGCGGACCCGGGTCGCGAACAGACCGGGAATGAAGCTGGTGATCACGGCACTGGAGAACGCGTGGCCCACCGGCAGCGCGAGGAATGCGGCCAGGAAGATGCCCCACGCCGTGCCGGTCTGGAAGGACGCGAACATCGGCACCCCGATCACGATGCCGATCACCGCGCCGAGCTGCAGCAGCTGTTTGCGGCCGATCCGGTCCGCGATCATCGCCACGAGCGGCATGCTGATGATGTCGATCGCCGCGGCGGCCATGATCATGACCAGGATCGTCCCCCGGTCGAACCCGAGGTCCTGTGGACCGTGGGCGAGCATGTAGACCGTGGACAGGTAGAACACGGTGTTGCCACCCGCGATGGCCAACGCACCGATCAGCACAGGCCGCTTATGCTCGCGCAGCACCTCGATGATCGGCACCCGCTGCCGGCGCTCGCGCTGGGCCTCCTCGTCCTGCATCTGTGTGAACTCGGGTGACTCGGTGACCTTCAGCCGGATGTAGAGCCCCACCGCAATCAGCACTACGGAGCCGAGGAACGGGATCCGCCACCCCCACGCCTGGAACTGCGCCTCGGGCATCAGCTGCACGAGGTAGAACGCGCCGGTCGCCAATACGATCCCGGCGGGGACGCCGGCCTGCGGCCAGCTGGCGAAGAACGCGCGCTTCCGGGCCGGCGCGTGCTCCAGTGCCATCAGCACAGCGCCGCCCCACTCGCCGCCCACGGCGAAGCCCTGCAGGAACCGCAGGGCGACCAGGATGACGGGCGCGGCGACGCCGATCGCCGCGTAGCCCGGCACCAGCCCGACCAGCACGGTCGCCAGCCCCATGCCAAGCAGCGAGAACACCAGCATCCGCTTGCGGCTCACCCGGTCCCCGAAGTGACCGAAGATGATGCTGCCCAGCGGCCGCGCGATGAACGCCACGGAAAACGTGCCGAACGCCGCAAGGGTCCCGGCCGCCGGACTGAGCGTCGGGAAGAACTGCTGGTTGAGCACGAGCACCGCGGCGGTGCCGAAGATGAAGTAGTCGTACCACTCGACGGTGGTCCCGATGAAGCTCGCGAATGCGACCTTGGCCGGCGATACCGGCACCGGTGTTTCGACCCCTGTCGACGCTGACATGGTCTCGTCTCCTCAGTTTCCGCTGTAGTAGTAGCGGTCGGCCACCTCGAGCGTGGTAAGCATTCAGCCCGATCTTGAGCGTGACCTCGTGTCGGGGTCAGTGTGATCTTGGCGGCAGTGGCGTGTCGATCACGAATGATCGGCTGGTCTGCGGTGTGATCTTGGGGTGTCCGAGCCGGAG
>NZ_JAHKRK010000036.1 GCF_019396355.1 Pseudonocardia nigra
GGAGGAAGCTCTGGATGGAGTGGTTGCGCACGGCGGCGCCCTTCGTCGTCGTCCCAGTGGTGGTCGTCGCGGGGGACGGCGCCCGGCCGGGTGGCCGGGCGCCGGGTCGGAGCCGGATCAGCACGCGATCCTCAACGGCGGATCCGGGCCATCTCCGGGTCCACCAGTGGCTCGGCGGCCACCGTGGCCGGGATGCGGCGGCCGAAGTACTCGATCTCGACCGCGGTGCCCGGGGTCGCGCTCGCGGGCAGCCAGGCGTAGGCGATGGGCGCTCCGACGGTGTGCCCGAACGCCGCACTCGTCACGTAGCCCGCCGGGCGGCCGTCGAGGTACACCGGCTCGTGGCCGAGCACCACGCTGCGCCGGTCGTCCACGACGAGGCACGCCAGCCGGCGGGTGACCGTGTCGGCGCTGACGCCGGCGAGCGCGTCCCGGCCGACGAAGTCGCCCTTCTGCGGCCGCACCGCGAACCCGAGGCCCGCCTCGTACGGGTTGTGCTCGGTGGTCATGTCGTGGCCCCAGGCGCGGTAGCCCTTCTCCAGCCGCAGGCTGTTGAACGCGGCCCGGCCGGCGGCGATGACACCCAGGTCCTGCCCGGCCTCCCAGAGCACGTCCCACAGCCGCAGCCCGTACTCGCCGCTGGTGTAGATCTCCCAGCCGAGCTCGCCGACGTAGGACAGCCGCATCGCGGTGACCGGGATGCCGCCGATCCGCGCCGGCATGGCCCGGAAGTACTTGAGGCCCTCGTTCGAGAAGTCCTCTCGCGACAGCGGCTGGACGAGGTCGCGGGCCAGCGGCCCCCACACCCCGATGCAGCAGGTGGCGCCGGTGATGTCGCGGACCTGGACGCTGCCGTCGGCAGGCAGTTGCCGGCGGAGGTAGTCGAGGTCGAGGTTGCCGTTGGCGCCCACCTGGAACCGGTCCGCGCCCAGCCGGGCCACGGTGAGGTCGCTGCGGACGCCGCCCGCCTCGTCGAGCGCGAGGGTGTAGGTGACCGACCCGACGGACTTGTCCATCTTCCCGGTGGTGAGCCGCTCCAGCAGTGCCAGCGCGCCCGGGCCGGTGACCTCGAGCCGCTTGAGCGGGGTCATGTCGTACATCGCCACGCCCTCGCGGGTGCGCCACGCCTCGGCGGCGGCGATGGGGGAGTGAAACTGCGCCGACCAGGCGTCGCGCTCCGGCGGCACCCACGCCTCGGGCAGCTGCGCCACCAGCGGGGCGTTCGCCTCGTACCAGTGCGGTCGCTCCCAGCCCGCGGCCTCCAGGAACACCGCCCCCAGCTCCTTCTGCCGGGCGTGGAACGGGCTGACCCGCAGGTTCCGCGGCGACTCCTTCGGCTGCAGCGGGTGCAGCACGTCGTAGATCTCCACGAAGTTCTGCTGGGAGGTCTCGCTGACGTAGTCCTCGCCGAGCTGGACCTCCTCGAAGCGGTGCACGTCGCAGCCGTGCAGGTCGACCTCGCTGCGGCCGTCCACCAGCAGCTGCGCGACGGTCCTGGCCACGCCGGCGGAGTGGGTGACCCAGACCGCCTCGGCGATCCAGAACCCCGATACCTCCGGCGACTCGCCGATCAGCGGGCCGCCGTCCGGGGTGAACGAGAAGATCCCGTTGAAGCCCTCCTCGACCTTGGCCGAGCGCAGGGCGGGCAGCAGCGCGGCGCTCTGCTCCCAGGACGGGGCGAAGTCCTCCTCGGTGAACGGCAGCATCGACGGCATCGCGGACGCGGTGATCTCCCCGTCCTCGTCGAGCTCGGAGAGGCGCACCGGCATGGGCCGGTGGGCGTAGCTGCCGATCCCGAGCCGGTCGACGTGCTCGCGGAAGTACAGGTCCTGGTCCTGGTGACGCAGGATCGGCAGGCCCGCCTCCATGCGCTCGTCGCCCCGGCCGACGAGCTCGGCGATCTGCCCGGTCTTCACGTACTGGTGGGCCAGCGGCAGCAGCGGCACGGTCATGCCCACCATGGCGCCCACGGCCTGGCCCCAGAACCCGGCGCAGCACACCACGATGTCGGCCGGGAGCACACCGTCGGCCGTGCGCACGCCGGTGACGCGCCCGCCCGACTGCTCGATGCCGGTGACGCGGGTCGACCCCTGGAACACCGCACCGCGGGCCTGCGCCCGCCGTGTGAGGGCCGCGACCACCCGCGGGGCCTTCGCGAGGCCGTCGGTGGGGATGTGGAAGCCGCCGAGCACGCGGTCGCGGTCGAGCAGCGGGTGCAGGCGGAGGCACTCGTCGGTGTCGACGATGTGGCTCTCGATGCCCCACGACGTCGCCCAGCCGTGCCTGCGCTGCAGGTCGGCCATCCGCTCCGGGGTGGTGGCGACCTCCAGCCCGCCGACCTGGTTGAAGCACCAGGCCCCGTCGAGGTCGAGGCCGGAGAACTTCTCGACGGTGTAGCGCGCGAGCTCCGTCATCGTCTTCGACGCGTTCGTCTGGAACACCAGGCCGGGCGCGTGCGAGCTGGACCCGCCGGTGAGGGGCAGGGGGCCCTGGTCGACGACGGTGACCTGGTCCCACCCGCGGGCGGTCAGCTCGTCGGCCAGGTTCGTCCCCACGATCCCGGCTCCGATGATCACGACACGTGGCGAACTGGGCATCAGGCTCCCCTCCCGGGGTCGGTCGTGCTGGTGTCGGTGCAGTACTCGGTGGCGGCGTCCAGCAGCCAGGCGGCCAGGTAGCGGGCGAACGACGAGCGGACGAGCACCTGGTAGTGCGTGCCGGTGTCGTCGAGGGCGAGCAGGACGACGCCGGCCAGACCGAGGGTCGTCTGGGCGGCGGAGCCCGGGCCGAACACGCGGGGGTGCAGGTCGAGCGCGCAGCCGGTGGCGAGCACGTCGCGGACGTGGGCGCCGCGCAGCGACAGGGTGGTGCGCTGCGCCGACACGTCGATCACGACGCCGGCATCCCCCACGGTCCCGCGCAACCCGGCGTCGAGATCCTCGGGCGTGGCGAACGGGCTGGTGACGAGCCACTCGTGAGGGCCCAGCCAGATCACCGACGCCGTGTCGCCGCGCACCCAGGTGTTCGGCGTGGTCGGCAGCGCGACGCCCAGGTGGGCGGCGACCGCCCCAGAGACAGCCCCAGCGGCCGGCCCCACCGGGTCGAGGCGCAGGTCGGCCATCGCGACGAACGGCTCCGCGACGACCTGCACGCCGTCGGGCAGGGCCGCGAAGCGCTCCGACCACCCGTGCAGGGGACTGGTTCGGGCCAGCGTCTCAGCCGTCACGGCGGGCTCCTTCCGGGTCGACGAGGACGGATCCGGTGACCTCCACGGGCACCAGTGCACCGCCCAGCGGGACGTGCAGGGTCTCCCCGATGCGGCTGCGGCCGGCCTTGACCAGCGCGAGGGCGAACGGGCGGCCCAGCTCAGCGCTGCGGTAGCTGGACGTGACGTGGCCGAGCATGGGCACCGGGGGCTCGGGCAGGGTGTCGAACTCGACGATCTGCGCGCCCTCGGGCAGCACGGTCTGCCGGTCCAGCGGCAGCAGCCCGACCAGCTGCTTGCGCAGCGGGTTCTGGTTCTCCTGCCGGCGATGAGACCGCTTGCCGATGAAGTCGGGCTTCTTCTTCGAGACCGCCCAGGCCATCCCGAGGTCGTGCGGGGTGACGGTGCCGTCGGTGTCCTGCCCGATGATCGGGTAGCCCTTCTCGGCGCGCAGCACGTGCATCGTCTCGGTGCCGTAGGGGGTGATCCCGTAGGGCTGCCCGGCCTCGACGAGCCGCTCCCACACGGCGGCGGCGTACCAGGAGCTGACGTTGACCTCGTAGGCGAGCTCGCCGGAGAAGCTCACCCGCGCGATCCGGACGGGCACTCCGTCGAGGTGGGTGTCGCGCCAGGCCATGAAGCCGAATGCGTCGTTCGAGGCGTCCACCTCGGGGAAGACGGCGGCGATCACGTCCCGGGAGCGCGGCCCGACCACGGGGAACGTGGCCCACTGCTCGGTGACCGAGGTGAGGTGCACCCGCAGGTCCGGCCACTCGGTCTGGACCCACTCCTCCATCCAGTCCAGCACCTTCGCCGCGCCACCGGTGGTGGTGTAGACGAGGAAGCGGTCCTCGGCAGCACGCAGCACGGTGCCGTCGTCGATGACCATGCCGTCGACGCCGCACATGACGCCGTAGCGGACCATCCCGACCTTCAGGCTGCTCATCAGGTTCGTGTAGATGCGATCGAGCAGCACCGCGGCGTCCGGGCCCTGGACGTCGATCTTGCCCAGGGTGGAGCCGTCGAGGATGCCGACGCCGCTGCGGGCCGCGGCGCACTCGCGCAGGACGGCTGCCTCCATGTCCTCGCCGGGCTGCGGGTAGTACCGCGGCCGCTTCCACTGCCCGACGTCCTCGAAGACCGCACCCTGCGCCACATGCCAGTCGTGCAGGGCGGTGATGCGCTCGGGGTCGAACAGCGCGCCGCGGTGGCGCCCGGCCAGCGCGGCGAACGCCACCGGCGTGTAGGGCGGGCGGAACGTGGTGGTGCCCAGCGCCTCGATCGGCGCGCCCAGCAGCTCGGCGGTGATCCCGGATGCGATGACGCCCGAGGTCTTGCCCTGGTCGTGGGCGGTGCCGATGGTCGTGTAGCGCTTGACGTGCTCCACCGAGCGCATCCCGGCGCCGACGGCGCGGGCGATGTCGGCCACCGTGGCGTCGCGCTGCAGGTCGACGAACTGCGTGGCGGTGTCGCCGTCGGGCACCCGCCACAGCACCAGCGACGGCGTGCGCTCGGGGGCGGGCTCCGGCGTCGGAAGGCGTCCGCCCTCGGCACCCGCGGCCCGCTGCCCGTCGCGCAGGCAGCCCGCCAGGTCGAACACCCCGTTCGCGGAGCCGGCGACGGTGACCCCGGGCAGCTCCTCACCGGGCACGAACGCGCCGAGGGTGGCGTCGTAGCGCAGCTTCCCGCGGGCCTGGCTGAACAGGTGCACTGCCGGGTTCCAGCCGCCGCTGACCAGCAGCAGGTCGCAGGCGATCGCCTCGTCGCCGACGAGGGCGTGGGTGATCCGGTCGCCGCCACGGGTGCCGGTGACGACCTGCCCGGCGCGCGCCGGGATACCGCGGCGCTCGCACTCCGCGCGCCAGTGCGCCGGGGCCTGTGGGGGACGGCAGCCGGCGGAGCCGGCGGGGTGGGTAAGCGCAGCGCGGGCGTCGACGACCGCGTGCACCCGGGCGCCGGCGTCGGCGAGGTCGACCGCCGCGGCGTAGGCGCTGTCGTCGGTGGTGAACACGACCGCGTCGCGCCCGGCCAGCACGCCGTAGCGGTGCAGGAACGTGCGGGCACCGGACGCCAGCATGATCCCGGGGCGGTCGTTGTCGGAGAAGACCACCGGCCGTTCGTGGGCGCCGGTCGCGACCAGCACCTGCTGGGCGCGGATCCGCCAGACCCGCTGCCGCGAGACGCTCCGCGGGGCCGCGGTATCTCCACCGAGGAGCCCCCGCCTGGCGGCGTCGGCTCCTCGGACACGCGCTGGGCCGAGGTGGTCCGTGCGGCGCTCCAGCGCGAGCACGAACCCGTCGTCGTAGTGCCCGAAGGCCGTGGTCCGCTGCAGGTGCAGCACCTCCGGGAAGCTCGCCAGCTCGGCGACGGCCGCCGCCACCCAGTCCAGCGCCGGGGCGCCGTCGAGGGTCTCGGTGGTGCCGAGCAGGCTCCCGCCCGCCTCGGACTGCTCGTCGACGAGCACCACCCGGGCGCCGGCGCGGGCCGCGGTGAGCGCCGCGACCAGGCCGGCCGGGCCGGCCCCGACGACGAGCAGGTCGGCGTGGGCGTGCTTCGCGTCGTAGCGGGCGGAGTCGGGCACGTCGGCGAGCCGGCCCTGGCCGGGGATGCCGCGGGCCGCGAGCCCGTCGGTGAGCTCGATCGTGGTGGCGAGCAGCATCGGCTCGGGGAAGGGCTCCTCGACCTGCACCAGGCCGCTCGGGTCCTCCGCCCACGCCGCGGCGATGCCACGGGGGCGGCCGAGCGCGATGCTCGTGGTGACCTGGTGGTGACCGTTCGCGAGCAGCGCCGACGCGAGCGTGTCGCCGGGGTGGCCGGTGAGGCGCTGCCCGTCGAACGTGAACTCGCAGGTGGTGCTGCGGTCGATCCGGCCACCGGTGGGAAGGCGGAACTCGGTCATGAGATCACCGGCCGGGGCTCGTCGAGGCGGTAGACGCCGTGGAAGCGGTAGGTGGCGGTGTCACGCACGGCGTTGAACCAGCGGCGGCAGCCCGCGGCATGGCTCCAACGCTCGGCGAACGGGCCCTTGGGGTTGTCGCGGTAGAACACGAAGTGGGCCCACTCCTCGTCCGAGAGCGCCTGCGGGTCCTCGGGGTAGGCCACGTGGGCCTGTCCGCCGTAGTGGAACTCGACTTCCTCGCGCGGCCCGCACCACGGGCATTCGATGAGTTGCACGGGTTTCTCCTAGTGGGCCACGGCGGCGGCGCCGTGCTCGTCGACCAGCGCACCGGTGACGAATCGGTCCAGGCTGAACGGCGCGATGAGGGGATGTGGCTCGTCGTGGGCGATCGTGTGGGCCAGGCTCCAGCCCAGCCCGGGGGTGGCCTTGAACCCGCCGGTGCCCCAGCCGCAGTTGAGGTAGACGTTCTCGTAGGGGGTGCGCCCGACGATCGGGGACGCGTCCGGGCAGGTGTCGACGATCCCGCCCCAGGTGCGCAGCAGGTGCGCCCGGGCGAACACCGGGAACAGCTCCACCGCCGCGGCCATTTGGCGCTCGATGATGTGGAACGCGCCCCGCTGGCCGTAGCCGTTGTAGGAGTCGATGCCGGCGCCCATCACCAGCTCGCCCTTGTGCGCCTGCGAGACGTAGACGTGGATGGCGTTGGACATGACGACGGTGGGGTGCACCGGCTCGAGCAGCTCCGACACCAGCGCCTGCAGCGGGTGGCTCTGGATCGGCACCCGGAAGCCGAGCATGTCGGTGAGCACCGAGGTGTGGCCCGCCGCGCAGAGCGCGACCTGTCCGGCCGCGATGTCGCCGCGCGTGGTGCGCACGCCGGTGACCCGGTTGCCGTCGGTGGTGAAGCCGGTGACCTCGCAGTCCTGGATGAGGTCGATCCCGGCCTCGTCGGCCCGGCGGGCGAAGCCCCAGGCGACGTAGTCGTGCTTCGCGATGCCGGCGCGGGGCTGGTAGGTGGCGCCCAGGACCGGGTAGCGGATCTCCTGCGAGGTGTTGACGATCGGGCAGACCTTCTTGACCTCGTCGGGCGTGAGCCACTCGGCGTCGACGCCGTTGAGCGCATTGGCCTCGACGCGCCGGACGCTGTCGCGCACGTCCTGCAGGCTGTGCGCGAGGTTGAGCACGCCGCGCTGGCTGAACAGGATCGGGTAGCCGAGGTCGTCGTCGAGGCCCTCCCACAGCTTGAGGGCGTGCTCGTAGATGCCTGCGCTCTCGTCCCAAAGGTAGTTCGAGCGGATGATCGTGGTGTTGCGGGCCATGTTGCCGCCCGCGAGCCAGCCCTTCTCCAGCACGGCCACATTGGTGATGCCGTGGTTCTTCGCCAGGTAGTGCGCGGTGGCGAGGCCGTGCCCGCCGGCGCCGACGATCACCACGTCGTAGGACTTCTTGGGCTCGGGGTTGCGCCACAGGAAGTCGGGGTGGTCCGGCAGGTGCGCGCCGGGACGGGCGGGGTCGAGCCCTGGGTCGATCACAGGGGTCATGCCTGGGCCTCCTCGAGCGCCGGGTAGAGGGGGTGGCGCGCGGCCAGTTCGGTCACGCGCTCGCGCAGCGCCCCGATGGCCGCCTCGTCGGTGGACGGGCGCAGCGCGACCGCGATGATGTCGGCGACCTCGGCGAAGTCGTCGGCACCGAACCCGCGGGCGGCCAGGGCGGGCGTGCCGATCCGGACGCCGGAGCTGACCATCGGCGGCCGCGGGTCGAACGGCACCGCGTTGCGGTTGACCGTGATCCCCGCGGCGTGCAGCCGGTCCTCGGCCTGCTTGCCGTCGAGCTCGGAGTCACGCAGGTCGACGAGCACCAGGTGGACGTCGGTGCCGCCGCTGACGACGTTGATCCCCGCGGCGCGGGAGTCCTCGGCGAGCAGCCGGTCGGCGAGCAGCTGTGCGCCCAGCAGCGTGCGCTCCTGCCGGTCCCGGAACGCCTCGCCCGCGGCCAGCTTGAACGACACCGCCTTCGCGGCGATCACGTGCTCGAGCGGGCCGCCCTGCTGGCCGGGGAACACCGCCGAGTTGAGCTTCTTGCGCAGGGCCGGGTCGTCCTCGGCCGAGAGGATCACGCCGCCGCGCGGGCCGCCGAGCGTCTTGTGGGTGGTGCTCGTGACGACGTGCGCGTGCGGCACCGGCGAGGGGTGCAGCCCGGCCGCGACGAGCCCGGCGAAGTGCGCCATGTCGACCATCAGGTAGGCGCCGACCTCGTCGGCGATGCGCCGGAACTCGGCGAAGTCGAGGTGGCGGGGGTAGGCCGACCAGCCGGCGACGATGACCTTCGGGCGGCGCTCCTTGGCCAGCCGCTCGACCTCGGCCATGTCGACGCGGTGGTCGTCCTCGCGGACGTGGTAGGCGGCGACGTCGTAGAGCAGGCCCGAGAAGTTGAGCCGCATCCCGTGGGTCAGGTGCCCGCCGTGGGCGAGGTCGAGGCCCAGGATCGTGTCGCCGGGCTGCAGGAGCGCCGCCATCGCCGCGGCGTTGGCCTGCGCGCCCGAGTGCGGCTGGACGTTCGCGAACGTGGCGCCGAACAGCTCCTTGAGCCGGTCGATGGCGAGCTGCTCGACGACGTCGACGTGCTCGCACCCGCCGTAGTACCGGCGGCCGGGGTAGCCCTCGGCGTACTTGTTGGTGAGCACCGAGCCCTGCGCCTGCATCACCGCCAGCGGGGCGAAGTTCTCGCTGGCGATCATCTCCAGCGTCGACTCCTGGCGCGCCAGCTCCGCCGAGATCGCCGCGTGGACCTCGGGGTCGGTGTCGGCGAGGCCCCGGTTCAGCACGCCGTCGGAGGCCGCCCGGCTCACGTCCTGCGTCTGCAGCATCTGGCCACCTATCTGTCGTACCAACTGCGGATTGACTGATATATCAATGTGCGGTGTACGGTAGGCGAGTAGTCGGACAGACGTCAAGGGTGCACGGTGGAGGCGAAGCGATGAGTGAGGCGATGAGTGTTGCGTCGGAGTTGTCCGGAGCGCCGCTGTCCCTCGCCGACCGCGCGTACGAGGGGATCCGGGACCGGCTGGTCATGCTCGACATCCGCCCGGGCGAGCCGCTGAACGACGACGCGCTGGCCCAGGAGCTCGGCACCGGCCGCACGCCCGTGCGGGAGGCGCTGAAGCGGCTGGAGGGCGACCGGCTCGTCGTCGCCTATCCGCGCCGCGGCACGTTCGCGACCGCGGTCGACATCACCGACCTCGCCCACATCTCCGAGATCCGCGTGGAGCTGGAGCCGCTCGCCGCCAGCAGGGCGGCGCGCACGGCGTCGGACGCGACCCGGGCCCAGCTCGCCGAGCTCGCCGTCGACATCACCGGCCTCGACGCCGTGGTCGGCGACCGGCGCGACCTGCTGCGCCGGGACGTGGAGGTCCACCGGCACATCTACCGCGCCGCCGGCAATCCCCACCTGGAGGACATCCTCGTCCGGCAGGACAACCTCGCCACCCGGATCTGGTGCCTGTTCCTGGACCGGCTGCCGGCGATCGCCGGGCACGTGGGGGAGCACGCCGCCCTCCTCGAGGCCATCGTCGAGGGGGAGGCCGAGAAGGCCGCCCGCCTGGCGCTGGAGCACGTGGTCGGCTTCGAACGCGCCGTCCGCGAGGTGCTCTGAGCTGTTGCGTATTACGCGAGCTGTGCCGTAATGCGAGAAAGTATATCGGTGGGGAGGGCCGGCGGCAAGTGCCCTGTCGGTGGGCCGGGCCGAACGGCCGGCAGGTGCGTTCCGCGGAACGCGCGGTCCGCGGGTGCCCGGCCGACCCGGGAGATCGCCGCGAGACAGCACCTTCCGTAGTCCGCACGACGGAAAGGGCGCTCTGGCGGCGATCTTCGCCGTCGTGATCGCCGCGAGCGCGCACCTGTCGCGGAACGAGCGACGACAACCGCGCTCTCGCAGCGATCACCGCCGCCCGGTTCCGCGGAACCGGTGGACGGGCGCGGTTCCGCGGAACCTGACCGGGTCGGGGTCGAGCGGGGCTGGCCGTTGTCAGGTGGCGGTGCGTTCCGCGGAACGCGGCGGCGGGGCGAACGTGGCTGTTCCGCGGGGCCGCTCGGCCGGGTCGGAGCGCGGGCCCTCTCGTGCGTGGCCACCTCGGTGTGGGTGTGTGCGTTCCGCGGAACGCCCGCCCGCGCACACCCGGCCGACCCCGAGATCGCCGCGAGGTGGCACCTTTCGCAGTCCGCAGGACGACAGCGCTGCTTTGACGGCGATCTTCGCCGTCATGATCGCCGTGAGCGCGGACCTGTCGCGGAACCAGCGACGACAACCGCGCTCTCGCAGCGATCACTGCCGCCCCGGTTCCACGGAACCTGACCGGTGCGGGGCCGAGCGGCGCCACTTGCCGGGTTTGCGGTGCGTTCCGCGGAACGCGGCGGCGGGATAGTTCTGCTCGGCGCGGCGAGCTGGGTCTGGCGGGGGTCGCGCACGTGGGCTGCCGCGGTTCGGTCGCCCCGGCCGGGCGGGGCCTGTCGTGCGCGGCCACTCCGATCTGGACGGGTGCGTTCCGCGGAACGCTCGGCCCGCGGGTACCCGGCCGACCCGGGAGATCGCCGCGAGACAGCACCTTCCGTAGTCGGCACGACGGCAAGGGCGCTCTGGCGGCGATCTTCGCTGTCATGATCGCCGCGAGCGTGCACCTTTCGCGGAACGGGTGACGATGACGCCGCTCTCGCAGCGATCATTGCCCCCGGTTCCGCCGAACTGGTGGGCGGGGCGGGTCCGCGGAACGCGCTGCCCGCGGGTATCCGGCCGACCTCGTGATCGCCGCGAGACGGCACCGTTCGTAGTTCGCACGACGACAACGCTGCTGTGGCAGCGATCTTCGCCGTCGTGATCGCCGCGAGCGCGCACCTTTCACGGAACGAGTGAGGATGACGGCGCTCTCGCAGCGATCACTGCCGCCCGGGTTCTGCCGAACCGGTGGGGGGTGCGGTTCCGCGGAACGCCCGGCCGCGGGTACCCCGACCGGCCCCGAGATCGCCGCGAGACGGCACCTTTGGCAGTCCGCACGACGGCAAGGGCGCTCTGGCGGCGATCTTCGCTGTCATGATCGCCGCGAGCGCGCACCTTTCGCGGAACGAGTGACGATGACGCGCTCTCGCGGCGATCACTGCCGCCCGGGTTCCGCCGAACCGGTGGGCGGGTGCGGTTCCGCGGAACGCCCCGCCCGCGGGTGTCCGGCCGGCCCCGAGATCGCCGCGAGACGGCACCTTTCGTAGTTCGCACGACGACAACGCTGCTGTGACGGCGATCTTCGCTGTCATGATCGCCGCGAGCGCGCACCTTTCGCGGTACGAGTGACGACGACGGCGCTCTCGCGGCGATCACTGCCGCCGGGGCGCCGCTCGCGCTACCGCTGCGCCGGGCCGAACCAGCCCAGTCGGGTGCTGATCTCGCGGGCCCCGTCCATCAGGCGGTCGGCCACCTCGGGGAAGGACTCGACCGTGAGCCGGTAGGAGGGGCCGGAGACGCCGACGGAGGCGACGACGTCGCCCGCGGCGTTGCGGACGGGGGCGGCGAGCGCGTTGAGGCCCACCTCGAACTCCTCGACGGTCGAGGCCCAGCCCTGTTCGCGGACCCTGGTCAGTTCCGCTTTGAGCGCGGAGTTGTCGGTGATCGTGCGCGGGGTGTAGCGCTCCAGGGTGGAGGCGAGCACTTCCTTCGTCTCGGCGCGGTCGCTCCAGGTCAGCAGCACCTTGCCGCTCGCGGTGGCGTGCAGGGGGGTGCGCTGGCCGATCCAGTTGCGTCCGGTGATGGCCGAGCTGCCGTACTCCTGGAGGATGTTGGTGGCCTCGCCGGTGTCGATGATGGCGAGGTTGACCGTCTCGCCCAGTTCGACGGCGAGGCGTTTGCACACCGGCCGGCTCTCGGTGGGGAGTTCGAGCTGCGCCGTGGTGGCGCCCGCGAGCCGGAGGATGCCGCGTCCGAGGTGGTACTTGCCGCGCTCCTCGACCTGTTCGACCAGGTCGCCGTTCTCCAGGGCCATGATGAGGCGGAACGCGGTCGACTTGTGCACGCCGAGCTCCGTGGCCACCTCGGTCACCCCGACGCCGTCGCGGCCCCGTTCGGCCAGCAGGTACAGGATCGCGATGGCTCGGTCCACCGACTGCACCTGGGAGGGGCCGGCGTCCCTGCCGTTGCGTACTGAACCGGTTGTCACGGTGCGACTCTACGTGCCCGATTTGCCCGGGCGCCCCGAGAGGGCTTGACGACGTCCCCGATCCACCCCCATGCTGTTCCTGATAACGCCGGTTGTTGCGGTATCCGGAACGGAGGCCTCATGATCCTCGTTGGTCGGCTGGACGACATCCCCCTCGGCGAGGCCGTGCGGATCGACGGTGACGTGCCGGTCGCCGTGTTCAACGTGGACGGCCGGCTGTTCGCGATCGACGACACGTGCACCCACCAGGACGCCTCGCTCGCCGACGGCTGGCTCGAGGGCTGCATGGTCGAGTGCCCCCTGCACGCCTCCTGCTTCGACCTACGCACGGGGATGCCGTCCGGGCCGCCGGCCAGGACGCCCGTGCGCACCCACGAGGTGGTCGTCGACGACGGGCTCGTGTACGTCCGCGTCACGGCGGCGGTCGGGGCGGGGGTCTGATGCGGACGGTCGCGGTCGTCGGGGGCTCGCTCGCCGGTCTGAGCGCCGCGCGCGCCCTGCGGGAGCAGGAGTTCGACGGGCGGGTCGTCGTGGTGGGGGCGGAGGACCGGCTCCCCTACGACCGCCCGCCGCTGTCGAAGGACTTCCTGGCCGGCAAGGTCGGTGTCGACGACCTCGCGCTCACCACGGACGACGACGCGGACCTCGACCTGGACTGGCGCCTGGGCGACCCGGCGGCCGGGCTGGACCGCGGTCGCGGGGCGGTCGTGCTGGCCTCGGGCCAGGAGATCGCGGCCGACGGCGTCGTGCTCGCCACCGGGGCGCGGGCCAGGTCACTGCCCGGCGCGCAGCTCGGCGGCGTGCACACCCTGCGCACCGTGGAGGACGCCCTCGCGTTGCGCCGGGACCTGACGCCGGGCAGCAGGCTCGTCGTGATCGGCGGCGGCTTCATCGGTGGCGAGGTGGCCTCGACCGCCCGTGAGCTGGGCGTCGAGGTCACGATGATCGAGTCCAACCCGATCCCGCTCGGCCGGGTCCTGGGTGCCGAGATCGCGTCGGCCTGCGCCGGGCTGCACGGCGACAACGGCGTCCGGCTGATCGCCGGCACCGTCGTGACCGGGCTCGTCGGCGACGCCCGGGTGCGTGAGGTCCACCTGGCCGACGGACGGGTCGAGTCGGCCGACGCGGTCGTGGTCGGCATCGGAGCGCTCCCGAACGTGGAGTGGCTCGCGGGCTCGGGCGTCGACCACGACCACCGCGGTGTGTGGACCGACGCCCGCGGTGCGACGAACGTCCCGCAGGTCGTGGCGGCGGGGGACTGCACGTTCTCCCACTGCGCCTTCGCCGGCACGGCGCTGCGCCAGGAGCACTGGACGCACGCGCTGCAGCAGCCCGCCGCCGCGGTCACGACCCTGCTCGGGCGGACCACGGTCGACGCCGCCCGGCCGCCCGCCCCGTACTTCTGGTCGGACCAGTACGGGGCGCGACTGCAGTTCGCCGGGCACCGGCTGCCCGGCGACGCGGTCGAGGTCGTCGAGGGCGACCTCGAGTCCCGCCGGTTCGTGGCCGGCTACCGGCGTGACGGCGAGCTCGTCGCGGTCTTCGCGATGAACCAGCCGAAGCTCTTCGGCAAGTGGCGCCGGCAGCTCGTGCCCCGGCACGCCACCACCGTCGCCGAACTCACCTGAACCCCACCTGTATCTCCGTAGCACGAAGAGGTGTTGTGTGTCTGCCCCGACCGAACTGTCGCCGAGCCTGATCTCCACCCTGCCCGGGCACTCCTACACGGATCCCGTGATCTTCGCCGAGGAGCAGGAGAAGATCTTCGAGGCCCGCTGGTTCGCCGCCGCCCGCAGCGCGGAGATCGACGGCACGGGCGCGTTCCGCACCGTCGACGTGGGCCGGGAGAACGTGGTCCTGGTCCGCGGCCGGGACGGGCAGCTGCGGGCGTTTCTCAACGTGTGCCGCCACCGCGGTGCGCGGGTGTGCATGGAGCAGTCCGGGGTGGCGAAGCGCAACCTGCAGTGCGGCTACCACGCCTGGACCTACGGGCTGGACGGCAAGCTGGTCGCGGCGCCGAACCTGACCAAGATGCCCGACATCGACCGCACCGAGTTCGGGTTGGTGCCGGTGCACCTGCGGGAGTGGCTGGGCTATGCGTGGGTGTGTGTGGCCGATGAGCCGCCCTCGTTCGAGGAGACCGTGATCGGGGCGGTCGCCGAACGGCTCGGCGGGGCGGATGTGATCGACGGGTGGGACATCGACAACCTGGTGGTGGGTCGGCGGATCCGCTACGAGGTGACGGCGAACTGGAAGTTGATCATCGAGAACTTCATGGAGTGCTACCACTGCGCGACGATCCACCCGGAGCTGACGGAGGTGTTGCCGGAGTTCGCCGACGGGTACGCGGCGCAGTACTTCGTGGGGCACGGGGCGGCGTTCGCCGAGGAGGCCAAGGGCTTCACGGTCGACGGCAGCGAGGGGCTGACGGCGATCCCGGGGGTGGACGAGTCGCACGACCGGAAGTACTACGCGATCACGGTGAACCCGCAGGTGTTCATCAACCTGGTGCCGGATCACGTGATCTTCCATCGGATGTACCCGGTGGCGGCGGACCGCACGGTGGTGGAGTGCGACTGGCTGTATCTGCCCGAGGTGGTGGAGGGCGGGAAGGATCTGGACCGGTCGGTGGAGTTGTTCCACCGGGTCAACCAGCAGGACTTCGACGCCTGCGAGCGCTGCCAGCTCGCGGCCACCTCCAAGGCTTACGCCGAGGGTGGGGTGCTGGTCCCGAGTGAGCACCACATCGGCGCCTTCCACACCTGGGTCACCGAGCAGCTCGCCCAGTGAGCGAGCGCCAGCGAGCGAATCATCGACACAGCGCCCGCGCGCAGCGCCGCCCGAGCGCCAGCGAGGGCGAGCGGTGAGCGACACCCCTACCAGCTCGAGAACGGGAGCGATTCGTCATGCATGAGGTCCGTGGCGTCGTGGCCGCGAAGGTCGGCGCGCCGGTGTCGGTGGAGACCGTGCTGGTGCCCGACCCGGGTCCGGGTGAGGCGCTGGTCGCGGTCCAGGCCTGCGGGGTCTGCCACACCGACCTGCACTACCGGGAAGGCGGGATCTCCGACGACTTCCCGTTCCTGCTCGGCCACGAGGCGGCCGGGGTGGTGGAGGCCGTCGGCGAGGGCGTCACCGACGTGGCTCCCGGCGACTTCGTGATCCTCAACTGGCGTGCCGTGTGCGGCCAGTGCCGGGCGTGTCGGCGCGGCCGCCCGCAGTACTGCTTCAGCACCCATAACGCCGCCCAGCCGATGACGTTGCTGGACGGCACGCCGCTGTCGCCCGCCCTGGGGATCGGCGCGTTCGTCGAGAAGACGCTGGTGCACGCCGGGCAGTGCACCAAGGTGGACCCGGAGGCCTCGCCCGCCGCCGTCGGCCTCCTCGGCTGCGGTGTCATGGCCGGCCTCGGCGCCGCGATCAACACCGGTGGCGTGACGCGCGGGGACTCGGTCGCCGTGATCCGGTGCGGCGGGGTCGGGGACGCGGCCGTCGCGGGTGCTGCGCTGGCCGGCGCCACCACGATCATCGCGGTCGATGTTGACGACCGGAAGCTGGAGTGGGCCCGCCGGTTCGGGGCCACGCACACCGTCAACAGCCGCAGCGGCGACGCGGTCGAGGCGGTCCGGGAGCTCACCGGCGGGTTCGGGGCTGATGTCGTGATCGACGCGGTGGGCCGGCCGGAGACCTGGAAGCAGGCCTTCTACGCCCGCGACCTGGCCGCCACCGTGGTGCTGGTCGGGGTCCCCACGCCGGACATGCAGATGCCCGAGATCCCGCTCATCGACGTGTTCGGCCGCGGCGGGGCGCTGAAGTCGTCCTGGTACGGAGACTGCCTGCCGTCGCGGGACTTCCCGATGCTCGTGGACCTGTACAAGCAGGGGCGCTTCGACCTCGACGCGTTCGTCACCGAGACCATCGCTCTCGACGGCGTCGAGGACGCCTTCGAGAAGATGCACCACGGTGACGTCCTCCGCTCGGTCGTGGTGTTCTGATGCAGTTCCGGGCCGACAACGTCGTCACCCGCGGGACGTTCTCGCTGGACGGGCAGACCTTCGAGGTCGAGAACAACGTGTGGGTCCTCGGTGACGACGCCGAGGTCGTCGTGATCGACGCCCCGCACGACATCGCCCCGGTCCTGGAGGTCGTGGGCGACCGGCGGGTGACGGCGATCCTCGCGACCCACGCCCACGACGACCACGTGCGGCTCGCGCCGGCGTTGGCCGACGCCACCGGAGCCCCGATCCGGCTACACCCGGCCGACGCGCGGGTGTGGGAGCTGACCCATCCCGACCGCACCCCGGACGCTCCGCTGGCCGACGGCGACCGGATCCGGGTGGGCGACGGGGTGCTCGAGGTGCTCCACACCCCGGGTCACACGCCGGGCGCGGTGAGCCTGCACGCCGCGGGCAGCGGGGTCGTCTACACCGGCGACACCCTGTTCCACGGCGGGCCGGGCGCCACCGGCCGGTCGTTCTCCGACCACGACACGATCCTCGCGTCGATCCGGCAGCGGCTGTTCGTGCTGCCCGACGATACGGTCGTGCACCCCGGGCACGGCGGTTCCACGACCGTCGGCGCCGAGCGGAGCGAACTCCAGCGCTGAGGCCGATCGTCCCGTCCCCACAGCCCGAGAAAGGTCGTCGATGACCGCCGTCCAGGAGCCGCCCACCGCGGTCCGCACCGTCACCGCCGTGATCGACGGGCACGAGGTCGAGGTCGCGGAGGGCACGACGATCTACGACGCGGCGCGGCAGGTGGGCGTCGAGATCCCGGTGCTGTGCCACGACGAGCGCTTCGACCCCGTCGGTGTCTGCCGGATGTGCGTGGTGGACACCGGCGGGCGCGCGTTCGCCGCGGCGTGCGTGCGACCGTGCGAGGACGGCATGCAGGTGCGCACCAGCACGCCGGAGGTCGAGCGCAGCCGGAAGGTGCTCACCGAGCTGCTGATGTCCGACCAGCCCGCGCCCGAGGTCGACCGGAAGCAGACGACCACGCGCGACAACCTGCTGTTCGACCTCGCCGACGGGCTGGGCGTGAACAACGGCGGGGACGGCACGGCGCTGCCGCAGGGCTCGGGCCGTGGGTTCGACCTGTCCAACCCGGTGATCGCGGTCGACCACGACGCCTGCATCCTCTGCGACCGCTGCGTGCGCGCGTGCGACGACATCCAGGGCAACGACGTGATCGGCCGCTCCGGGAAGGGCTACGCCACGCGCATCGCGTTCGACCTGGACGACCCGATGGGCAGCTCGTCCTGCGTGACGTGCGGGGAGTGCGTCGCGGCGTGCCCCACGGGGGCGTTGACGAACAAGCCGATCAACGGGATCCCGATCCGGCCGCGTGCGGAGCTGGAGCAGGTGCACTCGGTCTGCCCGTACTGCGGGGTGGGGTGCGCGCTGACCTTCAACGTGGACCGGGAGCGGGGCGCGATCGCCTTCGCCGAGGGGCGCGACCAGCCCGGCTCCCAGGGGCGGCTGTGCGTCAAGGGGCGCTACGGCTGGGACTACGCGGCCTCCCCGCAGCGGCTCACGACCCCACTGATCCGGGTGGACGCGGCCTACCCCAAGGGCCCGCTGTCGACCGAGGTCCGCGGCGAGCGGGGCGGCCGGAAGAAGCGCAAGCCGGGTGGACTGGTCGACTACGACGAGGTCCTGCCGCACTTCCGGGAGGCCACCTGGGACGAGGCGCTCGACCTCGTCGCCCGCCGGCTCGGGGAGATCCACGCGAGCGGCGGGCCGGCCGCCATCGCCGGGTTCGGGTCGGCCAAGTGCTCCAACGAGGAGGCCTACCTCTTCCAGAAGCTGATCCGCACGCGCTTCCGCACCAACAACATCGACCACTGCACGCGCCTGTGCCACGCGTCGTCGGTGGCGGCGCTGTTCGAGGGCGTCGGCTCCGGCGCGGTGTCCACGACCTACGGCGACGTGGCCAACGCCGACGTCGTGATCATCACCGGCTCGAACCCGACGGCCAACCACCCGGTGGCGTCCTCGTTCTTCAAGCAGGCCCGCCGGCGGGGGACGCGGATCATCTACATCGACCCGCGGGCCAACACCGTCTCCGAGCACGCCGACGTGTTCTGCCAGCTCAAGCCCGGCACCGACGTCGCGTTCTACAACGGCGTGATGCACGAGGTGATCCGGCTCGGGCTGATCGACCGGGAGTTCATCGCGAACCGGACGTCGAACTACGACGAGCTGGCCCGCACCGTGGCGGACTACCCGCCCGAGCGCGCTGCGCAGATCACCGGCGTGCCCGCCGAGAAGATCACCGAGGTGGCGCGGCTCTGGGGCGGGGCGACCGCCGGGGTCATCTACTGGGGGATGGGCATCTCCCAGCACACCACCGGCACCGACAACGCCCGCTGCCTCATCGCGATGTGCGCGATCACGGGCAACGTGGGCAGGCCCGGGTCGGGGCTGCACCCGCTGCGCGGGCAGAACAACGTGCAGGGTGCCTCGGACGTCGGGCTGATCCCGATGTTCTACCCCGACTACCAGAGGGCCGACGACCCCGCGGTCCGGGAGCGGTTCGAGCAGGCGTGGGGCGTGGGTGGGCTCGACCCGGCGCGGGGCCTGACCGTCACCGAGATCATCGCCTCGATCCTCGACGGCGGCGTGCGCGGGATGTACATGCTCGGCGAGAACCCGTTCCTGTCCGACCCGAACATCACCAAGGTCCGCAAGGCGCTCGGCGAGCTCGAGTTCCTCGTGGTGCAGGACATCTTCCTCACCGAGACCGCCGAGCTCGCCGACGTGATCCTCCCGGCGTCGTCCTACCTGGAGAAGGACGGCACCTACACCAACACTGACCGGCGCGTGCAGCGCGGCCGCACCGTGCTGCCGCCGCCCGGGCAGGCGCGCGTCGACTGGGAGATCGTGCAGGACCTCGCGCAGCGGCTCGGGCTGGACTGGCACTACGCCGACCCGAGCGAGGTGTTCGACGAGATGGTCGCGCTGATGCCCAGCTACGCCAACCTCTCCTACGCCAACCTCGGCCTGTCCGGGAAGCTCTACCCGAACGACGACCCGGAGCACTCCGACGGCACCGTGGTGATGTTCGACGAGCGGTTCAACACCGACGACGGCCTCGCGCACCTCGTCCCGGCCGAGTGGCTGCCGGCGAAGGAGCTACCCGACGCGGAGTTCCCGCTGGTGCTCAACACCGGCCGGTTGCTCGAGCACTGGCACACCGGGTCGATGACGCGCCGCTCCTACGCCCTCGACGCCATCTCCCCGGAGGCCGAGGTCTACCTGCACCCGAAGGACGCCGCCGACCGCGGCGTGCAGCACGGGGAGATGGTGCGCGTGCGCTCCCGGCGCGGGGAGATCGAGCTGCGGGTGCGGGTCTCGCCCCGCGAGGCGGTGGGCAACTGCTTCATCGCGTTCCACTTCCGAGAGGCGGCGGCGAACCTGCTCACCATCGACGCGGTCGACCCCCACGGGAAGATCCCCGAGTTCAAGTTCTGCGCCGTGCAGGTCGAGGGCATGGGGGCGCAGCGGTGACCGCGGCGGCGAAGGTGCCCGGCGTCGAGGCCCGCGCCGGGAAGTTCCCCGGGCCCTCGCTGATCCCGGCGCTCACCGAGATCCAGTCCCGGCTGGGCTGGCTGCCCCGGGAGGAGCTGGAGGAGCTCGCCCGGCGAACGCGCAGGCCGCGGTACGAGATCGAGGGCCTGGTCTCGTTCTACCCGCACTTCCGCACCACCCCGCCCGCCCCGGTGGCGCTGCACGTCTGCCACGACCTGCCGTGCGTCCTGCGCAGCGGGCAGGAGCGGCTCGCCGCGCTGCGGGAGCGCTACGGCGACGACGCCGACGTCGAGCTGGTGGAGGTCTCCTGCCTCGGCCGCTGCGACGTCGCCCCGGCCGTGGCCGTGAACGAGCGGCCCGCGCCGGTCGCCGACGCGGACGCGCTGGTGACGGCCGCGCGAACCGGTGATGTCGGCGAGGCGCATGCGCAGCGGCGCGCTCAGCCGTGGCCGAACGACCCCTACCCGGCCGGGTCGGGGGTCGAGCAGCGCTACGCCACCCTGCGGACACTGCTCGCCGGTGCGCTCGACCCCGAGGACGTCATCGCGGCGCTCACCGGCTCCGGGCTGCGCGGGATGGGCGGCGCGGGCTTCCCCACCGGGCAGAAGTGGGGCCTGGTGCGGAAGGCCGACAGCCCCGTCAAGTACGCGATCTGCAACGCCGACGAGTCCGAGCCCGGCACGTTCAAGGACCGGCAGATCCTCGCCGACCAGCCGCACCTGGTGCTGGAGGGCCTGCTGCTCGGCATGGCCGTGGTCGGGGCCGAGCAGGGGTGGGTGTTCCTGCGCCACGAGTACGGCCCCGAGGAGCACGTGCTGCGGGCCGAGATCGACGCGCTGCGCGCCGCGGGGGTGATCGGCGCGGACGCGTGCGGCAGCGGGCGCCGGCTGGAGCTGGACCTGTTCGTCTCCCCGGGCGGCTACATCCTCGGTGAGGAGACGGCGCTGCTGGAGTGCATGGAGGGCCACCGCGGCGAGCCGCGCAACAAGCCCCCGTTCCCCGGCGGCTACGGCCTGCACGGGCGCCCCACGCTGATCAACTCGGTGGAGACGTTCGCCGACGTGCCCGTGATCGTGCAGCGTGGCGCGCAGTGGTGGCGCGACCAGGGCGCGGGGGAGTCGGTCGGCTGGAAGTTCTTCGCCGTGTCCGGGCACGTCGAGCGGCCCGGGGTGTACTGCGTGCCGATGGGCAGCACCGTCCGCTCGTTGATCGACATGGCGGGCGCGGTGAGCGGCGGCCGCGCGGTGGGCGCGGTGCAGCCCGGCGGGGCCTCGTCGAACTTCATCGGGCCCGACCAGCTGGACCTGCAGCTCGACTTCGGCACCGCCGCCGCGGCCGGCACGATGCTCGGTTCCGGGGCGATCGTCGTGCTCGCCGAGGGCACCGACCTGCTCGCCGCGGCCACGAACGTGCTCCGATTCTTCCGCAACGAGTCCTGCGGCAAGTGCGTGCCCTGCCGCGTCGGCTCCACCAAGGCCCACGAGCTCCTCGAGGGCCGCAGCGCGATCGACGAGGCCGAGCGCGCCCGGATCGTGGAGCTCGAGGAGGCCATGCGCCGCACCTCGATCTGCGGCCTCGGCCAGGTGGCGCTCGGTCCCGTCGTCAGCGTGCTCGGATTGCAGCGCGGCGGCGCCGTCGCGCGACCCCAGCCGCGACCCGACGGCTCGCCGCCCTCCAGCGACCAGGTGTCCCGGCATCTCGCCGGTGATCAGCTCGATCCCACCGCCGCCCGCCCTCAGTGAGGAGGAAGGCCCCGCCGACACGACGGGGCCGACGCGATATGGCAGTTCAGATACCGTCCGATCCGCCCGACATCCCGACCGCAGGTGGTCGGGCAGCCGTGGACCGATGGGTCTTCGGGTCCTCGGCCGTGCTGGTCGTGGCGTTCATCGCCTGGGGTGTCCTGCACACCGAGTCGCTCGGCACGGTGACGTCCGCCGTGCTGAGCGGTGTCGTGCAGGGCGGCGGGTGGGCCTTCGTGCTCGCGGCCAGCGGCTTCGTCGTGTTCGCGCTGTGGCTGGCGGCGAGCCGCTACGGGAAGATCCCGCTGGGCCGCGACGGCGAGGGGCCGGAGTTCCGCACGGTCTCCTGGATCGCGATGATGTTCAGTGCCGGGATGGGCATCGGGCTGATGTTCTACGGCGTCGCCGAGCCGCTCGCCCACTTCTCCTCGCCACCCCCGGGCACCGCGGCCGCGGGCTCCGACCAAGCGCTCGACGTCGCGATGGCGACCACGCTGTTCCACTGGACGCTGCACCCGTGGGCGATCTACGCGGTCGTCGGGCTCGCCATCGCCTACAGCACGTTCCGCCGCGGCCGTCGCTCGCTGTTCAGCTCGGCCTTCGAGCCGCTGCTGGGCAAGCGGCACGCCGAGGGCCCGCTCGGCCGGGCCATCGACGTCATGGCGATCTTCGCCACCCTCTTCGGGTCGGCGGCGTCGCTGGGCCTCGGCGCCCTGCAGATCGGCGGGGGTCTCCAGGCGGGCGGCTTCATGGCCAGTGCACCCACCGCGTTGCTCGTGGTCGTCATCGTCGTTCTGACCATCGCGTTCGTGGCGTCCGCGGTGAGCGGCGTCGCCAAGGGCATCCAGTGGCTGTCGAACATCAACATGGTGCTCGCCGCGGTGCTGGCGGTCTTCGTGTTCGTGGCCGGACCGACGATCTTCATCCTCAACCTGCTGCCCACCGCGATCGGTGACTACTTCGGCAACCTCGCGCAGATGGCCGCCCGCACCGCCGCCACCGGCGGGGACGCGACCGACACGTGGCTGTCCGGGTGGACGGTCTTCTACTGGGCCTGGTGGATCTCCTGGACCCCGTTCGTCGGGATGTTCATCGCCCGGATCAGCCGCGGGCGCACGATCAAGCAGTTCGTCGCGGGCGTCATCCTCGTGCCGAGCGCCGTCAGCCTCGTCTGGTTCGCGATCTTCGGCGGCGCCGCGATGAGCCTCCAGCGGGCCGGGACCGACCTGGCGTCGGCGTCGACGGAGGGCCAGCTGTTCGGGGTGCTCCAGGCGTACCCGCTCGGTGCCGCGCTCGGCGTCGTCGCGATGGCCCTGGTCGCGATCTTCTTCGTGTCCGGGGCGGACGCCGCGTCGGTCGTGATGGGCACGCTGTCCGAGCGCGGCTCGATCCACCCCTCCCGCGGGGTGGTCGTGTTCTGGGGTGTGGTGATGGGCGGGATCGCCGCGGTCATGCTGCTCGTGGGCGGCGACGACGGGCTCACCGGCATCCAGAACCTCACCATCATCATGGGAGCGCCGTTCGGGCTGGTCATGGTCCTGCTGTGCGTGGCGCTGACGAGGGACCTGCGCCACGATCCCCTGGTGCGCAGGGACGACCGGTCGCAGCGGGCCGTGGAGCAGGCCGTCGACTACGGTCTCGAGACCTACGGCGACCGGTTCGTCCTCAACGTCAAGCCGACGGCACCGGAGGTGCCGCCACGGGTGCAGGTGGAGCCGGCCGGAAACGGCACCAACGGCAACGGCAGGCACCACGACGGGCAGGATGTCGTCGGCGCGGTGCAGGGCCTCGACCCGGACCACACGAGACGGACCGACCTGTCCCGGTGACCGTGCAGGCCCCGGCCGGGTCCCGAGCGCACGCGCTCCCGGGACCGGGCCGGGGCCAGGCCGCGCTCTACCCCCGGGGAGGACGCATGGATCGTCGGCAGCTGGAGTACTTCCTCGCGGTCGCGGCACACGGCAGCTTCACCAGCGCGGCGGCGGCCCTGCGCGTGGCGCAACCGTCGCTGTCGCATGCGATCAAGGCCGTCGAACGCGAGGTCGGGGCCCTGCTGTTCCACCGGCTCAGCCGCGGCGTCACGCTCACGCCGGCCGGCGAAGCGCTGCTGCGGCCCGCCCAACAGGTGCTGCGGGACTTCGCCGCGGCCCGCGCCTCCGTGCAGATGGTGTCCGACCTGACGGCAGGCCGCATCGACATCGTGGCGCAGACGACCCTGGCCGTGCACCCGTTGGCCGGTCTGGTCGGGGCGTTCCGGAGGGCTTACCCGGCGGTCACGATCGGCATCGAGGATCCCGAGCACGCGGCCGCCGTGGTGGAAATGCTCCGGACCGGACACTCCGAACTGGGGCTGACCGACTTCTCCGTCCCGGTGGGGGATCTGCGGTCCTACGAACTGCCCGATCAGCAGGTACTGGTGGTCCTCCCGCCGGATGCGGAAATCGGCCAGGGCGACTTGTTGACGGTGGCCCAGGTCGTGGCGTTCGATCTCATCGTCACCCCGCCGGGCACCGCGAGCCGCGCGCTGCTGGAGTTCGCCCTGTCCGGCGCGGGCGTGCCGCTGCGGGTCGCGGTCGAGACGCCCCACCGGGCGGCCATCGTCCCGCTGGTGCTCGCGGGCGCCGGTGTGACGCTGCTGCCTCGGTCGATGGCCGAGGACGCCGCTCGGCAAGGGGCGCGCGTCGCGCGCCTCGACCCGCCCGTCGTGCGCCGGGTACAGCTGCTCTGGCGGCGGGAGCCGCTGTCGCCCGCCGCGCGCGCGTTCGTCCGTATGGTGGTGTCGGAAACCGGCGGCGACCCTTCGGCATTCGCCGACCCGATGCGATAGAGCGGGTCTATGGCCGCGGTAGGCAATTGCTCTGGTTTCGTCGTCGCGTTTCGTTGACTCACTCTGCGAATGTGGGGATCGTCTCTCCCATCGAAGCCGATTGACCGTCATTCGGCTACCTCCGCGCCATCACGTCGATGTGGGCCACCCGGTGCGACCACGTCGTGGCTCCATTCGTCGCGCGGGAATTGGAGGGAAACCCATGTCAAGGAGACTCCTCGGGGTCGGGGCGGTCGCCGCCGCGGTGCTCGTGAGCGGCTGCAGCGGCGCGGCACCGACCGGGTTCGGCGACTCGAGCGGGGGAGAGCACAGCGCCCGGTTCGTGCAGCAGCCCTGGGCGGATCTCGTGGTGGAGACCGAGATCGCGATGCAGGTGCTGACCGAGCTCGGCTACTCGGCGAGCACGCAGGAGGTGGCCGTCCCGCTGGGGGCCGAGGCGCTCGCCACCGGCAATGCCGATGCCTACCTCGGCAACTGGTGGCCGAGCCAGCAGGACGTCTTCACCGAGCACATCGAAACCGGTGCGGTCGAGGTCGTCGGCACCGTGCTCGAGGGCACGCAGTACTCCCCGGCCGTCCCGGGGTACGTCGTCGAGGAGCTGGGCGTGCGGTCGCTCGCCGACCTCGACCGGCACGCCGACGCGTTCGGCCGCAAGATCTACGGGATCGAGCCGGGCGCCCCCGGCAACGAGACGATCAACGAGGCGATCGCGCAGGACGCGTACGGGCTGGGCGACTGGGAGCTGGTCGCGAGCAGCACCGAGGCGATGCTCGCCGAGGTGTCGCGGCGCGCGGCCGCCGGCGAGCCGATCGCCTTCCTCGGGTGGAGCCCGCACTGGATGGCCACCGAGTACGACCTGCACTTCCTCGACGACCCGCAGTCGGTGTGGCCGGGCGCGGGGGAGGTCCGCTCGCTGACCCGGGCGGGCCTCGCGGAGGGCGACCCCAACCTGGTCCGGTTCATCTCCCAGATCAGCGTCGACACCGAGACCGCGTCCGAGTTCATCCGCGCCGTCGACAAGGACGGGAAGCCGGCCGAACAGGTGGCCCGGGACTGGATCCAGGCGCATCCCGACCGGATCGAGGCCTGGCTCGAGGGCGTGACGTCGGTGAGCGGTGAGCCGGCCGCCGAGGTCGTCCTCGCCGGGACCGGGGGGTGACCGGCATGTCGAACACCGTGGGTGAGGTCATGATCGAGGCAAAGGGGCTCAGCAAGGCCTACGGGCTGTCCGCGCAGCAGGCCGAACCGATGCTCCGCGCCGATGACGCCCGCGCGGCCGTCCGGGACGCGGGGGGCTTCCTCGGCGCCGACGAGGTTGATCTCACCGTGGAACGGGGGGAGCTCTTCGTCATCATGGGCCTGTCCGGCTCGGGGAAGTCGACCGTCCTCCGGATGATCAACCGCCTGGTCGAGCCGACGAGCGGGGCGCTGTCCGTGGACGGGCAGGACGTCCTGGGCATGGACGACGACCAGCTGTACGACCTGCGCAACCAGAAGATCAGCATGGTCTTCCAGCACTTCGCCCTGTTCCCGCACCGCACCGTCCGGGAGAACGCGGCGTACGGGCTGCAGGTGCGGGGGCTCTCCGCGCGGGAGCGACTGGACCGCGCCGACCGTGCGCTGGACCGGGTCGGGCTCGGCGACCGCGGCGACGCCTACCCGCACGAGCTCTCCGGTGGCATGAAGCAGCGCGTCGGGCTGGCCCGCGCGCTCGCCACCGACGCCGACGTCCTGCTGATGGACGAGCCGTTCAGCGCGCTCGACCCGCTCATCAAGCGCGACATGCAGGAGCTGCTGCTCAAGCTGCAGGCCGAGGACCAGCGGACCATCGTGTTCGTCACCCACGACCTCAACGAGGCCATGCGCATCGGGCACCGCATCATGGTGATGAAGGACGGCCAGGTCGTGCAGTGCGGCACCGGCGAGGAGATCCTCTCCGAGCCCGCGGACGACTACGTGAGCAACTTCGTCGCCGACGTGGACCGCTCTCGGGTGCTCACCGCGGGCACCCTGCTGCGGCCCCCGCTGCTCACGGCGCGTCCCGACGAGAAGCCCGGCGACGTCCTGCGGCGCCTGGAGCACACCGAGATGAACGGGCTCTTCGTCGTGGACGACGCGGGCAGGCTGCACGGCGTCGCCCAGGACGACCTGCTGGCGGACGCGGCGCGGCGCGGCGACCCGGACGTCCGCCGGTGCCTCGTCCACGACTACGAGACGGTGTCGGCCGACGTGCCGATCGTCGACTTCTGCCATCTCGCAGGGCGGCACATCGTCCCGGTCGCCGTGGTGGACGCCGACCGCCGTCTCCTGGGCGTGGTGCCGCGCGCCGCGATCCTCTCGGCGATGGCCCGTACCGAGGAAGGTGCCCGATGATCGATCTCCCTGTCGGCGTGTGGGTCGAGGCCGTCGTCGACTTCCTCCGGGTGAACGCCGCCGCCGTCTTCGACGGCCTCGCGGCCCTGACGCTGGCGCTGGTCAACGCCATCTACCTGGCGCTCGTGCTGCCCCACCCGCTCGTGGTGATCGCGGTGCTCGCCGGGCTGACCGCGCTCGCGACCCGGCGCTGGCTGCCTCCGGTCCTCGCCGCCGTGGGCTTCCTGCTCATCCTGGCGATGCAGATGTGGGAGGCGACGCTGCAGTCGCTCGCCGTGGTCCTGCTGGCGTCCGTGGTCGCCATCGCCATCGGGGTGCCCATCGGCATCGCCGCGGCGCGGATGGACCGCGTCCGGACGGCGATCCGGCCGGTGCTGGACTTCATGCAGACCCTGCCGGTGTTCGTCTACCTGCTGCCCGCCGTGTTCTTCTTCGGGATCGGGGTCGTCCCCGGCGTCGTGGCCACCACGATCTTCGCCATCCCGCCGGCGGTGCGGCTCACCGAGCTGGGCATCCGGCAGGTCGACCAGGAGGTGGTGGAGGCCGCGGTCGCCTTCGGCTCCCGGCCGCGGCAGGTGCTGCGCGACGTGCAGCTGCCCCTGGCGATGCCGTCGATCATGGCGGGCGTCAACCAGGTGATCATGTTGGCGCTGTCGATGGTGGTCATCGCCGGCATGGTCGGCGGCGGCGGGCTCGGCGCGGTCGTCGTGCAGGCCGTCACCAAGCTCGACATCGGGCAGGGCTTCGAGGGCGGCCTCGCCGTCGTCATCGTGGCCATCTACCTCGACCGCGTCACCGCGGCCTTCGGGGCGCGCGGCATCCGCATCCGCCGGCGCCGGGCGCCCCAGCGTCGGTCGTCCCCCGACGCCGCAGGCCCCGCGGAGCAGCGGCAGGTGGCGGAGGTGGGGGCCCGGTAGCGCTACGCGAACGGCACTCTCGTCCAATAGGTTTGGACGAAAGTGCCGTTCGCGCGCCCGGGACCGCTGATCAAGGCGTACTTGTCGCTTCTGGATCGATCTAGTACGACGTCGGTGCCTTGATCGACGGGCTCCGCCACGACGCCCCCTCGCTCCTCCCACGCCGCCTCTTGACAGCGAGACGCCTGTCACGCACGCTGACTTATGTCGCCAATATGGCGACATGTCGCCGAAACGGCAACGAACAGGAGTCGGCTGTGATCGATTGCGACGTCCACAACAGCTGGAGCTCGGCCGAAGTTCTGCTGCCCTACCTGCCGCCGGCCTTCCGCGAATATCTCGAGCGCGGTGAGGTCCCGGGCCCCAAGGGCGCGTTTCCGCGCGCCGGCCGGCCCTGGCTGCACCCCGAGGGCTTCATGCGCTACGACGCGATCCCGGCCGATGGCGGTACGCCCGGCTCGAGCTACGAGCTGATGCGGGAGCAGCTCATCGACCGGTACGACATGGAGTACGTCGTGCTGACCGGCGACGAGGCCATCGAGGTCTCCACGCTGGCCAACCCCTACTACGCGCAGGCGCTGGCGAGCGCGTACAACGACTGGCTGGTCACCGAGTGGCTGCCGCGGGACGAGCGTCTCAAGGGCTCGCTGGTGGTGGCGCCGCAGAACCCGCAGCAGGCCGCGGCCGAGGTGCGGCGGCTCGGCGACCACCCCGACATCGTCCAGGTGCTCGTCTCCAGCGGGTCGCAGCGCCCCTACGGCGACCCGTTCTTCCACCCGATCTGGGAGGCGTGCGCCGAGCTCGGCCTGCCGTTCGCGCTGCACCTCGGCGGTCAGGGCGGGGTCAACCACAACCCCATCGGCTGCGGGCCCACCACGTTCTTCTGGGAGACCCACGCCCTGCTGTGCGAGACCGGGATGGCGCACCTCGGCAGCGCGATCGCGCACGGGGTGTTCGAGAAGTGGCCGGACATGAAGATGGTGATGGTCGAGTGCGGGGTCGCGTGGGTGCCGGGCATCCTGTGGCGCCTCGACGAGGACTACCGGGCGCTGCGCAAGGAGACGCCCTGGCTCACCCGGCTGCCCAGCGAGTACGCCCGCGACCACGTCCGCATGACCACCCAGCCGCTGGAGCAGCCGAACACCCCGTCGGCGCTGTGGCCGGCGCTCGCCGACATCGGCGCCCAGGACATGCTGATGTTCGCCTCGGACTACCCGCACTGGGACTTCGACGACCCGGCGTTCCTGCGGATCCCGCACGAGTGGCGCGACCGCGTCCTGTCGGAGAACGCCCGCGAGGTCTACAAGCTGCCCCAGCGGCGGCCTCAGGACGAGAAGCAGCCCGAAGGGGTGCCGGCCCGATGACGGCACCCGCCCGCACCGGGCGCCGCCACGTCGTCTGCCCCGCCTCGGAGCTCGCGCCGGGGGAGCGGCGGATCGTCGACCTCGACGGGCGCAGCATCGGGCTGTTCAACGTCGGCGGGCGGTTCTACGCGCTGCACAACGGCTGCCCGCACAAGGGCGGCACGCTCGCCGAGGGGCCGATCTGCGGTACGACGCTGCCCACGAGCGGCAGCGACTTCGTCTACGGCCGCGACGGCGCGATCGTGCGCTGTGCCTGGCACGGCTGGGAGTTCGACATCACCACCGGGCAGGCCCTCGCCGACCCGAAGTTCCACGCGCGGACCTACCGCGTCGTCGTCGAGGACGGCTTCGTCGTCGTCTTCACCTGATCCCTGGAGGTGACCCATGAGTGGCATCCGTCAGACTGCCCCACACATCACGCTCGACGAGTCGATCTGCATCGGCTCCGGAAGCTGCGTGCGCCTCGCCCCCGGCGCCTTCACCTTCGACAACGACCGGCAGGTCGCGGAGGTCGGCGACCTGTCCGCCGTCGAGCTCGAGCGGCTCCGGGTCGCCGAGCGTTCCTGCCCGACCGGGGCGATCTTCTTCGAGGAGGAGGACGACGAACCGCAGGTGTGACACGCCCGGGGCACGCCGCGCCGCGCTACTCGTCGCGCGGCGCGGCGTACCCCAGCCGCGCGCTGATCTCTGCGGCCGCGTCGGTCACGACCGCCGCGACCTCCTCCAGCCGCTCCTTCGGGAGCCGGTAGTCGGGGCCGGAGACGCTCAACGCGGCGACGCACCGGCCGAGGTGGTCGCGCACCGGGACCGCGAGGCCGTGCAGGCCCTCCTCGAGCTCGCCGAGCGACGCTGCCCACCCCTGGTGGCGGACCTGCTCGATCTCCGCGCGCAACAGATCGTCGGGCTCTGCGGCGCCGGCGAAGGCGAGGAAGACCTTGCCGTCGGAGGACGAGTGCAGCGGCGCGCGCCGTCCCCGCCACTTGCGCGTGCCAACGATGTAGGACCCGTCGGCCTGGGCGATGTCCAGAGCTTCGCCCTGGTCGAGGACCGACAGCACGACGTTCTCGCCGGTCTTGTCGGCCAGCCGTTGCATCACGGGCTGCGCGTCGGTCACCAGGTCGCGGTCGGCGATCGAGAGCATCCCGAGCCGGCCGATCTCGGGTCCGAGGCGGAACGCCTCCCCCGTCGTCGACCGCTCCAGGAAGCCCCGCTCGGCCAGGGTCGCGGCGAAGCGGGACGCATTGCTGCGGTGGATGCCCAGGGCCGCCGCCATCGCGCCGACCGTCATCTCCTGGCCGGGGTGGTCGAACAGCTGCAGCATCCGCAGAGCGCGTTCGACGGTCTCCAGAGTCCTCATGCCGCCCTGCCGATCGCGCCTTCCGCCCTCGGGTACCGGCTGGCTGAGCATGCCGCCGACCGATCGAGAGCCGAGCCTACGGCACGTGCCGGCCGTCCCGCGGGCCGTGGGGTGCACGGGGTTCCGCGGGAGCCGGGCAGGGCGGCCCGCTGGTTCGTCAGGCCTGGGTGCTCCCCGACAGGGGCGGCTGGTCGGCCGGCTGCAGGGCCGCGTCCATCTTCCGGACCATGTGCTCGGGCAGTGTCCCGACCTGGTGGCGGCCGCGCACGCGGTACCAGACCAGGCCGATCACCGCGATCAGGCCGATGAACAGGAACGCACCCCACTGCAGGTACCAGTGGTAGGGCTCGGTCGCGTTGTAGATCTCCCGGCGGGGCCACGCGAGGTTGAGCGTCATCGCCGCGCCCCACACCACGGCGATGATGTTCACCGGGAGGCCGAAGCGGCCGAGGGAGAAGTAGCGGTTCCCGGAGCCGTCGGGCTTGGGCCAGTCGCCGCGCAGCCGCGCGAACAGCATCGGCACCGTCACCAGCAGGTACGCCAGGTAGATCATGATGATCGCGATGCTGGTGATGACCGTGAAGATCTGCGGGTTGCCGACGTTGATCACCAGGATCAGCGCCGAGACCACCCCGATGATCACCGCGGGCACCACGGGCGTCTTGTAGCGCGGGTGCACCCTGGCCAGCCGGGCGCCGCCGGGGAGGGCGTTGTCGCGGGCCATCGCGAACATCATCCGGATGGCGGCGGTGTGCACGGCCAGCGCGCAGACCGTGATGGCGATGACGACGGTGACCAGGAAGACCTTGCCCATCGTGGTGCCGAGCACGGCGAGCACGATGTACTGCAGGCCGCCGGTGCCGATCTGCGGGTCGGCGAGGTCGGGGGCGGCGAGGATCGCGAAGAGCAGGATGAGCCCGCCGATGACGAACGAGGCGATGATCGCGCGCAGGATCGCGGTCGGGGCGGTCCGCCGCGGGTCCATCGTCTCCTCGCCCAGCGAGCTCGCCGTGTCGAACCCGTACATGACGTACGCGGAGGCGAGCGCGGCCACGAGGAACGCGCCGAGGTAGCCCATCGAGTGGCCCTCGCCGAGGTTCTGCGTGTCGAGCAGCACGGTCGGCGGGTTCACGATGTTCACCGCGAGCAGCACGACGAGCAGCACCGCGGCGATCAGCTCGATGAACACCCCGGCGCTGTTGATCCGGGCCATCAGCTTCACGCCGTAGGCGTTCACCGCGGTGGTGAACGCGATGAGGATCGTCCCGAGGATGACGGCGTTGACCGCGAAGTCGCTCTCCCCGGTGCCGTCACCGTAGATCTGGAAGCCGTCCCAGATCTGCGGCAGCGTGATCTGGTAGGCCAGCACCACCGCCGCGATCGTCACCACGGAGGCGGTGAACATCATCCAGCCCGCCAGCCAGGCCGTCGTGGGCCTGCCGAGCCGCTTGGCCCAGTTGTAGATCGAACCCGCGACGGGATAGCGGGCGGCGAGCTCGGCGAAGCAGAGCGCCACCATGATCTGGCCGGCGAAGACCATCGGCCACGACCACCAGTACGCCGGCCCGCCGAAGGCGAACCCGAAATAGAACAGCTGAAACGTTCCGGTGAGGATCGAGATGTAGCTGACGCCCGCCGCGAAGCTGGCGAACTTGCCGATGCTGCGCTCCAGCGTCTGGGAGTAGCCGAACTCGGCCATCCCGTCGTCGGCGCCGTCACCACCACCGGTCCGGTGTCCCTGCGTCGTGCTCATCGTTGTGCACCCGCCTCATTCATGCCGTGAACCACCGCACCGGAGCCGGCGTGGTGTTGTGCCAGACGTGCTTGGTCTCCTGGTACTCCGCGAGGCCGGTCGGACCGAGCTCGCGGCCGTTGCCGGAGCGCTTGAACCCGCCCCACTCCGCCATCGGGACGTACGGGCCGAAGTCGTTGATCCACACGGTGCCGTGCCGGAGCGCGCCCGCCACCCGCTCGGCGCGACCGATGTCGGCGGTCCACACCGCGCCCGACAGCCCGTACTCGGTGTCGTTGCCGAGCGCGATCGCCTCCTGCTCGGTCGTGAACCGCTCGACGGTGAGGATCGGGCCGAACGTCTCCTCGCGGACCACCCGCATGCCGCGGTGGACGTCGGCGAACACCGTCGGCCGGTAGAAGTAGCCCTTCTGCAGCTCCGGCTCGTCCGGGCGGTGCCCGCCCGCCACCAGCCGCGCCCCTTCGGCATGCGCGGACGCCACGAAGTCCTCGATCTTGGCGCGCTGGGCGGCCGACACCAGAGGACCGGACTCCGTGCCCTCGTCGAGGCCGTTGCCCAGCCGGATCCGCGCGGCGCGCCTGCCGATCTCGGCGACGAGGTCGTCGTACATCGGCTCCTGGACGATCAGCCGCGCGCCGGCCGAGCAGACCTGTCCGGCGTGCAGGAACACCGCCGTCAGCGCGTTGTCGACGACGGTCTCGAAGTCGCTGTCGGCGAAGACGATGTTCGGGTTCTTGCCGCCGAGCTCCACGGCCACCCGCTTGATCGTGCCCGCGGACGCCCGGATGATCGCCTGCCCGGTGGCGAGCCCGCCGGTGAACGACACCATGTCGACGGCCGGGTGCTCGGTGAGCGGGGCGCCGACGGTGCGGCCGTCGCCGAGCAGGATGTTGACCACCCCGGCCGGCACACCCGCTTCCTCCAGCAGCCGGACCAGCATGAACGACGTCAGCGGGGTGACCTCGGTCGGCTTGATCACCATCGTGTTGCCCGCCGCGAGCGCCGGGGCGACCTTCCACGACAGCTGCAGCAGCGGGTAGTTCCACGGCGTGATCAGCACGCACACCCCGAGCGGCTCGTGCACCACGCGGCTGCGCACGTGCGCCTGCCCGGTGTCGACGATCCGCCCGGCGTCCTTGTCGGCGAGGTCGGCGTAGTAGCGGAACACCGCCGTGACGTCGTCGACGTCGATGCGGCTCTCCACCAGCGTCTTGCCGGTGTCGAGGGTCTCGACGCGGGCGATCTCCTCCTTGTCGCGCACCAGCAGGTCGGCGACGCGGCGCAGCAGTGCGCCCCGCTCGGCCGCCGGGGTGCGCGGCCACGGACCGGTGTCGAACGCCTCGCGCGCCGCCCGCACGGCCGCCTCGATCTCGTCGGGCGACGCCTGGGCGGACTCGGCGAGCACGCTCGCGTCGAACGGGTTGAGCACCTCCAGGCGAGCGTCCCCGGCCGGCTCGGTCCAGCGTCCAGCGATGTACTGCTCCGGCACGGCCGGGGCCTCCTCGGAAATCGCGTTCAGGGTCAGGACGGCTGACGCTCGTGCCGGTAGAAGTCGGCGTCGGCGGGCGCGAGCGGCGTGTTGCCGAGGATGAGGTCGGCCGACTTCTCCGCGAGCATCATCACCGGGGCGTAGATGTTGCCGTTGGTGACATACGGCATCGCCGACGCGTCCACCACCCGCAGGCCCTCGACGCCGTGCACCCGCATGGTCTCCGGGTCGACCACGGACATCTCGTCGATCCCCATCTTCGCGGTGCAGGACGGGTGGTAGGCGGTCTCGGCGTCGCGGGCCACCCAGTCGAGGATCTCCTCGTCCGTGCCGACGCCGGGGCCGGGGGAGATCTCGCCGCCGTTGAACGCGTCGAACGCGGGCTGGGAGAGGATCTCCCGCGCGGTGTGGATGGCCTCCACCCACTCCCGCCGGTCCTGGTCGGTGGACAGGTAGTTGAACCGCAGGGCCGGCGCCTGCTTCGGGTTCGCCGACTTGATCTTCACGCTGCCCCGGGCGTCGGAGTACATCGGTCCGATGTGGACCTGGTAGCCGTGCTCGGCGGGCACCGGAGTTCCGTCGTAGCGCACGGCGATCGGCAGGAAGTGGAACATCAGGTTCGGGTACGCGACGTCGGCGTTGCTGCGGACGAAGCCGCCCGCCTCGAAGTGGTTGGTCGCGGCGGGGCCACGCTTGCCGAAGATCCACTGCAGGCCGATGAGCGGGCGGTTGCGCAGCTTCAGCGCGGGGTTGTACGAGATCGGCTGCGTGCACGCGTGCTGCACGTAGACCTCGAGGTGGTCCTGCAGGTTCTCCCCGACGCCGGGCAGGTGGTGCACGACGTCGACCCCGAGCGGCCGCAGCTCCTCGGCGTTCCCGACGCCCGACAGCTGCAGTAGCTGCGGGGTGTTAACCGCCCCGCCGGAGAGGATCACCTCGCCCCCGTACACCGTGCGGGGGCCGGTTCCCGGCCTGCTGTACTGCACGCCCACCGCACGCTTGCCGGTGAACAGCACGCGGTGCACCAGCGACAGGCACTGGACGGTGAGGTTCGGCCTGCTCTTCACCGGGTGGTAGTAGGCGCGCGCGGCCGAGAGGCGCCGCCCGCGCGAGATGTTGCGGTCGAAGCGCGCGAAGCCCTCCTGCTGGTACCCGTTGACGTCGTCGGTCAGCGGGTGGCCCGCCTGCTGCGCGGCCTCGAGGAAGGCGCCGAACAGGGGGTTGGTCGCGGGACCCCGTTCGAGCGCCAGCGGCCCGGAGTCGCCGCGCCAGTCGTCGCCGCCCGCGAGGCAGTTCTCCATCTTCTTGAAGTACGGCAGGCAGTGCGCGTAGTCCCAGGTCTCCATGCCGGGGTCGGCGGCCCACCGCTGCAGGTCCAGCGGGTTGCCGCGCTGGAAGATCATTCCGTTGATGCTGCTGGAGCCGCCCAGCACCTTTCCGCGACCGTGCGACACGCGCCTGCCGTTCATGTACGGCTCCGGCTCGCTCTCGTACCGCCAGTCGTAGAGCGGGTTGCCGATCACCATCGTGAGCGCGGCCGGCATGTGGATGAAGATGTCCCAGATCCAGTCCGGCCTGCCGGCCTCGAGCACGAGCACGCTGGTGCCCGGGTCCGCGCTGAGGCGGTTCGCGAGCGCGCAGCCCGCGGAGCCACCCCCGACGATGATGTAGTCGTAGCGCTGGCGATCGGTCAACGGTCCTCCTGCGGATCGGGCTGCCATCGGTGCGGTTCGCCCAGAAGCTGTTGCGTCTTACGCAGAACGTTTCGCAATGTGATGCGAGAGACTAGCTTTCGCCGGTTTCCTGGGCAAGATGTCGTTGCACGAGATGCGGTCACCGCACCTGATGCCGATGGCGTAGCCGCGGGACGGGGGCGACTTCTCGCGCCGGATGGCGGCAAGGCGGGCGGCGGAGCTACCGCAGCGACGGCAGCTACTTGCCCGGGTGGCTGCTCGCGGGACGCGCGCTCACGCGAACGGGACGTCGACGCACGCGACGCGGCCTCCCGCGGCCCCGGCCTCGCCGGCAGCGGTCGCCGTCGCCTCGGCCTCGTGGACGACGATCGACGCGGGCGCGCGGTCGGTGAACACGAAAGGCACCTCGCTGCGTGCCTCGCCGTCTCCCTCGGCGTCGGTGGTCAGATCGAGCCAGATCTCGTTGCGCGGGTTGGCGAACGCCGGGTCGGCCGAGGCCTGCTCGGGCGTCGCGGCCGGGTCCACCTCGTTCTGGTAGTGCGGCCCGGCCGCCTGGCCGGTCGGACCGCACGGGCGGGCGTGGGCGTGCACGGCGTAGCCCCGATCCGGGAGAAGGCCGTCCACCTCGAGCTCCACCTCGGTCGAGCCGTCGGACTCCTCGGCCTCGACCGAGAGCCGCGCGCCTACCGGGGCGAGTGCCGGGTCGTAGGTGAAGGCGTTCGTCGCCTGCTCGGGTGGTGCGAGCGTGCCCTCCGCGCTGATCGCCTGCGGGGCGGGCTGCTCCGTCGTCGGCTCGGTCGGTTGCTGCGCGGGGGCCTCGGTCGGCTCCGGACCGGCACAGGCCGCCAATGTCAGCAGGGTGCCGGCCGCCGCGACGGCGAGGCGGGAGGGTCGCACGGGGTCGGCTGTTGCGCGAGTCATACCACCGAAGTTCCCACCCGCCGCCCGTCCCATCCCCGACCTCCTGGTACGACGGGTGAGGCTGAGGGATCTCATCGCCTCGGGGCGAGCGAACCGGCGACCCGTTCGGGCAGCCGCGCGAGGAGCTCCTCCACTTCGCGGGCGGAGGGCATGGCCGTCTGCGCCCCCACCGCTCGGGTCGCCAGTGCGCCCGCCGCACAGGCGCGACGCACGGCCTCGCGGGCGGGGCGCTGCTCCGCGAGGCTGACGGCCAGCTCGGCGCAGAACGTGTCGCCCGCGCCCACCGCGTCGACGACGTCGACCCGGAACGCCGGCGTCCAGCCGGCCTCGCCGGCGTGGTGGACCACCGCTCCCTGCCCGCCGAGGGTGATCACGACCGTGGACGGGCCGGTCGCCGTGAGGTGACGGGCGAGATCGGTCCAGTCCTGCGGGGCCGACGGGCCGTCGTCGTCTGGCCGACCGATCAGCCCGAGCGCCTCGCTCTCGTTGACGACGAGGACATCGACGGTGCAGATCAGCTCGGTCACCGTCTCGTCGATCGGATCGGCGAGCGGCGCCGCGTTCAGCACGACGGGGACGCCGGCGGCTCGGGCCGCCCGTGCGACGTGCAGGTTCGTGGCGAGCGGGATCTCCATCTGCAGCACGACGACGTCGCTGCCGGCCAGCAGGTCGGGGTCCCTCGGCAGCGCGGCCGGGAGCAGCCTGCCGTTGGCGCCGGGGGAGACGGTGACCGTGTTCTGGCCGTCGGGTTGCACCACGATGAGCGCGGCGCCGGTCGGGACGTCGGGCAGCGCGGTGACGAGGGAGACGTCGACGTCCTCGGCCGCGGCTCCGGCCACCAGCTGCTCGCCGTGCTCGTCGTCGCCGGTCGCGGCCACCAGGCGCACGGCGGCGCCCAGGCGGCGGGCGGCGACGGCCTGGTTCGCGCCCTTGCCGCCCGCACCGCGGGTCAGGTCACCGCCGATGACGGTCGCGCCGGGCGCGGGCAGGCGGGCGACGTGGACGACGAGGTCCATGTTCATGCTGCCGACGACGAGCACCCGGGCCCTCGACGCCGCGGTCAGCACGCCGGGCCGCCCGTCGCGGCCGGGACCGGCGCGGAGGCTTCGCACAACCGTGCCGTGAGCCGGTCGGGGAACGTCCCCTCCGTCCTGAGCACGACCCGCACGTGGGCTCCCTCCTGCGACGGGAAGTTCCGGTACTGCCCGCGGGTGTCCGCGACGGTCATTCCCCGGGCGGGCCCGTCACCGGTCTCCACGTCGATCGCCACGGTCGGGGCGAGGACCACCGGGATGTCGCCGACGGCGATGGCGGCCGCGAGCGGATCGTGGCAGGCCGCGCTCCGGATGCCGAACACGTCCCGCTCGTAGAAGCCCAGGTAGTGCTCCAGAATCGCGGCCGCGAACGTGGTGACCGGGGACCCGTGCTCGCGCAGCCGCGTCGCCAGCTCCTCCGTGAGCACCTCGGTCATGGTGACGTCCAGCGGAACGAGGGTGACCTCCCAGGGCGCCTGGAACACCAGCCGGGCCGCCTCCGGGTCGTTGTAGATGTTGGCCTCGGCCGCCGGCGTGACATTGCCGGGGTGATGGATGGCGCCACCCATGACGGTCACGTGCTCGATCAAGCCGGGCAGCTCCGGGTCGAGCAACAGCGCGGTGGCCAGGTTGGTCAGTGGCCCGGTCGCGAGCAGGTGCAGCTCGCCGGGGTTCTCCCGGGCGAGGCGCACGATCAGCTCGGCGGCGGGCTCCGCCGTCGGTGTCGTCGCAGGGGCCGGCAGCAGCGAGGTGTTGCCCATGCCGTCGTCGCCGTGGACGTCCGGGGCCGGGTAGAAGGTGCCGCGCCAGTTGGTGAGTGCGCCCACGGCCACGGGGATGTCCTGCCGGCCGACCAGCTCGAGCACCTTCAGCGTGTTGTCCGCGGCGGTGGCGGCGTCGGTGTTGCCGAACACGGTCGTCACCGCGCGGATGTCGACGTCGGGATCGTGGAGGAGGTACAGCAGCGCGAGGGCGTCGTCGATGCCGGTGTCGCAGTCGACGACGAGGGACTTCTTCGGTGTCATCAGGTGCTCAGCTCTCCGGGGTCCTGCTCATCTCGACTGGCGGACGACGAGGGTCGGCGCGCCGCTGGGCAGCACGTACTTGGCCGCCAGCAAGGGGTGTCGTTCGACCGAGACGACCTGGGTGACCAGGACGACGGGGGTGTCCGGCGGCCGGTGGAACACCGTCCCCCGGCGCCGCCCCAGCACGGTCGCGGTGATGGTGCTCGTCCCGGTCAACGGCAGCCGGAGATCGGCGGCCACGACCGCGTCGAGCATCGTGTGCGGCTGGGCGACGGCGTCCTCCAGCACCTTCGGCAGGCCAGGGTCGATCGCGCCGAGTGCGTCGTCGGGGACGCACCACTCCTCCACGAGGCACGCCGCGGTGCCGTCGACGTCGACGATGCTCTCCCAGAACCGGACCTCGCAGCGCGCGGGCACCGGCAGGTGCTGCATCACCAGGTCGGTCGGCTCCTCGATGTCGCGGACGAGGGGGCGCACCTTGACGACGTCCTCCCCGAGCAGGCTCTCGACCGGCTGCAGCCGCTCGAGACCGCGCCGCGTGGGGCCGGAGCTGACGGTGCGCCCCACGCCGCGGCGCACGCTGATCCACCCGTCCTCCTGGAGCAGGATCAGTGCCTCGCGCAGCGCCGGCCTGCTGACGCCGAGCGCCGCGGCGAGCGCCGGCTCGGACGGCAGCGTCGAGCCCGGGGGATAGGTTCCCCCGCGGACGGCGTCGACGATGCGCTCGTAGAGCTCCACCACCGGACGCCGCTGCGGACGTCTGCTCACGGTCCACTCCCTTGCCTGGCACTTGTTTGACAAGCTATGCCAGCGGATCCTCGCGCGTCAACGCTTCCCGTGCCGTGTCCCGCCGATTCTCTCGGCAATTGCCCCCTTGACTTGCCGGCGCGCGCCGGTCATTCTTCCGTCCACCTTCGGTCAGCTTGTCTGACAGCAACGGGCAGCTCGCTCATCCCGCAGCCACGCCCGTTCCCCTGCACATCCCGCAGGGCGCAGCTCTGCCCCTGGTGCCCCGTGGCACCGGACCCCGACCACGAGGAGGTGACCGGCGTGCACCGCCGTGTCCCGACGCCCGACCAGATCAGGCGCGCCCCCAAGGTTCTGCTCCACGACCACCTCGACGGCGGGTTGCGCCCGCAGACCGTGCTGGAGCTGGCCGAACAGGCCGGCTACGCCGCGCTGCCCGCGACCGACGTCGACGGCATCACGAAGTGGTTCGCCGCCGCGGCCACGGCGGGGTCCCTGGAGGAGTACCTCGAACGGTTCGTGCACACCGTCGGCGTCATGCAGACGGCGTCGGCGCTGCACCGCGTGGCCGCCGAATGCGCCGAGGACCTCGCGGCCGACGGCGTCGTCTACGCCGAGGTGCGCTACGCGCCGGAGCTCAGCACCGCACACGGCCTCGGCCTCGACGAGGTCGTGGAGGCGATCCTCGACGGGTTCCGCGCCGGGACCGAGCGGGCGGCGGCCGCGGGCAACCGGATCCGGGTCGGCCTGCTGCTGTGCGCGATGCGCCAGGAGCAGCGTGCGCAGGAGATCGCCGAGCTCGCCGTGCGCCACCGCGACGCGGGCGTGGTCGGCTTCGACATCGCCGGGCCGGAGGCCGGTTTCCCGCCCACGCGGTCGCTCGGCGCCTTCGAGTACCTGCGCCGGGAGAACGTCCACTTCACCATCCACGCCGGTGAGGGCTTCGGGCTGCCGTCCATCTGGGAGGCCGTCCAGTGGTGCGGCGCGGCCCGGCTCGGCCACGGCGTCCGCATCGTCGACGACATCACGGGTCGACGGGGACGGGGTGCCGAGGCTCGGCAGGCTCGCCGCGTTCGTCCGGGACCGGCGCATCCCGCTGGAGATGTGCCCCACCTCGAACATCCACACCGGGACGGTCCCCGCACTGGCCGACCACCCGATCGACCTGCTGCGCCGGCTGCACTTCCGGGTCACGGTCAACACCGACAACCGGCTGATGAGCCAGACCTCGATGAGCCACGAGTTCAGCGAGCTGACCGCGCAGTTCGGCTACGCGCTCGACGACATGCAGTGGCTCACGGTGAACGCGATGAAGTCGGCGTTCCTCCCGTTCGACGAGCGGCTCGGGCTGATCAACGACGTGATCAAGCCCGGCTACGCCGCCCTGGCCTGACCACGGCACACGACCTCCGCCTTCCCCCTTCCCCCATGGGGCCCGTCCGGGCACCGCAACGACGCGAGACCAGGGAGCGATCGAATGGCAGATCTGAACCGCAGGGCAGTCCTGCGCGGGGGCGCCGGGGCCATCGGCGCCTTCGCCCTGAGCGGCCCGTTCCAGGGCCTGCTCGCCACCGAGGCGGCGGCGCACACCCGTCCCCCGGACCGCGCCCACCTGCGGCCGGTGCCGGACCTTGCCGACGGCGAGGTGCGGCTGTGGCTGCCCGAGGAGTTCTCGTACCGGTCGTTCAACCCCACCGGCTCGCCGCTCTCCACGGGGGGCGTCACCCCGCCGAAGCACGACGGCATGGCCTCCTTCCCCGGGCCCGACGGCACCACCGTCCTCGTGCGCAACCACGAGATCAACGGCCCGGGCCCGGCGTTCGGCAGGCCGGAGGAGGCCTACGACCGCGCGGGCCAGGGCGGGTGCGTCACGCTCGTGGTGAGCAACCGCGGTGAGGTCCAGGTCAGCGCCGAGAGCCTGACCGGCACCCAGATGAACTGCTCCGGCGGGCCGATGCCGTGGGGCAGCTGGATCTCCTGCGAGGAGACGGTCAACGGCCCGGACGTCGGCAACGACTTCACCGGGGCGGACAACTCGCTGCTCACGCAGAAGCACGGCTACCTGTTCGAGGTGCCGACCCGCGGCGCGTCCGACCGCACCCCGATCCGCGCGGCGGGACGGTTCCTGCACGAGTCGGCCGTCTACGACCCGCACACGGCGGCGCTGTACCTGACCGAGGACAACTTCGGCTTCCCGTCCGGCTTCTACCGCTACCTCCCTCCCCGGGACCCGATGAAGGTCGGCAAGGTCCTCGACGGTGGCCGGCTGCAGATGCTCGCGGTCGAGGGCGTGGACGGCGCCGAGCTCCACCTCGGGCAGGAGCCGCGCGCCGGCTACCGCGTCCGCTGGGTCGACATCGACGACCCGGACCCGACGTTCGCCCCGGGGACCACCAACGAGCAGGCCGGCACGGCCGTCGGTGACCAGGGCCGGGCGAAGGGTGCGGCGGTGTTCTCCCGGCTGGAGGGGGCCTCGTACCACGACGGGGTCGTCTACTTCGTGTCCACGCAGGGCGGCGCCACCGCGGCCGGCGAGGAGGGGCCGGACGGCTTCGGCGACGGTCGCGGCCAGGTGTGGGCCTACCACACGCGCAGCGAGCGGCTGCAGCTGATGTTCGAGTCGCCGTCGTCCTCGGTGCTCGACATGCCCGACAACGTCACGGCGAGCAAGCGCGGCACCCTCGTGCTCTGCGAGGACGGCGACGGCGAGAACTTCCTGCGCGGCCTGCGCCGCAGCGGCACGCTCGTCGACCTCGCCAGGCTGGTGCCGCCGGACGGCGACCCGGGCGCGGAGTTCGCCGGGCCGTGCTTCTCGGCCGACATGCAGACGCTGTTCGTCAACGTCCAGTCCGATGAGGGCCGCTCCTTCGCGATCTGGGGCCCCTGGCACAAGGCGGGTTTCTGATGAAGAACTCCATGAAGAAGACGGTGTGGCCGATCGCCCTCGGGGGGATCTGCGCCGTCGCCGTCGCAGCGTGCGGGCAGCCGCCGCCGGAGAACGCCGCAAGCGCCGGCGGGCCGGGTGGCGCCGACTTCCAGGCCTGCATGGTCACCGACTCCGGCGGCATCGACGACCGCTCGTTCAACGAGAGCGCGTGGGAGGGCCTGCAGCAGGCGGAGGCCGAGCTGGGCATCGAGAGCACCGTCGTGGAGTCGACCACGGAGACCGACTTCACCCCGAACGTACAGCAGATGGTCGCCGCCGACTGCGGCCTCGTCGTCACGGTCGGCTTCCTGCTGGGCGACGCGACGGCCGCGGCGGCGACCGCGAACCCCGACGAGCGCTTCGCGATCGTCGACTTCGCCCACGAGGAGCCGATCGAGAACGTCAAGCCGTTGATGTTCGACACCGCGCAGGCGTCCTTCCTCGCCGGCTACCTCGCCGCCGGCACGACCACGACGGGCACGGTGGCCACGTTCGGCGGCCTGAACATCCCCACCGTGTCGATCTTCATGGACGGGTTCGCGGCCGGCGTCGAGCACCACAACCAGGTCAAGGGCACCACCGTGCAGGTGCTGGGCTGGGACCCGGCGACGCAGAACGGCTCGTTCACGGGCGACTTCCAGAACCAGGCCAACGGGCAGAACCTCGCGAACACGTTCATCCAGCAGGGCGCCGACATCATCATGCCGGTGGCGGGCCCGGTCGGCCTGGGTGCCGCCGCGGCTGCGCAGGAGGCCGGCGACGTCGCGCTGATCTGGGTCGACACCGACGGCTACGAGTCGGCCTCCCAGTACGCCCCGCTCTTCCTCACCTCGGTGGTGAAGGAGATCGACAACGCGGTGCTGGAGACGACGAGGCAGACCGTGGACGGTGCGTTCAGCGGCGAGCCGTACGTCGGCACGCTGGCGAACGAGGGCGTCAGCCTGGCGCCCTACCACGACTTCGCCGACGACGTCCCTGTGGAGCTACAGGCCGAGGTCGAGCAGCTCCACCGGCAGATCGTCGACGGGACGCTCAGCGTGCCGTCCCCGAGTTCGCCCGCGGCGTCCTGACGATGGCCGCCCACGGAAACCGGAAGGTCGGTGCGGTGAAGCTGGAGCTGCGCGGTATCACCAAGCGCTTCGGCGCGTTCACGGCCAACGACTCCATCGACCTCGTGGTGGAGCCGGGGGAGATCCACTGCCTGCTCGGGGAGAACGGCGCGGGCAAGAGCACGTTGATGAACGTGCTCTACGGCCTGCTGCACCCGGACGACGGCGAGATCCTGGTGAACGGCGAGCCGGTGCGGTTCTCCGGACCGGGCGACGCCGTGTCGGCCGGGATCGGGATGGTGCACCAGCACTTCATGCTGGTCCCCGTCTTCACGGTCGCCGAGAACGTCATGCTCGGCCACGAGCACACCCGGGCCGGCGGGTTGCTGGACCACGAGGCCGCCCGCAGCGCCGTCCGCGAGCTGTCCGAGCGGTTCGGCCTCTCCGTCGACCCCGACGCCGTGGTCGAGGACCTGCCGGTCGGCGTGCAGCAGCGCGTCGAGATCATCAAGGCGCTCGCGAGGGACGCCGAGGTCGTGATCCTCGACGAACCCACGGCCGTGCTGACCCCGCAGGAGACCGACGAGCTCATCCGGATCATGCGGGAGCTGAAGGCAGCGGGCACGTCGATCGTCTTCATCACCCACAAGCTGCGCGAGGTGCGGGCGGTCGCCGACCGGATCACGGTGATCCGCCGCGGGCGCGTGGTCGGCACGACCGCGCCCGACGCCGGGGAGACCGAGCTGGCCGCGATGATGGTCGGGCGGGCGGTGCAGCTCGTGGTCGCCAAGGAGGCCTTCGCGCCCGGCGACGTCGCGCTCGAGGTGCGGGACCTGAGCGTGCGCGACGAGCGCGGCCGGGTCGTCGTCGACCGCGTCTGCCTCGACGTCCGGCGCGGCGAGGTCCTCGCGGTCGCCGGGGTGCAGGGCAACGGCCAGACCGAGCTCGTCGAGGCGCTCGTCGGGCTGCAGCCCGAGGTCTCGGGCTCGGTGCGCCTCTCGGGGCGGGAGCTGTCGGGCCGCCCGATCAAGGAGGTGCTCGACGCCGGCGTGGGATTCGTCCCGGAGGACCGGTCCCACGACGGGATCATCCCCTCGTTCTCGGTGGCCGAGAACCTGGTGCTGAACTCCTTCGACCGGGCCCCGTTCGCCTCGGGCCCGGCACTGTCGCCCTCGATCGTGCGCCGCCGGGCGCGCGAGCTGGTGCAGGAGTTCGACGTCCGCACCCAGGGGGTCGACGCCCCGGCGGGCTCCCTGTCCGGCGGCAACCAGCAGAAGGTCGTGATGGCCCGGGAGATGTCGCGGCCGCTGGAGCTCCTGATCGCCTCCCAGCCCACGCGCGGCGTGGACGTCGGCTCGATCGAGTTCCTGCACCGCAGGATCGTGGCCGAGCGCGACCGGGGCACCGCGGTGGTGATCGTCTCCACCGAGCTCGACGAGGTGGTCGCGCTGGCCGATCGGATCGCGGTGATGTACCGCGGCCGCGTCGTCGGGACCGTTCCGGCCGACACCGACCGCGACGTGCTCGGCCTGATGATGGCCGGGGTTGCCGAGGACGACGCCCGGCGGCAGGTCGCGGAGGCCAGCCGGGTGCAGCAGCGGGGAGGCGCAGCATGACCCCGTCCATGACCACCGTGGACCGGCCCCGACCGGCCGCGCCCGAACCGGACCGGCGGACGGCGCGGCGGCGCGGTCTGCTCGACACCGGTGTGCTGACCGCGTTGTCGATCCTCCTGGCCCTGCTCGTCGGGGCCGTGCTGATCGCCGTCGCGGACGCGGGTGTGCAGGAGAGCGCCGGGTACTTCTTCGCCCGCCCGAGCGACCTGCTCCTGGCGGCCTGGGACGCGATCGGCGAGGCCTACCTCGCCCTCGTCCAGGGCGCGGTCGTCGATCCGGGCGCCGCCGACCCGGCCGCCGCCCTGCGGCCGCTGACGGAGTCGCTGGTGTTCGCGGCCCCGCTGATCGCGGCCGGGCTGGCCGTCGGGCTGGCGTTCCGGGCCGGCCTGTTCAACATCGGCGCCGAAGGGCAGATCATCCTCGGCGCGATCGGGGCGTCCTACGTCGGCTTCGCCTGGGACCTGCCGGTCGTCGTCCACGTGCTGGTGGCGCTCGCCGCCGCGGTCCTGCTCGGTGCCCTCTGGGGCGCGATCCCCGGCGTCCTCAAGGCCCGCACGGGCGCGCACGAGGTCATCACGACGATCATGCTCAACTACGTCGCCCGGTTCCTGCTCGCGTTCCTGCTGAGCACGGCGGCCTTCCACCGCCCGGGCCGCAGCGACCCGATCAGCCCGTCGGTGGACGCCACGGCGGAGCTCCCGCTCCTGCTCGGCGGGTGGTCGCGCCTGCACGCGGGGCTGGTCCTCGCGCTGGCGGCCGCGGCGGGCGTGTGGTGGCTGCTGAACCGCAGCACGCCCGGCTTCCGGCTGCGCGCGGTCGGGGCGAACCCGGCCGCCTCCCGGACCGCGGGGATCCGGGTCGGCACGGTGACGGCCACGGCGATGGCGCTCGCCGGCGCACTGGCCGGGCTGACGGGGGCGTTCCAGATCCTCGGCACGGAGAAGGCGCTGACCGGCGGCATCTCCGCGGGGATCGGGTTCGACGCGATCACCGTCGCGCTCCTCGGGCGGGGCAACCCGTTCGGGATCGTCGGCGCGGGCCTGCTGTTCGGCGCGCTGCGCGCCGGCGGCGTGGCCATGCAGGCGCGCACGGGCACGCCGATCGACATCGTGTTCGTGGTCCAGTCGCTGATCGTGCTGTTCATCGCCGCGCCGCCGCTCGTCCGGGCGATCTCCCGGCTGCGCGCCCGCGCCGGCCTCGGCCCGATGCAGATCTCGAAGGGATGGAGCGCGTGAACGCGCCGACGACAGCCCCGCCGATGGTGGCCACCTCCGGACCGGACACCGGTCGGGACGCGACCGTGCCTCGGCCGAGCTGGAAGATGCCGACTGCGATGGGCGTCCTCGGGCTCGTCGCGCTGGTGGTCTTCGGGTTCGGCGCCGACCCCGGACACAGCAGCACCTTCGACGTCGGCACGGGAGTCGAGTTCGTCGACATCGGGTCCGTGGCCCTCCCGAGCCGGGCGACCGCGCTCGTGCTCTCCCTGGCCTGCCTGGGTCTGGCCGGGCTCGCCGCCGCTGCGGTGGCCCGGCGCCGCGCCGTGCCGCTCGCCGTGCCCATCGGTTTCGCGGCGCTGTGGCTCCTGACCTTCCTCGTGTGGGCGGTCCAGGGCGCGCAGATCTCCTTCGTCGGCCTGCTCGCCGGGGCGCTGCTGCTGTCGGTGCCGCTGGTGTTCGGCGCGCTGTCCGGGCTGCTCTGCGAGCGCGCCGGCGTGATCAACATCGCGATCGAGGGGCAGCTGCTCGCGGGTGCCTTCCTCTCGGCGGTCGTCGCCAGCGTCACCGACAGCCGGTGGGCGGGCCTCGTCATGGCGCCCGTGGCCGGCGTGCTCGTCGCCGCCGTCCTCGCCCTGTTCGCGATCCGCTACGTCGTCGACCAGATCATCGTCGGGGTCGTGCTGAACGTGCTCGTCATCGGTCTCACCGGGTTCTTCTACGGCAGGCTGCTGGCCCCGGACGCCGAGACGTTCAACCAGCCGGACACCTTCTCCGACCTGCCGATCCCGGTGCTCTCCCGGATCCCGGTGATCGGGCCGGTGCTGTTCCACCAGTCCGTCATCGTCTACCTCATGTACGTGACGGTGATCGCCGTGCACGTCGCGCTCTTCCGCACCCGGTGGGGGCTGCGGGTCCGCGCGGTCGGGGAGCACCCCGTCGCGGCCGACACCGTCGGCATCGCGGTCAACCGCATCCGCGTGCAGAACGTGCTGCTCGGCGGCGCGGTCGCCGGGCTCGGCGGCGCCTTCTTCACCCTCGGCTCGGTGGGCGCGTTCGGCCGGGAGATGACCGCAGGCCAGGGGTTCATCGCGCTCGCCGCGATGATCTTCGGGCGGTGGAGCCCGACCGGCGCGCTGTGCGCGGCCCTGTTGTTCGGCTTCGCCAACAACCTCCAGGGGGTGCTCGGCGTCATCGGGACGCCGATCCCCAGCGAGTTCATGCTCATGGCGCCCTACCTGGCGACGCTCTTCGCGGTCGCCGGGCTGGCCGGCCGGGTGCGGGCGCCGGCCGCCGACGGGAAGCCCTACGTGAAGGAGTAGCCGCGCGGAACGTGCAGCGTCGAGGCCGCGACCGACCCGCGGTAAGGTGCCCCCGATCAAGCGCTCGACCCGGGGGAGCCGCACCACCATGTCCCAGCCGCAGGACCGGCGCGCCGTCATCCTGTCGAAGTCCGCCGAGCTGTTCGCCCGCAAGGGTGTCTCCGCCACGACCGTGCGCGAGATCGCCGACGAGGTGGGGATGCTGTCCGGCAGCCTGTACCACCACTTCCCGTCGAAGGACGCGATCCTCTACCAGATCATCACGAGCTACGTGGACGACCTGCTGGCGCGGTACCGGGAGGCGGCCGGCGCCGACCTCGATCCGCGGGCCCGGATGCACGCGCTCGTCCTGGTCTCCCTGCAGACGGCGGAGGCCCGGCCGCACGCCACGCAGATCTACCAGAACGAGCTGTCCTACCTGCGCGAGCGGCCGCAGTACGAGCCCGTCTTCGCCGCGGTGTCGCAGGTGCAGCAGGCCTGGCTCGACACGATCGAGGCCGGTCGCGCCGCCGGGGTCTTCCGCCAGGACATCGCGCCGCGGATCTTCTACCGCTTCATCCGCGACGCCGTCTGGCTGTCGGTGCGGTGGCGCAAGCCCGACTCGGACTACCCGGTGGAGCAGCTCGCCGACGACTGCACGTCGATCTTCCTCGACGGGTTTGCCGTGCGGACGCCCGCGGAGGCCTCGCCGTCCACCTGAACCGGCGCCCGATCACTGGGTGACGGTCCAGCCGCCGTCGACGGGCAGGACGACGCCGTTGACGTAGGCGGCGAGCGGTGACAGCAGGAAGAGCATGGTCCAGGCGATGTCGTCCGGCGTCGCCATCCGGTGCATCGGGATCCGCTCCAGCACCCGCCTGCCCACCTCGGTGGCGGCGAAACCGGCGAGCCGCGGGGTGTCGGTCATCCCGGGCGCGACGGCGTTGCTGCGCACCTCGTCGCTCCGGTAGGCGGCGAGATGGCGGGTGTAGCCGGCGATCGCCGCCTTGGACGCGCAGTACCAGTCGGAGGCGGTGCCGACGAGGGTGCCGGCCACCGACGCGATGTTGACCAGCGACGCACCCTCGGGTGCGCCGGCGGACAGCCAGGTGTCCACCATCCGCCGCATGCTTCCGACCGCGATCCGCATGGCCTCGTCGAAGTCCAGGTCGACCGCGGACGACGGGCCGGCGTTGTTGACCAGGTGGCGCACGACGCCGAGTTCGCGGCTGCGGGCGAAGCCCGCGTCGACCTGCTCGGCGACGCTCACGTCGGCCGGCACCGCCACGGCGGTCCCGCCGCGGCTCGCGATCTCGGCCGCGGTCGCGGCGACCGCATGCGCGTCGCGGTCCCACGCGGCGACCGCGAGGCCCAGCTCGGCGGCTCGCAGCGCAACGGCCCGGCCGATGCCGCTGCCGGCGCCGGTCACGAGGACCACGTCGCCCGCCGCGAAGCCGAAATGCGGTGCACGCTCAGACTCCATAGCCACCGTCCACGTCGAGTTTCTGACCGCTGATGAACCCGGCCCGGTCCGAGGCGAGGAAGGCGACCGCCTCGGCGACGTCGGCCGCGGACCCGAACCGCCGCAGCGGGATGGTGCGGCGGGCGACTCCCAGGGCGTGGTCGTCGAGCTCCCCGGAGCTGATGAGCCGGTCCGCCATGCCGTCGGTGAGCATGCCCGGGCCGACGCAGTTGAACCGGACACCGAACCGGCCCTCCTCGGCGGCTAGAGCGTGTCCCTTGGATCATGGGACGGGGTCGCGGAGCCAGATCCTGATCGAGGCGACGTCGATGGTTCCGCGGAACATGTAGTCGCGCTTGTCGTAGCGGGTGGCGACCGCGCGGTGG
>NZ_JAHKRK010000359.1 GCF_019396355.1 Pseudonocardia nigra
ACACGACACGCCGAGACCACGAGTTTCCACACCGAGCCAAACGCTCTGACCAGCCACGTCAGCGACACTGTTCACGACGCAAACCAGCAGCTCACAGGCTTGATCATCCTGCTGGCTCAAGATAACCATTGAGCGACTGAACCGAGAGATCCGCCGCCGAACCGACGTGGTCGGGATCTTTCCGAACCGCGACGCTCTGATCCGCCTGGTCGGCGCCGTCCTGGCCGAGCAACACGACGAATGGATCGAAGGCCGCCGCTACCTCGGCCTGGAGATCCTCGCTAAGGCCCGCATCACCCCCGTCGCAGATCCCGCCACCACACCCGAGGAGGTCCCCACCAGCGACATCCCAGCGCTCAGCGCCTGACAACTACAAAAGGATCATGCACCGACCGCGAAACACCACGTCCGGGGACTTGACCAGGGCGGCTCCTAGCAGAGGCGGGAGGCGATTGGGGTTTCGACGTCGACCAGCGCGCTGCGGCTGTCAGAGGGCAATCTCCAGCAGTGCGAACGGTCGGAGCAACCTCGGAATGGCCCAGACCTCGGCTGGGCCACCTGCACCCGACCAGCCCGAGGTGCTTGCCTCAGGCGGGCCTGGAGCGGCTATCCTGGCGGCTGGCGATGGGGCTTGTCGTCAACCGCCCACCCACGGACCCGTGACCAGCGCGCCGAGGTCGCCGGATGCTCGCTCCCGGAGCCGGCCACCATCCGTGGCCGCAGGCGATCCCGTCGAGTCAATTCGGGTAGTTGCTCGGCCAGCTGATCGACTACCTGCGGGTCGCGCCCGCCGCCGTGGTCGAGGTTGAGGTGGACACCGCGTTCGAGAACCACCGGTGGCGACACGCGCGCGCTTCGTGCGCCTGCGGCCAGACCTCGAGCCCGGCGATGTCACGACGTGTGTGCCGGGGTTCCGCCGCGAGCGGGACTCAGCGCAGCGGGCCGACTGCTGGGCCGCGCCGGCTCGTCAGCGGTCACACGCCAGCCGGTCCCGCGGTTCCTCGGGAAGATCCGCGTGGTGGTCGCGGTGCGCGGAGCGGTCTCATGCTCGGGTGGCTGCCCACCTGAGCTCGATGACGGCCTCCCGGTTGACCGCGAAGTCCTCGGTGATCGGGACGAGCGCGCCCTGCGGGTAGTGCGCCTGCCAGTCGGCGGCGGCGTCGGCGGAGCTGAAGAAGTTGCCAAGGGCGCAGATCTCGGCGCGCACGTCGGCCACGGCGGAGTCGGGCCGCACGCGGGACACGACGGCCATCGGCGGGTCCAGCTCGTGCAGTGCGCTCAGCACGTGGCTCGTCGAGCGGCCGGCGCGCGCGGTGACCGGGTCGAGATCGGATTCCGCCGGTGCCTGGCCGGTGGCGGCGAACCCGCGCAGGATCGCCTGGTGCACCGCCTTCTCGACCGGGTCCAGCGGTACCGCCCGCGTGCGCCAGGCACTGAGCACGGCGCCCGGCTGTGCCGGCTCACCTGCCGCGCACTCGGCCGATCTGCCGTCCGCCGCGATGCTCGCTTCTCCGAGCAGCGTGGTACCCGCGGCGGCGAGCACGGTGCGCAGTTGGGCGAGGGACGGGGCCGGCACCGGGCGGCCGTGCTCGTCACGGTAGATCCGGCACGCCACCCCATGATCGGGCCGGTCCGCGACCTGGAACGGGTCGCGGCCGTTGACCAGCAGCGTCGGTGATCCGGCCATCCCGAATGCGGCCGCGTCAGCAGTGGTGCGGATCTCCCGGGTCGTGATCGGCAGGTCGGTGAGTGCCCGGAGCCGGTCCAGCAGCGGCGGCAGGTTCGGGCAGTCGGGCACGTGCAGAACTTCCAGCTTCGCCGTCATCGGTCCGCTCCCGTGGAGTGCTGGGGTGACTGGTTGTCGATCGCCGCCAGCAGCGGGCAGCTGCGGTCGGCCCGCGGCAACTCGCAGGTGGCGATCAGGTCGGTCAACGAGTCGCGCATCCGCTGCAGGTCCGCGATCCTGGCCTCCAGGTCGGCCTTGCGCGCCTCGGCCAGCGCCCGGGCCGCGTGGCAGCCCTCCGGGCCGCCCTGGTTCAGGTGCAGCAGTTCCTCGACCTCGTCGAGGGTGAACCCGAGTTCCTGGGCGCGCTTGATGAACCGCAGCAGCTCCACCGCCGCGTCCGGGTAGTCCCGATAGCCGCCCGGGCTGCGGGGCGGCTCGGCCAGCAGCCCGCGCCGCTCGTAGTAGCGCAGCGTCTCCGGGTGCACCCCGGCCTGCCCGGCCAGCTCGCTCGTGCGCATGCCTCACATCGTCGACCCCGTACCCCGCTACGAAGTCGAGCCCTTCGTCACGGCTCTCCCAAACCGGTGCGGCCGCGTAGCGCCGCGACTCGGCCCGTGGGTTGTGGCGGGCACGCCCGTCCGCACGAGCTGTGGATACAAGCGATGCCGCACGGGAAACCCGCCAGCGACCCCCAGGCCGAGGAGGCACCACTGGATGCCGTCGAGGACAACAACCGGCACTGTCGAAGACGCTGCTGTCGCCGCTCTGGCCGGCGACCTGGGCAACAAGGCGATGGAGCCGGTCTCGCAGAAGCTTTACCAGCTTGAGTCCGAGGAGCACCGCCCGGGGGGACGGTGCCCGATCCCGCCGGCCCTACCGCATCGTCGCCGAGAAGATCACCCGCCGTCTCGGGCTGCGCAGGTCCACCCCACAGCTCGACAAGGCGTCGCTGGGTTCCATCAGGGCCTCGTCATCTCGTTGGCGCCCCGATATGGGCTGCTGCGCGGCGCGGCGCGGCTGCGCCCCCTTCCCGCGGGTCTGGCCACCGGCGCCGCGATGGGCCTGATCGGCGACGAACTCCTGATACCGGCCCTCTGGTTCTCCGCACCCAACCGCCCCTACCCGCTCGTCACTCATCTGCGCGGATTCTCCGCCCACCGCGCGTTCGAGCTCGCCGTCGCAGCCATCACCGAATGCGCCTGGTCCTGCGCGGTCGCCGATCCTGACCCGAACTCGTCCGAACACGAGGAGGCACCCTTCATGAACCCGACGCCGATCGATTACCCCGCGCTCCGGCGGCTGCTGGACGAGGGCGCCCGGCTGGTCGAGGTGCTCCCGGCCGAGGAGTACACCGAGATGCACCTGCCCGGCGCGCTCAACATTCCCCTCAAGACCCTCGATGCCGCGACAACCGCAGACCTCGATCTCGGCCGACCCGTGATCGTCTACTGCTGGGACGCCCTTTGAGACATGAGCCCCCGAGCCGCGTGCCGGCTCGCCACGCTCGGCTTCACCCAGGTCTATGACTACGTCACCGGCAAGATCGACTGGCTCGCCCGCTACCTGCCCATCGAGGGGACCGCAGCCGACACCCCGACCGTCGGCCAACAGCTGCGCCACAATGTCGTCACCGCCCGCCCAGACGAGCCGATCCGGGACGTCCGCGACCGGGTGGAACGATCTGCGTACCAATTCGCGCTCGTCACCACCGCCGCCGGCGTCCTCCTCGGCCGCCTGCGCAGCAGCACCCTGCACGGAGCCAACCCCGACGCCACGGCCGAAGACGCCATGGAACCCGGGCCCTCCACATTCCGCCCACACCAACCCAGAGCAGACGTCCACCACCGGCTCGCCGACAAGGGCCTCACCTACGCGATCGTGACCGATCCCGACGGCCACCTACTCGGCACAACCCACATAGAGCAGGGCTGAAGCCGTTTGAGCTCCGGACCCAGAGTTCGGTCAACTGGCCGCGGCTGTGCGTGGTGGGGCCGCGGCGGAAAGGCGAGGTTGCAGTCTCGTCAGGGCGCGCAGCCTCATCCACGCCTTCCCCGAGATCGTGGCCGCGGTCACCGAGCGAGTGCACCTCCGGCACCGTTCTCGACGGTGAGATCGTCTGCTGGGCAAAGGGCGTCCTCGACTTCCCAGCGCTGCTCGGCCGGCTGCGCGACCACGACCACCCGCCGCAGCGTGCGCTGGCCGTGACTGGACGGGGGAGGCACTGGTCGGTCCTCGACCCGCCCCGGCGGTCAGCGTGGTGCGGCTGTTCGCCGCCGCGCTCGGTGTCCTGGTCTTCGGCGAACACCTCTCGGTACCCGTCGCGGCGGAGGTGGTCCTGCTGCTCGGCGGACTCGTGGTCGTCTCCCGGCCGCGGGTGTCCGGCCGGGGATCACCGGCGAAATCGCCCCGTGCTCTTGAAGTTAGCCTTCCCTTAGATAAGGGTGCCCATAGCAGGCTGCGCGCCGGGTGCGGCCGGGAAGGACGACGATGCCGCAGGTCTTCGACGTGGTGAGGGTGGGCTTCGGCCCCTCGAACCTCGGGCTCGCGATCGCGCTCGCCGAGCAGCCGGGCGGGGGTGCGGTCGAGGCCCGGTTCGTCGAGCGGCAGGAGCGTTTCGGCTGGCACCGGGGCATGTTGCT
>NZ_JAHKRK010000360.1 GCF_019396355.1 Pseudonocardia nigra
CCGGTCGGGAGAACTACTACACCGGTGCGGTCGCCGAGGGCGAGCCGCCGGGCCGCTGGTGGGGTGCCGGAGCCGAGCGGCTCGGCCTGACGGGGCTGGTGGACGGCCAAGACATGCGGGCGCTCTACGAGCGGTTCCTCGACCCGCGCGCGGAGGGGTTCACGGACCCGAAGCGGTGGGAGGAGGTGCCCACCCTCGGTCATACCGGGCGGCGGTACCTGTCCGAGGACGAGTTGTACGCCGCGGCGCTTGAACGGGAGCCGGACGCGTCGGCTGAACGCCGCGCTGAACTCCGCGTCGAAGCCGGGAAGGCGGCGCGGCACAACGTGGCGTTCCTGGACATGACGTTCAGCGTTCAGAAGTCGGTGACGCTGATCCATACCGCGTTCGAGGCGGAGGAGGTCAAGGCCCGCAACGCCGGCGACGAGGCCGCCGCCGCAGCGTGGGGGCAGTACCGGCAGGCGGTGGAGGACGCGATCTGGGCGGGCAACAACGCCGCCCTGGCCTACATGGCCGACAAGGCCGGCTACTCGAGGGTCGGGCACTATGGCGGCGCGGCGGGCCGGTTCGTCGATGCGCACGACTGGACGGTGGCGTCGTTCTTCCAGCACGACAGCCGCGACCACGACCCGCAGCTGCACATCCACAACGCGGTCCTCAACCGCGTTGAGGGCCCGGACGGGCAGTGGCGCACGCTGGACTCGAGGGCGATGCACAAGTGGCGGGCTGCTGCGGCGGCGGTCGCGGAGCGCACCACCGAGGAGCGGATCACGCACGCGCTCGGCATGCTCGTTGCGACCCGCCCGGATGGGAAGGCCCGCGAGATCGTTGGGGTGTCCCCGGAGGCCATGTCGCTGATCTCGACGCGGCGGCACGCGGTCACCGCGAAGGCGGCCGAGCTGATCGCCGCGTTCGAGACCCGGCACGGGCGCGCCCCGAACGGGTTGGAGCGCGACCGGCTGTCCCAGCAGGCCACGCTGATGACCCGGCGGGCGAAGTCGCACGACGGCCAGACCCGCGAGCAGCTGCTCGACCGCGTCGACGCGCGGCTGCGCGCCGACATCGACGGCGGCCTGGCCGGGGTCGCGCAGGCCGCGTTCGCCGCCCGCGAGCAGGCCCCGGCGGCGCAGGCGTGGTCCCCGCAGGCGGTGATCGAGACCGCGCTCGCCGAGGTGCAGGCCAGCAAGGCCGGCTGGACCGAGTCCGACCTGATTCGTGCCATCAACGCCGCGCTGCCCGACTACCTCGGTACCCCCGAAGGCGGCGACGTCGCCGCGTTGCTTGACCAGCTCGCCGCCGAGGCGATCACCTACGCGACCCCGCTGGATGCGCCCCGCCCCGGGGACGAGCACCTGCCCGAATCGCTGCGGCTGGCGAACGGCCGGTCGGCCTACGAGGCCCCCGGCGCGCGGCTGTTCGCGACCCCGGAGCAGGTGCGCACCGAGCGCGCGCTGGTCGCGGCCACCACCGCGCGCGGCGCGGCCGCGCTGCCCCGGGACGTGGCGCAGCGGTTCCTCGCCGGGCTCGCCGAGGCTGGGATCGAGCTCGGCGTCGACCAGGCCGCCGCCGTCCGCGGCGTGCTCACCAGCGGCGCCCGGGTCGAGACGCTCGTGGGGCCGGCCGGGACGGGGAAGTCGTTCGTGGTCGGCACGATCGCCCGCGGCTGGACCGACCCAGCCACGACCGGCGGGCCGGTGCCGCGGCGGGTGTTCGGGCTCGCCACCTCGCAGCTCGCCACCGAGGTCCTCAAGACCGAAGGGCTCACCGCGCGCAACGTCGCCGCCTGGCTCGCCGCACAGGAGCGGCTGTCCGCCGGGCCCGGTGAGGGCGGGCTACAGCTGGCTGAGCGGGATGAGGCGTTGCGGTTGCACGCGGGTGATCTCGTGGTGGTCGATGAGTCCGCGATGACTGACACGGCGGCGCTGGCCGCGATCCACAGCCGTGTGGACAGCGCCGGGGCGAAGTTGCTGCTGGTCGGGGATCACAAGCAGTTGGCCGCGGTCGGCGCCGGGGGAGGGATGGACTTGCTCGCCGCGTCCGGGGCGCGGTATGAGCTGGCCGAGGCCCGCCGGTTCGCGAACGCGTGGGAGCGGGAGGCGGGGCTGCGGCTGCGCGCCGGTGACGAGACGGTGTTGCGCAGCTACCACCAGCACGGGCGCCTGCTGGACTCCGGCACCGCGGAGGACGCGGAGGTGTCCGCGGCGCGGGCGTGGCTGGGCGACACCCTCGCCGGGCGGCGGTCGCTGCTGATCGTGGACACCAACGAGCAGGCCGCCCGGGTGTCCGCGCAGATCCGCGCCGAACTGGTCCGCCTCGGCCAGGTCGAGGAGCCCGGCGTCCTGCTCGGCTTGCAGGGCACCGTCGCGGGCGTGGGTGATCTCGTGGAGGCGCGCAAGCTCGACTGGAGCATCGCCGGGTACGAGGGCAACCGCCGGCACGCGATCAACCGCGAGCACTACCGGGTCCAGGCCGTCCGGCCCGACGGTGGGCTCGAGGTCGCCGTCGTCGAAGGCCGCACCCCGGACGGGGATGTGCTGGGTGAGCGGCTGGTGCTTCCGCCGTCGTATGTCGCCGAGCACCTGGCGCTCGGGTACGCGTCCACCGTGAACGCCGCGCAGGGCGGCACCGTGGACAGCACCCACACCGTCGTCACCGGCCGGACCGGCCCGGCCGCCCTCTACGTCGGGATGTCCCGGGGTCGGGAGGTCAACACCGCGCACGTCGCCACCCTCGCCGGGGTCGACGACCCCGCCCAGGGCACCGAGGCGCACACGCTGCACCGCGACCCGGTCGCGGTGCTCGCCCGCGTGCTCGACACCACCGAGCAGGTCGACGCCGCGAACCGGTCCGCGGTCGCCACCGCCACCGAGGCCGCCGCGCAGGCCGGGAGCGTGCGGACCGCGGCGGAGTTGCTGGCCGACGCCGCGCAGCTCGCGGCGACCGAGCGCACCGCGACCTGGCTGGACCAGCTCGTCGACGACGGGGTGATCAGCGGGCCGGAGCGGGCGCGGATCGCCGCCGAGGACGGCGCCGCCTCCCTGACCCGCATCCTGCGCCGCGCCGAGCTCGCCGGGCACGACCCGCAGCAGGTGCTGCACGACGCCGTGGCCGGGCGGCCGTTCGACGGCGCCCGCAACCTGTCCAACGTCGTCTACAGCCGCATCCGCCACGACTACCGCGACCGGCTCGACCCGGTCGGAGAGACCTTCACCGACTGGACACCCCGGGTCGACAACCCCGAATGGCGCGACTACCTCGCCGCGCTCGCCAGCGACGCCGACCAGCGGGCCGCCGAGCTGGGCCGCGAGGCCGCCGAGCAGGCCACTCCGTGGGCCGTCGAGGCGTTCGGGCCGGTCCCCGCCCATGGCGATGCTCGGCGGGCCTGGGAGCGGCAGGCCGGATCGGTGGCTGCGGTGCGCGAACTCGCCGGGCACGACGAGCTGGCCGATGCGCTCGGCCCGGCGCCGAAGCCCGGACAGGTCGAGCAGTACGCGGCCTACCGTGCGGCGTGGCGCACGCTGGGCCGGCCGGAGATCGACCGGGAAGAGCTGGAGCTGTCCGACGGGCAGCTGCGCGTGAGGGTCCGCGCCTACGAGCGGGAGACGACCTGGGGGCCGCGGTTCGTCGGGAACGAACTCGCCGGCACCCACCAAACCGCCGCCGCCCACCGGCAGACCGCCGCCCTGCGCGCCGCCGAGGCCGACGCCGCCCCCGAGCCGGGCGCGCGGGCCCGGCTGCAGCAGGAAGCCGCCCAGGCCGCCGCGCTCGCCGACGTCCTCGACACCCGGGCCGCCCAGCTGCAGAAGCTCGACGACGACCGCGCCGCGTTCCTCGCCCACACCGCCGGCACCCGCGCGGCGGCCGAGCGGGCCAAGGCCGAACTCGCCGCTCGGCACGTCGACGACACCGAACCCGAGTAGCAGGTCACCGCCGAGGAGTGGCTCGCCGCGCACCGCGCCGCCCTCGCCGTGGACGAACCCCACCGCGACATCACCGAAACCGACCTGGCCGAGGCCGACACCGCCCGGGCCGAGGCCACCGACCGCACCGCCGAGCCCGGCGCCGACGTGCACGCCACCGACGAGACCGTCGCGCCGCCGCCCGAACGCGTCGAGGTGCCCGACCGGGACCTGCGCGAGATCGCCGCCGACGAACCCGCCCCGGTCGACGAGGACACGGTGCGCGTCCCGTCGGCCGAAGAGACCTCCGACGCCATCGAGAAGGCGAACCGCGCCCTGGTCGAAATGCGCGCCCGCGACGCCGCCGACGCGCAGGAAGCCGAAGAGCACCGCGCCGAGGAACTGAACCGCTGGCACACCGACGACCACGCCGACGAGACCGCCGACGTCGACGAGGACACCG
>NZ_JAHKRK010000361.1 GCF_019396355.1 Pseudonocardia nigra
CAACCGCTCCGAGCGGTTCATACACCGGACCGGCCCGCCGGTCACGGTCTCACCCCGCCCGACCGGAGCCCCGAAACCCGACGGGAACAAGGCACGCCTCGTCGGGCTGGGGCGAAGCCCCGGTTAGTTACTCCGTACTCACAGTCAACCTCGGTCGGATGCGCCCGCAGGCGCTGATCGGAACGACCGAACGAACGTACCCGAGCCATGGATTCTCCTCATCAACAGCTGGTCGACTGGTCAAGAACACACCTGGCATCACGCCTCTCGAAGGCTTCGCCATCGCTCAAAAGGCCGGCGCCAGACCGCGTTCCTCTGGTGTGACTCATCCAGCAGAGAGGGGAAGGAACGGGCTCGGCGCCCCCGACCACGTCACGATCAGTTCGTCGCGGGCACGGCTACAGGCGACGTAGAACAGTGAACGCTCGCGTCCCCGCAGGACGGGGCCCTCCGATTCGGATTGGTTCTCGAACACCCAGTCGAGAGGCACCACGCCGGCCTCGGCGCCGACCACTATCACACGGGAGAACTCGGTGCCCTTCGCCCGGTGCATCGACGCGATCTTCACCGCCGCGGGGTTGCCTGCGCCCTCGCGCTGCAGAAGCTCGATCGCCACCCCGGCCTCCTGCAGTGCGAGGCGGGCACGGTCCTGCTCCGCGCTGCGCCGGGCGAGCACGGCGATGGACGCCGCCGGCACTCCCGCGTCGAGCCAGGCGCGCACGGACGCGGCGAGGAAGCGCATCTCCTCCGCGACCCCGGGGAATCCGCGAGTCACGGGAACAGGACCGGTGAACGTGGAGTGGTAGCCGGCGACAGTGTCCTCGTCGCCGTCGAGGTCGAGCACCTGTTGTCCGTCGATCACACCGATGGCGAAGGCGAGGTTCTGCCGGGAGGTCCGGTAGTTGAGGGTGAGGCGCCGGGACCGGCCGCGCGTTTCGATGCCGAACCGGCTCAGAACAATGCGCTCGCCGTAGATCCGCTGGTGGCCGTCCTCGCAGATGAACAGGTCGTTGGGGCTGGGTGCGACCAGCCCACGCAGCACTCGCCAATGCCCCGCATGGAGGTCCTGACCCTCGTCGACGACGACGTGGTCGTAGGTGGGCACCTGCTCGCGCAACGTCGGGTCCTCGAGAATCTGCGCCGCGCGGGCGGCGAGCACGTCGAACGTCGTCCGCCCCTGGGTCGTGAGGCTCCGCAGGTACGTCTCGACGACGGTCCAGACGGCCGCTCGCTGGACCCTGTTGAGCCGCACGCCCCGGCCCGGTCGTTTCACCCGCAGGTAGGCCTCGCGGGTCTGCTCCGCCATCCCGAGGACGACGGTGCGGTACTCCGTGGCCAGGAATGCCGGCGTCAGCACGGATGCGAGATCGGCGGGAACCCCGGCCGAGCGCACAGCGTCCTCCCACAGCGTCTCCTGCTCGCTGTTGCCCAGGATCGGGCCGGGAGGGCCGTCCACCGCCTGGACGACGGCGCGCACCACTTGATCGACGCCCTTCACCGTGACTCGCGTCAGCTCCTCGGAGCGCAGGAGTCCGCGCACATCGGCCTCTAGGTCGGCCGCCAGGTTGCGCGTGAACGTGCAGAGCAGCACGCGCGCACCCGGCCGCCGGGCGAGGAACGCGGCCCGGTGCAGCGCCACCACCGTCTTGCCGGTGCCGGCACCTCCGGCGAGCCGGAACGGCCCGTTGTAGGTCTCGCGGTAGGCGACCGCCCGCTGCTTGGGGTGCAGGTAGGTGCGCCAGGCGGCGAAGTCGCCTTCCATCATGCGGCGCAGCTCGTCGTCGTTGTCGAGGTAGACGAACTGCATCCGGCTGGTCGGGCGTTCCAGTGCCGCGACCGGATCTTCCCCCGCGCTGGGACGATCCAGTTCGTATGTGGCGCGAACCTCGTCCAACGATGTTCCGGTGGCCAGCTCCACGAGCACGCGCTGCTGCCATTCGGGCAGGTCGACGGCCAGCTCGAGGATCTCGTCCTCGGTGGTGAGGCGGACCGCCTCCGTCGCGACATCGGGGTTGATGCCCAGGGCCACGAGTTCGGCAGGCTGGAACGGCAGCACCTGCACGGCGTCCTCGACAGCGGGGCGCTTACGGAACTCGGCGACCGTGGCGTCGATCGCCTGGGATCGCAGCACCTCCATGGCGCCGTTCGCGGGGTTGACCTCGAGCGTCAGTGTCGAGGCGTACGCGTAGGCGTCGTCGTGTGGCTTGATGGCCGCGAGCAACCACATCGGCTCCGCGCTGTCTCCCACGGCGAAGAGCACTGCGCGATGGTTGAGATCGACCCGGGCGGTCCGCACTCTGCGGTCGGCCGCGTTCTGCGGGATCTTGAGATCGAGCCCGGTCAGGTCGGCATCACGGCTGAGCTTGGTCAGGAAGTCCCACGCCCGGCTCTTCAACGAGCCGTCGACGTCGAGGGCGCGGTGGAACTCCTTGGACATGATGACGCCCATCAGCTGCCTCCCCCTGCGCTCGATGACACTGCGCCCGATGACGCTGCATTCAGTGCCGCCCGGACACCACCCGCGTCCGGCGGAAGCACCGTCCACCCGTGGGCGGCCAGCCAAGCATCACGTCCTTCGTCGTCGTCGTCATCATCGCCCAGCACGACGGCGATCCGTCGGTCGGGCCAGGCCAGATCGAGCACATGCTCGCCGTCGTCGACCTCGAGACCCGCCACCGGGAGGGGCACCACGCCGGCCAGCTCGATCACGAGGCCATGTAGCGGGGCTTCCGAGACGTCGACGATCTGCTGCCACGCAACGGGCAACGCCGCTGTCGCAGGCCCGGCATCGGAGGGCTCTACGACGGTGCTGTAGCTCGATGCGTGGAAGCGGCCGGGCGGCAGGAACTGCAAGACGTTCCCGGCAGCGAGCCAGTCGCGCCACGCCTCGACCTGCTCGCTCTCGCCGACCGTGCTGTCGCGATCATCGACGGCAAGCCACGCCCGAACGTCGTGCAGCGACCTCCGCTCGACGACGGCCACCGCGCCCCGTGCCGTTCGCCCGGTCACAACGGGGACGTCGCCTGCGGGAGGCTCGGGCGCGACCCCGCTGATCTCGCCGCGCACCACGGCGGGCACGGCCGCCGCGTCGACCTTGCGCACCGCACCGAAGCTCAACGCCACAGCAAGCGCATGTGCAGGGCTCTCCCACGCCCGGCGGTCGGGGCGCAGCAGGAACTCCACGAGCGCCGAGAGGGGGTCGTCGACCAGGCTTTCGGGTTTCACGCTCCCCGGTGCTGCGAGTTTGCGGGCGGCTTGCAGAAATCGGGCCCGGAGAGCGTCGTCGCACCAGGGGGCCGTGGTCGCGGCGGTCCCCTCGAGCCTGCCGGCGAAGGCATCGAGGTCCTGGTGGGTGATGGCCCACACCAGGAGATCTTGATCCCGCAAACCGGCACGCTTCTCGGCATCGGCAGCCACCGAGTTGGTCTGCGACGAGCTGTGCCAGCGCACGCTGTCACAGAACACCGCGATCCCCGGTATCTCGGAGTCGGCGCAGGTCAGCAGGAAGTCGGGCTGGACCCCGCCGAGCCTGACCTGCGGGTCCACCGCCCAGGCGATGTCGCCCTGCGCCTGCGGGAACCGGATGGTGGCACGGTCGCCGTAGGACGCGGCGTGAGTGGTGACCGCGGCGCCCTTCGTCTTCGCCCAGCGCAGCAGCAGGGCCCGGAAACGCATCTCGATCGGCGTGTCGTGCGATCCCACCACGATCCGCTTGATCGTCTCGATCGGACGTGGCTGCCATGCCGCGAGGATCTGGCGGATGAGGTCGATCGCCGCCTCGCGCCTGGCCTCACCCGCCTGGGGCGGAGGGACGTGCGGCAACAGGCACCGGTGACATGCCGCCACCCCGTCGTCGCCGCACGGGCAGGCGACGAGCACAGCGAGTGCCGCCGTCAGCAGCTCGTGAACCCGGTGGGGGTCGGCGAACCGGCCGAGGTAGCCGGTGCCGCCGGGCACGAGGTCATGCAGCACCATCACCCAGCGCTCGCTGCTGCCGGGGACCGGATCCGGGGCCGCTACGACGTCGAGGTGGTCCGGATCGCCGCCCAGCACCTGGCGAAGGCCGAGCAGCAACGCGGCGCGGAACGAGGTGAGCAGCGTCGGATCAGCGACCACGATCGGCGGCACCAACAGTCGGACGGCCTGGGTGCGCAGCTCATGGGTGAGCGCCATGCTGACCCAGTCCTCAGGGCGTGGCTCGCGACGCTGCCGACACCAGCCGCGGTGGCGTGAGGGTTATTCAGCGAAGCGTTTCGTTACGGTTCTGAGATCAACTTGCGCGTGTCGACAAACGAGTGACGGTCCGATTCACGCGAGAATGGGTTTGCCAACACAAGCCCACGTGAACGGACCGT
>NZ_JAHKRK010000362.1 GCF_019396355.1 Pseudonocardia nigra
TCGCCGTCGTCCAGTCCTACCTGTCCACCACCGCCAAGTGGGGCCTCGACAGCTTCGACGTCCTCACTCAGCTGTTCACCACCGGGGCATGGCTACCACCAGCCGCCGAACCCTGCTGAATAGCTACTTGCGCAGCGGTATTTCATCCAGGCGCTCGGCCTAGCTGACATGGCAGGGGATCGACTGCTCGGTGCTAGCATCCTCGACGCAATGAGTCATCAAGCGACCTTCCTTGGAAGGTTCCGTGAAGCGGCCAATCTTGCCCGTGCTGCGCGTGTCGGAAGTGTCGCCTCCGGGGTGCCGATTCTGACATCACATTTCTACGTGATGGAGGCCCGTGCGCTCGCTCGTCTCGGCGATGCCGCCGGGTGCGATCAAGCATTAGCGGCAGCAATGACAGAGTTCGAGCGGCACACCCCCGGCGAGGGGCCAGCATGGATTCAGTACTTCGATGAGGCCGAGCTGGCTGCCGAGTTCGGGCATTGCAACCGCGACTTGGGTCGACCTGGCCACGCCTCGTCCTACGCGTCACAGTCTTTAGGAAGCGCAAGCGGCGACTACCTGCGAAGCGACTTCTTCGCCACCATGGTGCTCGCACATGCCTACATGGACCAGGGCGAGGCGGAGGAGGCCTGCCGAGTTGCACTCAGAGCGCTAGAGATCGGCGAGAACCTCAAGTCATCACGCTCGGCGAGCTACGTCGCCGAGTTCCGGCAGCGCCTCCACCGGGCGCGCGGCAGTGTCATCCTACGTGACTTCGAAAGCAAGGCCGAAGGTGCACGTCTCTGGACGCCGACGTTGAACGGCGGCCGGTCAGTAGGGTGACCAGTCTGCTCGGCTACCCCCGACCCGCAGCGCCTGGACTCGCTTAGCAGCTTCACGTGCGGATCTTTCCGATGCGGAAGCCTGCCGACTCAACCAGGACGTCATCGCCAGCTCGCGCATCTCGGCGAGTAGCGGGTAAGCGTCCCAAGTCGTGATGTCGTAGCCGTAGACCTTGACGAACGTGTCGTACTCGTCGCGTGTGTGCCAGCCCAGCCGATCAGCGAAGATTGCTGTCTGGATGAGGTCCCATTCACGTGGCCCAACGGCGAAGCTGTCGAGATCGATCAGAACCGGCGATCCATCCTTTGTCAACAGCACGTTGCCCACGTTCGCGTCGCCGTGAATATGGCCCTGTGGCAGTGTGAACGGCAAGGTTGGAAAGGTTGCCCGCGCCCATTCGAGTCTTTCGGTCAGGTACGAGGCATCCTCGACTTCGAGGCCATCGAACCGGGGAAGCGGCGCGCCCGCTGAGCCGAATGGTTCAAGTGCTGGAAGAGATATGTCTGCTGGCGGGGCCGCCAAGTCGTGGAGGTGACGAATGAGGAGAGCAACGTCTGCGATAGGTGCGTACTCCTCGCGATCCGTCACAGACTTCCAAAAGGTGATGACTCGCCCTGCCGCGACTACCGGTTGGTCTATCGGAAGGGCCTGAGTGGCAGGGTAACCCGCGTCTTGCAGCCATCGCGACACCGCCACCTGCTTGAACGCCTCGGCGAGACATTCGGTAGAACGTGCTACACGGGCGATGACGGGATGGTCGGCGTACAGACGGAAAACGGCGTTCGAGCCGATGCGAATCAGTTGCGCTGATTCGGCGGAGAGGCCGACTTGAGGACAGGCGGCACGAAGGGCAGCTCGGGCGTTGCTCTCGTTCAGTTCGTCGGTGGCCGCGACGTCGTGTCCGGCGGTGTCCTCGTGCTGGGTAGTCACAGGCTGCTGTCACGCTCCCTGCGGGCTTCGCCCGCCACTCGTGCAAGGACTCGGAGGGGACCAGGGGACTCTCAGGTTAGCGTCCACCGGTTCTATCGGCGGGGCTCCATCTCGCGGGAGGTGAGCGCTGACGCGGGTACGAGGATGGTCTGGTGGCGCGCCTGGACGGGCGCCGTAGGCGTCACAAGTGCCGAACCAGAGTCAGCCAAGGTCTTGTGTCCAACGCTTCAGTCGACCGGGACCCGCCCGGTGGCCTTCAGCGGCCCGTCAGGGGGTACCGCGGCTAGAAGGGCTTGAGGTCGGCGGCGCGCAGGTCGTGGCGGACCCGTATGAGTCGAGCGGGGTGGCGCCACAGCGGACGGCCGCGCACCACGTCCACGGCGGCGTCGACAGCGAGCTCGACAACGAGCGCCGGCTCGACCCGCATGAAGTCGACGGGCGCGGCGTTGCCGAACCTCGCCGACGGGAGCTTGTCCGGCCAGGGGTGCCAGCCCCCTGCAGGCTGCAGGGCAGCGCCGACAGCGGCTCGAACGTGGCGGGGGATTGGGCCGGTGCGCCCGGCCACGCGCAGCCGACCGGTCTCGTCAGGGCGGCCGAGGACGAGAGCGGCCGGTGCCCGCAGCGACCCGAGGATGCCACCGACGATCGCTTCGGCCGATGCTCTGCCCTTCACCTTCCGCCAGGCCCGTCTTGTGGGTGCGTAGGGGTGGTCGAGACGCTTGGCCACGACGCCCTCGACCCCGACGGCGAGGTGCTCGGTAAGTCAGACACGTGCGGCGTCGCCGTCGGTGGTCATGGGGACGAGCGCGAGCGGCGGTTGCGCACGGTCGAGCAGCTGCTCGAGCAACACCCGCCGCACCCGGTAGGGATGGGCGCGCAGGTCGCTATCCCGGCGGCGAGCACGTCGAACACGACATAGCTGGCCCGGACCGGGCTGCGGTGGGCACCGGTGAGGCGGTGCTGCAGCGCGGCGAAGTCCAGCCGCCCGTCTGGCCCGCACAGCACGAGCTCCCCGTCGAGCACGACCTCGCCGGCGAACCAGGTACGCAAGGCCTCGACGATCTCCGGGAAGTAGCGGGTCAGCGAGCGCTGCTGGCGCGACTGCAGCCGCACCCGACCTCCCTCGCAGATACTGAGGACGCGGTTGGTTGACTGAACCCTGTGCTCTGCGGCTCGCCCGCCGAAGGCGCTGCCGGTGTGACCTGCAGCGTTAATGCCGTTGTTGCCTCGGTGCTGTCGGACTACCGTGATCCGCTGAGCTGGCCTGAACTTCCGCGGGCCCCAGGGACAGAGGGGTGGCGGTGAACGAGAAGACCCGAGACCAGCTCGACCGGATCCGCAGGATCACCACCAAGTTGGCCGAGGGTGCCCAGCGTGCCTGGCTGTTCGGAGGCTGGGGCCTCGACGCTCGGATCGGGCGTGTGACCCACGATCACGGTGACATCGAGTTCTGGGTCGACCGCAACGACGCGCTCCATGTTCGGCAGTTTCTGGTAGCTGCGGGCGCGACCCTGGCGCGACCCTGGTCGACACGCAGCCCCCAGAGGAGTCCGCGGAGTACACGTGGGACGACGTCTGGTTCAGCACCGCCTACTTCGACGCCCAATCCGATGGCACGTATACGACCGCCGGCAGGTACGACGACTGGGTGTTCCCCGTGGGCTCGTTCCCTGACGAGCCGGTTGAGCTCGAGGGTCTGTCGGTGCTGGCGATGAGCGTGATGGGGATGCTGGCGATGAAGGAGCAGTATCCCCACCTGCGCAATGGGCGCCCGTGGCGCGACAAGGACATCCACGACATCAAGCTCCTGCGATCAATGCTCGCACATCACTGACTGGCATGGTTTCTTGGGAGACGCGAATGACCGAACCAGGCTGGTCCTGGGACTCGACGCTCTATGCCGGTAGCGCCGTGTTCTACACGGTAGGTCGCGTGGCCTACCCGCCGGAGCTCGCCGATCGGCTGGCCGATGCGCTTCACCTCGATGGATCTGGGCGCCTGCTCGATGTCGGCTGCGGCCCCGGCTCGTTGACACTGCCGATGGCTCGCTTCTTCGCCGAAGTCGTCGGGATCGACGCCGACCCCGAGATGTTGGCGGAGGCCGCTCGCCAGGCAGACCGTGCCGGCATCACGAACGTCACCTGGAGCTGCCTGCGCGGCGAGCAGCTGCCCGCCGGAATCCCTGTCCCCTCCGTCGTGACCTTCGCCCAGTCGTTCCATTGGATGGACCGCAACCGTGTAGCAGCACGGGTGCGGCACATGCTCGCCGACGGGGGTGCGGTCGTGCACGTCGGCGCGACGACCCACGAAGGCATCGACACCCACGAGCAGCTTCCCCACCCGCGACCGCGCCGCGCCGCCATCCGCACCCTGATCCGCGAGTTCCTGGGTGAAACCCGCCGGGCAGGCCAATCGGCACTGCCCAACGGTGAGACCCCGGGTGGCGAGGCAGGGCCCCGGCGTTGTAGATCTTTGTCCGGTTTGATCGTTTGTTGTTAGATTCCGAAGACCGCGAAGGCGGCGGCGTGGTCGTGGAGGTCGCGTCGGGCGTGGGCGAGGTTGGCGCGGCCGGCGA